>CAMBFN010000117.1 GCA_945865425.1 Comamonas sp. lk | reverse complement strand
GCTGAACCCACCATCACCACCGGCATGATGGCCAGGCCGTCCAGGCCATCGGTCAAATTCACCGCATTGCTCGAGCCCACAATCACCAAATAGGTCAGCACCACAAAGCCCAGCACGCCCAGCGGATAGCTCACCTGCTTGAAAAAGGGGAGTAGCAGGCCCGCTTTGGGTGGCAAGCTGACGTCAAAACCGGAGCTAACCCAGTTGACAAATAATTCCAACACCCGGCCATTGGAGTTTTCCGAGATACTGAAAACTAGGCACAAGGCGGCCACCACACCGATGATGGATTGCCACATGTATTTCTCGCCCGAGGGCATACCTTCGGGGTCTTTGTTGACTACTTTGCGCCAGTCATCGACCCAACCGATCGCACCGAAGCCCAGGGTCACGATCAGACAAATCCAGACGAAGCGGTTGGACAGGTCCACCCACAACAGAGTCGAACTGGCAATCGCAATCAAAATCAGCACGCCACCCATGGTAGGTGTGCCGCTTTTGCTTAAGTGCGATTCCATGCCATAACCACGGATGGGCTGGCCTATCTTGAGCGACTGCAAACGCCGTATCACCGCAGGACCTGCGGCCAAGCCAATCACCAGCGCCGTGGCAGCGGCCATGACCGCACGCAATGTCAGGTACTGGAACACCCGCAAAAAACCCCACTCGGGGTAAAGACCTTGCAGCCATTGCGTCAGGCTTAGCAGCATGTATTGGCCTCTTTCAAGTACTCAGGCTGCATGGTCAGACTCCCCTGGCGTGTGTTGGGTGGTGGCCCTGTCCTGCAAGGCTTCTATTATTTTTTCCATGCGCATAAAGCGCGAACCTTTGACCAGCACGCTGGCACTGTGCGCCAATGCCTGCGCTACTGCGTGCGTCAAAGCGGTTGTATCGAAATAATGCTGCGCCTGCCCACCTGCCTGAACAAAGGCTTGGACGGTAGATTGGCTCAAGTTTCCTGTGGCCAGCAAGTGTTCGATACCCTGGCTGTGCGCGTAGCGGCCGGCTTGCGCGTGTAGTTGCGCACCCTGGTCGCCGACCTCGCCCATATCGCCCAGGACCAAGAGGCGCGGCGCTGGCAGCTCGCGCAGCACATCGATAGCAGCCTGCACCGAGTCGGGGTTGGCGTTGTAGCTGTCATCGACCAGGCTGATGCAGCGACCGCCCCAGACCAGGTTGAGTGCACGCGAACGGCCTTTGACTGGTATAAATGCTTGCAAACCGCGCTCGATGGCTGCCGGGCTGACGCCGGCGGCCAAGGCGCAGGCAGCAGCAGCCCAGGAGTTGCGCACATTGTGCTTGCCGGCGATATCCAAGCGGTATTGCAAAACCCCACTGGCAGTGCCTTGGCGCCAGCGCGCGCCTACCGCCCATCCGCCGTCTTGCCACAAGGCTTGTTCGCCATAGACACCGTCGTGTTCTGCCACCGCTGCTGCGGCAAAACCCAGTAGCTGTTGCGCCTTGTTTTGCGCTATCCAGTGGCCGGTATAGCTATCGTCCAGCCCAAATACTGCGCAGCCGCTTGCCGGCAGCGCCTGCAGCACCGCGCCGTTTTCCGCGGCTACCGCATCGACGGTGTGCATAAACTCCAAATGCTCGCGTTGGGCGTTATTCACCAGGGCCACTGTGGGCTGGGCTATGGCGGCGAGTTGGGCAATTTCGCCCGGATGGTTCATGCCCAATTCCACCACCGCGATCCGGTGCTTGGCGCGCAGCCGTAGCAAGGTCAGGGGCACACCAATGGCATTGTTCAAATTACCTTGCGTGCCCAGCGCCGCGCCATCGGGTGCGTGCTCTTGCAAGATGGCGGCGATCATTTGCGTGACCGTGGTCTTGCCATTGCTGCCGGTCACGGCGATCAGGGGTAAGGAAAATTGCGCGCGCCAGGCCTGTGCCAGCTGGGCTAGGGATTGCGTGCTGTCTGCCACCTCAATGCGCGGCAGGCCTTGTGGGTACTGGCTGGCGGGCAAACCGCTGTGGCAGAGCAGGGCGCTGGCGCCGCGTTCCTTGGCCTGGTGCAAAAAGTTGTTCGCGTCGTAGGTGTCACCGCGCAGCGCGACAAACAAATCGCCAGGTTCCAGACTGCGGCTGTCGGTGTGCACGCGCCCGATGCCTGTATCGGGTGCGCCATGTAGCGTCACTGGCAAGTGGGCGCTCGCAGTTTGCAGCCATTGCTGCACCTGGGCCAGGTTCATCAGTACGGCGCTCATGCGGCAGCCAATTGCGCCCGTAGGGCCAGCGCGATATCGGCATGGTCGACATCGGAAAAAATAAATTTTTGTCCGGCCACTTCCTGCGCCGCTTCATGGCCTTTGCCGGCGATCAGCACCACGTCGCTAGCTGCCGCTTGTGTTAGCGACTGGGCAATCGCCAGGGCGCGGTCAGCTTGCACTTGTATATGCGGTTGGCCGCCCATGCCGGCCAGGATGTGGCTGATGATGCTGGCCGGATTTTCCATGCGCGGGTTGTCGCTGGTCAGTACGATGTGGTCTGCTTTGCTGGCTGCTATCGCGCCCATGAGTGGACGCTTGGCGCTGTCGCGGTCGCCGCCGCAACCAAAGACGCACCATAGCGCGCCACCGCGCTGCTGCGCCACCGGGCGCAGCGCTTCCAGGGTTTTTTGCAAAGCGTCCGGCGTGTGTGCATAGTCCACCACTGCCAGTGGTGCGTCCTGCCCACCCAGGCATTGCAAGCGACCTGGCACCGGCGGCAAGTTGCCGCAGGCCTGCACCGCAGTGGACAGGTCTACACCCAGCGCGCGCAGGCTAGCGATCACGCCCAGCAAGTTAGCAACGTTGTAGCCGCCGATGATGCGGGAGCGCAACAGGCAGCGCTGCGTGCCTTCCACGACGGCAAATTGCAAGCCCAGCGGACCTTGCTGGATATCGCGCGCTTGCAAGCGGGCGGCCAAGTGCGTGGAGCATGTCCATAAGTCGATTTCAGGCGCTTGTGCGGCCAGTTCGCCGGCTAGTACTGCGCCCTGGTCGTCGTCGATATTGAGCACCGCTGCTTGCAGGCCGGGCCAGGCGAACAGGCGCCGTTTGGCAGCCCAGTAGGCTTGCATCGTGCCGTGGTAATCCAGATGGTCCTGGGTGAAATTGGTAAATAACGCAAGCCGTATGCGCGTGGCGTCCAAGCGCCCCTCTTCGATGCCGATGGAGGATGCTTCCAATGCGCAATAGTCCAAACCTTGGCCCACAAAGCTGTGCAAGCTGTGTTGCAACAGCACGCTGTCCGGAGTGGTCAGTCCACTCGAACTCAGCGCGCTGAGTTTGGCCGTGTTTGCGGGTGCAATACCGATGCCCAGCGTGCCTATCATTGCGCATACCGCTTGTTTGCCCATGTCATTGAGCGCTTGGGCCAGCCACCAGGCGCTGGAGGTTTTGCCATTGGTACCGGTAATTGCCAGCACTTGCACGCTGCGCGAGGGGTGCTCATAAAAAGCGGCGGCAATTTGCGCGCAATCGCTTTTGAGCCTGACATAGGGCGCGACGCGCGCATCCTCCAGGCCCCACTGTGCCGCATCCTGGGCGTCCACCAGGCATGCAGCGGCGCCGTCGTGTAATGCCTGCGGTACAAATTGCCGTGCATCGACCGACAGGCCGGGCATGGCGATAAAACCATCGCCTGCGTGCAGCTTACGGTGGTCGGTTTGTAATTGGCCGGTCACCCGTTCACGCAGCCAGGCCGCTGCTTGTTGGGGAGTGTGCAAATGCGCTTGCATCAAAAGCTTTCTTCTATCGCGTTGGCCACTATTTGTGGGCGGATGCTGATATCGGGCTGCACACCCATGACGCGCAGGCTTTGCTGCACCGTCTCGCTGAACACCGGCGCGGCCACTTCGCCGCCGTAGTATTTGCCTGCACTAGGCTCATCGAGCATGACGCCGACAATGATGCGCGGCTTGTCAACCGGCGCCATGCCGACAAACCAGCTGCGGTATTTGCGGTTGCCCTCGCTGCCATAGCCTTTGCCGATTTGCTTGTAGGCCGTGCCCGATTTGCCGCCCACCGAATACCCAGCGGTCTGCGCCTTCTGAGCGGTGCCGCCGGGCCCCGCGGCCATTTGCAGCATCTTGCGCACTTTGGCGGCGGTATCACTGGAAAAAACGGGAATGCCAAGGGCTGGTTCGTCATTCTTGAGCAAGGTGGCGCGGATGATTTGGCCGTCATGCGAGAACACGGTGTAAGAGCGCACCATCTGGAACAGGGAGGCCGACAAACCATAGCCATAGGAGGCCGTGGCCTGCTCAATCGGGCGCCATGTTTTGTAGGGGCGCAGCTTGCCCGGCACCGCGCCGGGGAATTCGATTTGCGGCTTTTGGCCAAAGCCTGCGCCGGAGAAGGTCTCCCACATCTCGCTGGCCGGCATTTGCATCGCGATTTTGGTGGTGCCCACATTGCTAGACACCTGAATCACCTGCTCCACGCTCAAGGCGCCATGGGGATGCGAATCGCGGATAGTGGCGCCGGTAATCGTCACTGAACCGGGCGCGGTGTCGATGATGGTCGAGGTTTTGACACGCCCGGTGTCCAGGGCCAGGCCGATGGTGAAAGGTTTCATCACCGAGCCAGGCTCAAAGGTGTCTGTCAGGGCCCGGTTCCTCAGTTGCGAGCCGTTCAGGTTGAGGCGCTTTTCCGGGTTATAGCTAGGGTAATTGGCCAGCGCCAGCACTTCGCCGGTATTGGCATCCAAGACCACAATGCTGCCCGCTTGGGCCCGGTTGTTCAGCACCGCGTCGCGCAATTTTTGGTAGGCAAAAAATTGCACCTTGGTGTCTATGCTCAGTTGGACATCTTTGCCGGCCACCGGCGGCACGCTTTCGCCCACTTGCTCGACCGACTGGCCCAAGCGGTCCTTGATCACCTGGCGCGAGCCAGCGCGACCCAACAAGGTGCTGTTGTAGAGCAGTTCAATGCCTTCTTGCCCGTTGTCCTCTACATTGGTAAAGCCCACTACATGCGCGGCGGCTTCGCCTTCGGGGTATTGCCGTTTGAACTCGGTGCGCTGGTAAATGCCTTTGAAGCCGGCTTGGGCGATTTGTTTGGCCTTTTCCGGCTCGACATGGCGCTTAAGCCAGACAAAGCTTTTGTCTTCGTCGGCCAATTTTTTGTTCAGTTCGGCCAGCGGCAACTCCAGTAGCTTAGCCAGATTAGCCCGTTGTGCCTCGTCTAACTCCACATCTTCCGGTATCGCCCAGATGCTGGGCGAGGGTACGCTAGACGCCAGTATCAAGCCGTTGCGGTCCAGGATGCGACCCCGGTTGGCCGGAAGTTCCAGGGTACGGCTGTAGCGCACTTCGCCCTGGCGTTGGAAAAAGTCGTTGTTAAAAACCTGGATGTAGGCGGCGCGCGCGCCCAGGCCCACAAAGCCCAGCGCCAGCGCCGATACCACCAACTTGCTGCGCCATACCGGCGTGCGGCTGGTCAGCAAGGGGCTGGCGGTGTAGCGAATGCTGCGGCTCACGGATGCCGCTCTGGGTTGTGGGCCTGACCCATATACACCGTGATACCCGGCGTTACTTGATGCATTTGCAGTTTTTCGCGCGCTACACGTTCTACCCGCGCGGGTGTGGCCTGGCTGCGTTTTTCTACTTCCAGCCGTTCAAACTCGGTTTTCAAGCGACGCGCTTCGCGCTGGGCGCGTTCGAGTTCGGTAAACAGGCGACGCGACTCATACTGCACGCTCACCAAATACATGGCGCTTGCCAGCGTAGCCAAAATCAGCACAAGGCTGATGCGCGTCATGCCGCCAACCCCTGCATGGTGTCATTGCGAACCGCCACGCGCATGATGGCGCTGCGAGCGCGCGGATTGGCGGCCACCTCGGCAGCGCCGGGGCGATTGCGGCCCAGCGCGCGAAGTCGCATAGCGCGTGGCGCCGCAAAAGGGCGGCGCCGGTCGTATTCGTCCTTGGAGTGGCGCGCGATAAATTGCTTGACGATGCGGTCCTCTAAAGAGTGAAAGCTGATCACCACGAGGCGTCCGCCCGGAGCTAGCACGTTCAGCGCCGCTTCTAGGGCTTGTTGGAGCTCTTCCAGTTCGGCATTGATGAAAATCCGAAAAGCCTGGAAGGTGCGCGTTGCAGGGTTCTGACCCGGCTCGCGGGTCTTGACTGTGTCAGCCACGAGTTGGGCAAGCTCGGTGGTTGTTTCAATCGGTCCGTGTTCCTGCCGGCGAGC
>CAMBFN010000116.1 GCA_945865425.1 Comamonas sp. lk | reverse complement strand
CCCGCGCATGTGCCTGGCACCCCGGCGCCCGGTTTACCCCATGCATCGCCCTCGGTACGCAAGTTTGCGCGCGAGCTGGGCGTACCTATTGGTGAAGTCCAAGGCAGCGGCCCCAAAGGCCGCATTACGCAAGACGATGTGCACGCCTTTACCAAAGCCGTCATGGCTGGCGCAACCCAAACCCAAGCCCAGGCCCAGGCCGCAAAGGCTCCGGCAGCGTCGGGTGGCGACGGCGCAGCCCTGGGACTCATCCCTTGGCCCAAGGTCGACTTTGCCAAATTCGGCCCCATCGAGCGCAAAGAGATGGGCCGCATCAAGAAAATCAGCGGTGCCAATTTGCTGCGCAATGCCATCATGATTCCGGCGGTCACCAACCATGACGATGCCGACATCACTGAGCTGGAAGCCTTTCGCGTGGCTACCAACAAAGAGAACGAGAAGAGCGGCGTCAAAGTGACTATGCTGGCTTTCCTGATCAAGGCTTGCGTATCGGCGCTGAAAAAATTCCCCGACTTCAACAGCAGCCTGGACGGTGATGCGCTGGTGTATAAAAACTACTGGCACATCGGCTTTGCCGCCGACACGCCCAATGGCTTGATGGTGCCGGTGCTTAAAGACGCCGATAAAAAAGGCGTGCTGCAAATCAGTCAGGAAATGGGCGAGCTGGCCAAAAAAGCCCGCGAAGGGAAGTTAAGCCCTGCCGAAATGAGTGGCGCCACTTTTACTATTTCCAGCCTGGGCGGTATTGGTGGGCGTTACTTCACGCCCATCATCAATGCGCCTGAAGTGGCGATTTTGGGTGTGTGCAAAAGCCAGATGGAGCCGATGTGGAACGGCAAAGAGTTTGTGCCGCGTTTGATGCTGCCCTTGTCCTTGACCTGGGACCACCGCGTTATCGACGGCGCCTCTGCAGCGCGCTTTAATGCCTATCTGGGCCAAATCCTCGGCGACTTCCGTCGCGTGCTTTTGTAAAGGCCGGCTATGGCACAGATCAACATCCAAGTCCCGGACATTGGCGACTTTGACGAAGTTACCGTCATCGAAATACTGGTCAAGCCCGGCGATACCGTGACGCCTGAGCAAAGCCTGATTACCGTGGAGTCTGACAAAGCGTCCATGGAAATTCCTTCCAGCCACGGCGGCGTGGTGCAGGAGCTGAAAGTGCAACTGGGCGACAAGGTCAAGCAAGGCTCGCTGGTGTTGGTGCTAGAAGGCGAGAGCCCTGCGACAGCACCCGCTTCAGCGAATGCCGATAGTGCATCTGCCGCCACTGCACCTACCCCCATGGCGGCTGCTACCACCGCGCCCGCTGCCTCCGCACAACCGAGCACACCCGCTGCCCCCGCGACGCTCGTCATTGCGAGCGAAGCTCAGCCATCGATGCCCGCGTCCAGCTACGCCGGGACGGTAGATATGGACTGCGACCTGCTGGTGCTAGGCGCAGGCCCTGGCGGCTATTCCGCCGCGTTTCGCGCCGCAGACCTGGGCCTGAAAGTGATTTTGGTAGAGCGCTACGCCAGCCTGGGCGGCGTCTGTCTGAACGTGGGCTGCATCCCGTCCAAAGCTTTGTTGCACGTTGCCGCAGTAATGGACGAAGTCAGCCACATGGCCGACTTGGGTGTGGACTTTGGCGCGCCGGTGGTCAACATCGATAAGCTGCGCGGCCACAAAGAAAAAGTCATTGGTAAGTTGACCGGTGGCTTGGCGGCTATGGCCAAGATGCGCAAGGTCACCACCGTGCGCGGCTTTGGCCAATTCGTCGGTGCCAACCACCTCGAAGTGTCGGAGACCAGCGGCACCGCGCAAGAGCAAACCGGCAGCAAGAAAGTGATCGCGTTCAAGAACGCCATCATCGCCGCCGGTTCGCAAGCTGTGCGTCTGCCCTTCATGCCGAACGATCCGCGCGTGGTGGACAGCACGGGCGCTTTGGAACTCGCGAGTGTTCCAAAGCGCATGCTCATCTTGGGCGGCGGCATCATCGGCCTGGAAATGGGCACGGTCTATAGCACCTTGGGCGCACGCCTGGATGTGGTGGAAATGATGGACGGACTGATGCAAGGCGCGGATCGCGATCTGGTCAAGGTCTGGCAAAAAATGAATGCCAAGCGCTTTGACAACATCATGCTCAAGACCAAGACAGTGGGCGCACGCGCTTTGCCCGAAGGCATTGAAGTCACGTTTGCACCAGCAGAAGAGGGCGGTACCGCCCCCGCGCCGCAGGTGTACGACTTGGTGCTTCAAGCCGTGGGTCGCACACCCAACGGCAAAAAGGTCGCCGCTGAAAAAGCAGGCGTGTTTGTGACCGACCGTGGCTTCATCAACGTCGACATTCAAATGCGTACCAACGTGCCGCACATCTTTGCTATCGGCGACATCGTGGGCCAGCCTATGTTGGCGCACAAGGCGGTGCACGAAGCGCATGTGGCCGCTGAAGTGATTGCGGGTGAACTGCAAGGCAACAAAGAGCTGGCCGCCAGCGCTTTCAATGCCCGTGTCATCCCCAGCGTGGCCTACACCGACCCCGAAGTGGCCTGGGTCGGTCTGACCGAAGACCAGGCCAAGGCCCAAGGCATCAAGGTGAAAAAGGGCTTGTTCCCCTGGGCTGCGTCAGGCCGCGCCATTGCCAACGGCCGCGACGAAGGCGTGACCAAACTGCTGTTTGACGATTCACCCGAGGCCCACGGCCACGGCAAGATCTTGGGCGGCGGCATGGTGGGCACGCACGCGGGCGACATGATTGGCGAGATTGTGTTGGCGATTGAGATGGGCGCAGACGCTGTGGACATCGGCAAAACCATTCACCCCCACCCCACGCTGGGCGAAAGCATCGGCATGGCGGCGGAGGTGGCGCATGGCAGCTGCACGGATTTGCCGCCGGCGCGGAAGTAAACGCGTTGAGCCTGTAGCGGCATCAATGCAAAAGCCCGAACTGGCAACGGTTCGGGCTTTTTGCTGGATGCGCACAGCGGGCTTTCGGTTTCCCCTAAGCCGTGGTGACTCGTGAACGCTTGGTCTCGCGCTTGAGCCTAATTTCGACCGTTCTGCCCACTGCTCTGGCTGCTTTGACCAGGGTGTCGAGTTGAATCGACAGGTTGCTCGGGTCCAGTACGCGGTCCAGTTGGGACCGGCTGGTGGCCATGCGTTGTGCCATATTCACTTTGCTGAGTTTGCCGCTTTGCATGGCGTCGTCCAGTTGCTCAGCCAACGCGCGTTTGAGCGCACGAGCCTGCACTTCTTCATAAATGCCGTCCTCTTTGAGGAGGTCATCAAAACTGCTACCCCTGTGGGGATTGACTTTAGTTGCTTTGGCCATGGATCCACTCCTTCAAGCGTTTGGTCGCCAGTTCAATATCGGCGGGGTTTGTTTGCTGGGTCTTCTTGACAAAGGCATGCAGCAAAATCATTTCGGACTCCTCCACAGCAAAAAGCACGCGTGCGATGCGGTTTCCGATCTTGCTGCGCACCTCCCAGATTGGCCCTCGCAAATGATCGACTCGTGGTTTGCCGATGGGCCATTTGTATTGGACATAGGCAATGTCTTCACCTGCGGTTTGGCGATCTGCTTTGTCCAAAGTCTTCAGCCATTCGCGCACTGGCTCGTTGCCAAGTGCAGATCGGTAGAAGATTGCAGGGATTTTTCTGCTCGACGAGCATTCATAAAGTGTACCTTATAAAGTACTTTTTCGGTATTGCATTGAGCGACTGCCTACACCGACCCCGAAGTGGCGTGGGTCGGGTTGACCTAGACCCAAGCCAAAGCGCAAGGCATCAAGGTGAAAAAAGGCTTGTTCCCGTGGACCGCCTCAGGACGCGCCATTGCCAACGGCCGCGACGAAGGCGTGACCAAACTGCTGTTTGACGACAGCCCGGAAGCCCACGGCCACGGCAAGATCTTGGGCGGTGGCATGGTGGGCACACACGCGGGCGACATGATTGGCGAGATCGCTCTGGCGATTGAAATGGGCGCAGACGCGGTGGACATCGGCAAAACCATCCACCCCCACCCCACGCTGAGCGAAAGCATTGGCATGGCGGCGGAAGTTGCGCATGGCAGTTGCACGGATTTGCCGCCTGGCAAGAAGTAAACGCTACACGCGTTCATTGCTTGTATCTGGTGTGGCTGGTCGAATTTCATAACTCGTACTGCGCCCACTCGCCTCAGACCGCATCAACACACCACGCTCTAGCAACTCGTTGATGTCGCGCAGTGCGGTGTCTTGCGAGCATTTGGCAATCGCTGCCCATTTGCTGGTGGTGAGCTTGCCGTCAAAACCGTCTAGCAGTTTGTTGAGCAGTTTGATTTGTCGCTCGTTCATGGGGGTGTCGGCCCATTGCCGCCAGAAGTTGGCTTTGCCCAGCACGGCAGACAGCGTGCCTTGTGCGCCTTGCACGGCGCGCAGCAGGCAACCCAAAAACCACTCTAGCCAATCGGTCACGTCCAACGTTCCTTTTTGGGTGCGTTCGAGTTGGTAGTAATAGTCTTTGCGCTCGCGCTGGATTTGCGCCGACAAGCTGTAGTAGCGCTGTGCTTTGCCTTCGGCGCGGGCCAGTGCCAAGTCTCCCACTGCGCGGCCCATGCGTCCATTGCCATCGTCCATCGGGTGCACCGTCACAAACCACAGGTGGGCCAGCCCGGCTTTGATCAGCGGGTCGTCTTGGCTGGCGGTGTTGAACCAATCGAGGAACAAGGCCATTTCAGTATCTAGCGTATTGGCTGGCGGGGCTTGGTAGTGCACGCGTGGGCGGTGCAGTGGGCCAGACACCACTTGCATGGGTCCTTGGGCGTCGTTGCGCCACATGCCTACGCGGATGGGCGTCATGCCGCTATAGCCAGTAGGGAAGAGGGCGGCGTGCCAGCCGCACAGGCGTTGCACTGTCAGTGCTTGGTCGTGCTGCTGGGTGGCGTCTAGCACCATGTCCACCACGCCGTCCACATGGCGGTCGGTTGGGGCCAGTGCGCCAATGTCCACGCCTAAGCGGCGGGCGATGGACGAGCGCACTGACTCGGGGTTGAGCATTTCGCCCTCGATCTCGCTGGTCTTGATCACGTCTTCGGTCAGCACGCGCAGAGTGGCTTGGTCGCGTTGCTCTAGGCCAATGTCGTGCATGCGGCCTAGCAGCAGGCCTTGTGCGTGGTGCACTTGCGCCAGCAGTGGGGCCAAGCGCGTGTGCGCGTAGGCCCACTTGGGCCAAGTGTCTTGCTGCCAGATATAAAGTTTATCGCCGCTATTCATGCGGTGATTATGCGGTGAATACGCTGCATACGCAAGATATTCAGTGCATATTTTGCGGTGATTGTGCGGTTTTATCGCCGCAAACTGCCTAAAGCTAACTGTTCCCCGAAGAGGCCGGATACGCCAGCAGGCGCTGGTGCTCAGAGAAAACACCGCTGAGTACAAGCTGGAGCCGGGCGAAGGCCTGGGTATGGCCAAGCCAAAGGACAGACAAGAAGAGTTTTTGTCGCAGATCATCAACCGCCTGAACGAGGTGTTCGTCACCGACCAGCTCACCGACAAGGACATGGTGAACTACGCTTACACCATCCGCGACAAGGTGGGCGAGAACATCTTGGTGATGAAGCAGATCGAGAACAACTCGCCCGAGCAGGCCCTGCTGGGTGACTTCTCCAAGGCCATTGACGACGCCATCTTGGGCAGCAGCGACGCCCACCAAAACCAGATGATGCAGCTACTGGCCGACCCCAGCAAAGCCGCCAACTTTGCGCGGATTGTGTTTGATCTGCTGGTGCAGGGGCAAGCAAGGAACCCTTGAAGCCAGATTAAGCTTTAATCGGTCTTTGAGACTCAGGGCAACGTACCGCCCAACACGTCTGAAAAGATTCAAATTTCTGCTGATCCTGATTCTTTTAGGCAAATTTCAGAATATGCTTACATGACTAAAACAATCGAGGGTCAAACCTGAAGGGGTAGCGCTCAATTTTGAGCAATATTCTGTGGAAATCGGTGTGCGCTGGGTTGATCAACAGATTCATCTCTGACGGCTCAATCAAGGAGGGCACCCAGAGCCCCAGGCTGGCCTTGGATTCAAGCCAGGCCAAGCCAAACGCTTGTGTTGCCGCCTCATTCCTTTGCCAGTCGGCGGGCAGCCCTAAATCATTTGCGGCCATAAGGAGGCTGTCATCTGGGATTTCCAGTTGCATCAAGGCCTGGTTTTTTGGATGGGCACCGTTGCTGTGAACGCGTT
>CAMBFN010000115.1 GCA_945865425.1 Comamonas sp. lk | reverse complement strand
ATCGGCAGGTTGAAGTGGTGTGCAGGCTTGGGTTTTATCGGTTTGCAAGGTCTTGAAGCAAGCTCTATGCCACTGTCTTTGAGCCACGGATCCAGGCCTGCACCTGCGGCAAACCCTTACCAGTCACGTTTCTTGCGTTACACATGGCATTGCCACATCCAGTGGCGCGCTGAAGGATGGATATTTCCATGGACGCAAGAACCAATTTTTTGACCGCTCCGGCCCCGGCCCAGAGGGGAAACGATGTTTTAGTTGAGCCCTCAGGGGACGAGCCCAGCGCCTCGGGGGCGCAATTTGCCGGGGTGCTCAATGGGCAAATGCTCAAGCTCGAACGGCAAGCCCTTGCCTCACCGGCCGCGGAATCGGCCGATTTACAGGTGTTACGCCTGGGCAACAAGCTCAATGTCATCACCACCGACGCTCCTTTGCCCGACCTGGCCAGCCTGGCTGATTTCGCCCGAGCCCAGGGTTTGGGTGAATCGGCGGTACAGGCCTTGTTTGGCTCGGCCGGCAGTGGCCTTGCCAGCATCAGCACCGCAGTCTCGGTCGGCACGGGTATGCCCGCGCTGGGCACCGAGTTGCCAGACAGTGGTAACCCGCAAGCGGCCCAGGCCCTAGCCCAAAGTGCCGCGGCCTCCCTCATGCAGCTAGCGCTTACTTCTACCCAAGCGGGTACTGTGACGAGTGAAAACTGGCTGGGGCAGCACAGCCCGGTCACTGGGACTGCTGATGCAGCCGATGCCTTGAAAACCCAAGCGAGCGCTGTGGTGTCAGGCGGGGCATCGGAAATGCCCGCCCTACCGGCCCTGGCTACGGACACCCTAAACCCATGGAGCGCCCTGCATGCGCTTCGCAGCCGCGGTCTGGCCAACGAGACGGCCCCTGCAGCCGTGGGCAGCGCAAACCGGCTCGAGTTCCAAGGCACCGAGACGGCCCCTGCAGCCGTGGGCAGCGCAAACCGGCTCGAAGTACGCAGCGCGCAGCTTGTACCCTGCGCGCTGAGTCCGGACGCCCTGGCTGCCGCAGCCATTGTCGCAGCCGTGCAAGCGGGTCTGGGCATGGCGGTGGTGCATCAAGCCACCGAGCTAGACGAGCCCGCTGTGGTCGTGACCCGTCTGAGCATCGAAAAACCTGGCAGCATCCCAGCAGCCAGCCTGATCGAGTCCAAGGCGGCAGTCCTTGCAGGCGCGAAAGTGATCAGCCAGACCAGCGCGCCCCTGATCGCAGTCGCAGCCGAAGAAGAAGTACCCACACAGCCGCAAGTTAGCTTGCAAATCCGCCTATTGCCGCCAGACCAAGCCATTACCCAGCGCCTGGCCCAGATGGCAGGCAAATCCAAGTCCATTGATTGGTCGGCCTTGCTGGCCGGGCAAAAAGTTTCCGACACGCTAGCGGGTCTGGCCCAAAGCCCCACGCCGGCCATGAGCGATACGCAAGCCAAATTGGTCGCGCAAATGCAAGCCAATGGCCAATTACCCGACTCCGGCGACGAGGCACGCAATGCCCTGCTGGCCAAATTGCAGGTCCAAGCCGCAAGCGCCGGTACCGCGCCCGCTGGACTTAACGCGCAGCCTGGAACCCCCGCGTTAGCAAGCGCCGCGCAGCCGCAGCTCGCTACCAGTATGGCGCCATTGGCAAGCCAAAGCGCAGGCGCCGCGACGGTGCTCCCTACGAAGGAAACGACGCCATCCGCGCAAAGCGCCCTGGCCGCGCAAGCGGCCGGTGCCGCGCAAGCATTGCTCCAGGCACGCCCCCACAGCCTGTGGGAAAGTGTGCGCATCGAGGTGCCATCGGGACTGGTTCTGGAAGCCCTACAAGAACAACAGGCCCAAAAATCAGATGCTGAGCCGACCGTGCCGCTAAGCGCAGCAGCCAGCCCGACAAGCAACCTGTCGCACAGCCTGGCCTCCGACAAAGCGCAAGTCAGCACCCCCCAAGCCCTGGCCGAACAACGCGCTGCCCAGTACCAAGAGGTAGCGGACCAATTGGGCGAAGCCATGGCCAAGCGCCTGATGGCCCAAATTGAGCGCGGCCAATGGAAGATGCAACTGCGTATGCAACCCGCTGCGCTGGGGCGCATCGATGTTGAACTGGACATGCACGCCAGGGGCCTGGATGCCACATTCACCTCGGATAATGCCGTAACCCGAGAATTGATGGCCCAAGGCTCGGCCCGCCTACGCGACACGCTGACACAAACTGGCACAACAGTTGCTTCGGTTGTAGTAAATGGGGATTCAGGCCGTCAATCCGGCGGAAATTCGACACCCGGTCGAAAGTCCAAGGGAGAGCAAGGCGAAAAGAGCAACAATTCCGATACCGCAGCGCCCGTAATTGCGGCCACCAGGTCGGCCCAAGGGCAAGGCGATGGCCTCAATGTGTTGGCGTAAGCTTGGCCCCCACGCAGATAAGCATTTAGAGAACCCTGATTAAGAGGTAACTTATGGCAGACGCAGCAGCAGCAGCAGCAGAACCGGAAGCGGAAGGCGAAGCCAAGCCCAAAAAGCCTATCGGGCTGATTATTGGCGTTATCGTCGGAATCATTGTGCTGATCGCCGGCACGGTGGTGGGTACGCTTTTGCTCGCCAAACAAACCGGATTTTTTGCGCCTCCGCCCAACCCAGAGGCCATGCTCGAGGGCGAAGCCGGCGATGGCCACGGTGAAAAAGCGGCCGATGGCCATGGCGATAAAAAAGCCGATGGCCATGGTGCGCCTGCAGATGCGCATGGCGGTGACAAAAAGGGTGACGGCAAAGATGCCGGCGGCCCGCCCAAGTTAAATAAAAAATCCCCTGACAGCCCACGCTTTGAATACACCTACTTCCAGTTGGAACGTGAATTTTTGGTCAATCTGACCGGCTCGAAAAAAGTCATGTCGGTGCAGATCGCCTTGATGACCCGCTACGACGAGCGCGTGATCGAGAACGTGAAAAAGCATGAGTTTGCGCTGCGCTCAGCCATCATGGACGCCATGCGCCAGACGACCGAGGCCGATCTCGCTAAACCCGATTTCCGGCGCGATCTGGCCAAAAAAGTCGCCGACGTGATGAACACGATATTGGAAAAATATGAGGACTTCGGCGGCGTCGAGGAAATCAATTTCACCAACTTTATCGTCCAGTAAAACACCGGCCTCACCGACAAAGCGCTTTGCACCATGGCCGATAACCTGCTTTCCGCCGACGAACTCTCTGCCTTGGCCGAAGGAGTCAATGACGGTTCGATTGCGGTGGATACTGGCTTTAATACCGCGGCGCGTGTAAAAAAGCACGACTTAGCCAGCGAAGACAGCAGCCTGGGCGTCAATGTCGGCTCGATCGATATGATTAACGAGCGCTTTATCCGCTTGTTCCGCCCGCAGCTCATGGATGTGTTGCGCACCAGCCCGCGTATCAATCCGACCAAAGTGCAAATCGTTAAATTTGGCGACTACGTCAAAGACTTGCGTGCGCCGCTTTCGGTCAATGTCATCCGCATGAACCCGCTACGCGGTTTCACGCTGGTGGTCATGGACCCCACGATTGTGTTTAGCTCGCTAGATAGCTTTTTTGGCGGATTCGGCAAAGGTACGCTCGGACAACTCTCGCCTGGCCGCCTGTTCACGCCCATGGAGACGCGCATCATCAATATGATTTTGGACGTGACTTTCCGTAACCTGAAAGAAGCCTGGAGCCCGCTGATGCCGGTGGACTTCGAGTTCGTCAGCTCCGAAATCAACCCGCAATTCGCGCAGATTGCCGATGAAAACGACCTGGTCATTTTGAGCCGTTTCGAAACAGAAACCGCTACCCAAAACGTCGGTTTTTTTGACGTCGTGCACCCCTATACCTCGCTCAAGCCGGTGCGTGAATTGCTGCGCAGCCGGGTGCAGTCGGGTGATGGCAATGAGGACTCCGACCGCCAGTGGCGCGGCGAACTCGAAGAAGCCGTGGGCGGCGCCTGCATGGAAGCACGCGTGGTACTGGGCTATATCAACTCCACCCTGCGCGTGGTCGAGTCCATGCAAGCGGGTGATATTTTGTATTTCAAGAAGCCCGAGTTTGCGGTGCTTGAAGCTAATGAAATTCCGGCCTTTGACGTGCATGTGGGCACGCTGGGCGCCCAGGTGGCAGTTCAGGTCGAACGTGCCGTTGTCCCCGGCAAATCCTAACGTTTGAGGAAACACCCCATGACCGAAGCACTGACCGACGAGAGCTCCTCCAGCCACGACGCAGAAAACCAGATCAACCCCGAAGTACTGCAAAACATCAGCGTCACGCTGAGTATTGAGGTAGGCCGCGCCATGATCAAAATCAAAGACCTGATGCGCTTGACCCAAGGCAGCGTGGTCGAGCTAGACCGCATTGCCGGCGAACCACTGGATCTTTTAATCAACAACACCGTAGTCGCACAAGGCGAAGTGGTGCTGGTCAACGAGCGCTACGGTATCCGCCTGACGCGTGTGGTGCCGGCATCCGAGCGGATGAAAAACCTGTAGGCACAGCATGGGCACGGCCGGCGCTATCGGAGTCGATTGGCTACGGGTCAGCGGCAGCTTTGTATTGGTATTGCTGCTGCTCGGTGGCATGCTGTGGTTATTGCGCCGCATGAAAGACATGCAGGTGCGCCACAAAGGTCCGGCACTGCTGGAGTTGCGCGAAACCATTCATGTAGGTCCCCGCCAGAAAGTGGTGCTGCTGCGCGTGGGCGACAAACACGTACTGGTGGGCATTAGCCCACAACAACTCGTTGCGCTCGGAGAAGTACAGCCCTTTGCCAACACAGAAGGAACGCGCAGTGAAAGCTAAGAAAGCTCCGCATAATTCCAAAGCCGTCATTGCGAGCGTAGCGAAGCAATCCATGTTGGCTTGCCAATCAATCACTGATGGATCGCCGCGTCGCTGCGCTCCTCGCGATGACGGAGTTAAGCGGACCTTCCCTAAACTCGGCGCAGGCATTTTGCTGCTGCTTTTACTGGCTATGCCCGCCTATTCCCTGGCGCAGGGCATTCCTATGGTCAATGTGACCGGCACCGGCAAAGACACGCAATACAGCCTGTCTTTGCAATTGCTGGCACTGATGACGGTGCTCACGCTGTTGCCTTCGCTGCTTTTGATGATGACCTCGTTTGTGCGCATCATCATCGTCATGTCTATTTTGCGCCAGGCCCTGGGTACGGGTCAGACGCCGCCCAATAACGTGCTGGTCGGCATTGCCTTGTTTTTAACGCTGTTCATCATGGCGCCGACGCTTGAAGCGGTGTACCAAAACGCCGCCGTTCCGTATATGGAGCAAGGCATGAAGTTTGATAAAGCCCTGGCCGCCGCCGAGGCGCCGCTGCGCAGTTTCATGACCAAGCAAACGCGTGAAGAAGATATCGGCATGTTTATGCAAATGGCCCGTAACAAAGAAGTAGCCAGCGCCGATGCCGTGCCCTTTACCACTTTGGTGCCGGCCTTTATCACCTCCGAACTCAAAAGCGCTTTCACGATCGGTTTTCTGATTTACATCCCCTTTGTGGTGATTGACCTGATCGTGGCCAGTGTGCTGATGTCCATGGGTATGGCGATGCTCTCGCCCATGATGATTTCCATGCCCTTCAAACTCATGTTGTTTGTGCTGGTTGATGGCTGGAGCCTGATCATGGGTTCGCTGGCGGCCAGCTTTGTCACTTAAATCGCAGTAGGAGAAATAGCATGGATATCGCAGCGGTGGTAGATATAGGGCACCAGGCTTTGTGGATGGTGGTGCTGATTTCTGCGCCCTTGCTCGGTGTTTCGCTGGCCGTGGGCCTGGTGATCGGCATCATCCAGGCCGCTACCTCGATCAACGAACAGACGCTGAGCTTCATCCCCAAACTGGCGGCATTGGCTATCACACTGGCCTTGGTAGGCGGCTGGCAATTGGCCACGTTGGTGGACTACACCCGCGCCCTGTTTCAACGTATTCCCACGCTGTTTGCCTAAACGCTGGACACCGGGACTTATCGCACCATGAACCTGCTGGCCGCCGACCTCATCGAAAGGTTTTATACCTTTTTGTGGCCTATGCTGCGCATCTCGGCGCTGCTCTTGTCGGCACCGATTTTTTCTTTGCGGGCGCTCAACGTGCGCATGCGCGTGCTTTTGGGTGTGGCGCTAACCTGGATGATTTACCCCCTGTTTGACTGGCCCGCTATTGACCCGGTTTCGCCCGCTGGTTTGGTGGAAGTGTTCAACCAAGTCTCGATTGGCTTGATCATGGGCTTGTCGCTGCAAGTCATTACCGCCGCCATCTTGTTGGCAGGGCAGTCCATCTCTACCGCCGTGGGTTTGTCTATGGCCATGCTGATGGACCCCAACTTAGGCAA
>CAMBFN010000114.1 GCA_945865425.1 Comamonas sp. lk | reverse complement strand
AAAGTGACCAAAAAGCTCACCAAGCGGGTCACGATTGAGCAGATTTATTGGGGCGCCGTGCCCTTTGTGATCATCCAGATTGTGATGGTGGGCCTCATCATCGCCTTCCCTGGCCTGGTTTCTAGCGGCCTGACCAAAGACCCGACGGTCGATGCCGACACAGTCATGCAACAGCTGCAAACCGATTCACAGCAACGCAGCGACGACAAAGACGCCACCGAAAAAGCCAATGCAGGTACATCCGATGAAAAAGAAGACCCCATGGCACGCATGCTGGAGTCTATGAAGGAAGACCAGGGCAAGAAGCCTTGATTGGCTAAGACCAGGCCTGCCATGCGGACCTGAGCTTGGCGCCAGATTACCTGGCGCTGCGAAGCGGCTAGGCATTAAAAAACCCCGCCAAGGCGGGGTTTTTTGTCGGCCGAAAACCTACTAAAGGTTTACAGCTTTTGCGATTGCATGAAGTCGTCCATAGCCGCTTCTGACAGGCTGAACCACAGATTACTGTCGCGGCGGAAGGCCGAGTAGTCGGCGTAGATTTTCTTCCAAGCCGGGTTGGTGTCGTTCAGTTCAGCGTAAATGTCCGTAGCCGATTTGAAGGCCGCTGCCAAAACCTCTTTGGGGAAACGCTGTAGCTTGGCGCCTTGACCGAGCAGGGTTTTGAGTGCCGGCATGTTGCGCACGTCGTACTTGGCTTGCATATCGGTGTGCGCATAGGCTGCGGCGCACTCCACAATGGCTTTGTACTCCGAGGACAGGCCTTCATAGGCTTTCTGGTTCACATAGAGCGACAGCTGTGGGCCCACTTCCCAGAAGCCGGGGTAGTAGTAGTTTTGCGCCACTTTATTCAGACCCAACTTCAGGTCGTCATACGGGCCGACCCACTCGGCAGCGTCAATCGTACCTTTTTCCAGGGCTTGGTAAATCTCGCCACCCGGAATGTTCTGGGGCACTACGCCCAAGCGCTCTAGCACCTTGCCGGCAAAACCACCACAACGGAACTTCAGGCCTTTCAGGTCGTCCACACTTTTGATCTCTGTGCGGAACCAACCGCCCATTTGCACGCCGGTATTACCCATGGGAAAGTTGACGATGCCCACTTTAGCGAAATGTTCGCGGAACAACTTCAGGCCATTGCCTTCGTACATCCAAGCCGTCATCTGCCGGCTGTTCAGGCCAAAGGGCACGGCGCAATCGAGCGCATAGGTGGGGTCTTTGCCGAAGAAATAGTAAGAAGCCGTATTGGCCATTTCGATAGTGCCATTTGACACACCGTCTAAAACACCAAATGGAGGCATTAACTCGCCACCGGCGTGGGTCGTAATCGTGAATTTGCCGCCGCTCAACTCGCCCACTTTTTTCGCAAACACGTCGCATACGCCAAACAGGGTATCCAGCGCTTTGGGGAAGCTGGAAGCACAGCGCCAACGCAAAGTGGCCTGCGCATGGACTGCGGGTGCAGCGCCTGCCGCCAACACGCCGGCGATGCCGGCATTTTTAATAATCGAACGACGATCCATAGTTAACTCCATTGAAGGGTGAAAGAAATTCAGGCCATCAGAAGGCGATACGCCAGCGCATTGCCTGCCAATACGTCCAAGCGCGATTGTAGGAAGGCTTTAGGCCACTTTAAGCCGCTTTAGACAGGGGTTTTCCCTTGGAAGCCTTTGCTAAAAGCGCTGCAAAGCGGGTGCTGATAGAGGCTTCTATGCCCGAAGCGTCCAGACCGTGCATGGTCATGAGCTTGGCCGGGTCACCGTGTTCGATAAACAAGTCGGGAAGGCCTAGGCTGAGCACCGGCAGAACCACGCCTGCAGATTGCAGCGCCTCCTGCACCGCGCTACCGGCCCCGCCCATGACCGCAGCGTCTTCCACCGTGACAATGGCCGCATGGCTGCGTGCTAGCTCCAGCAATAGTTCTTTGTCTAAAGGTTTGGCCCAGCGCATATTGACGGCTGTCAGACCCAGTTTGTTGGCCACGGCTATCGCGGGATACAAGAGCGTGCCGAAGGCCAAGATAGCGATGTTTTCGCCGTGCAGGCGAATCTCGCCTTTTCCAAAGGGCAAGCCCTCGAGGCTTGGCTGTACCGCGACACCCGCCCCGGCGCCACGCGGGTAGCGAACGGCCACAGGGTGGCTTTGCTCGAAAGCGGAGCTGAGCAATTGGCGGCATTCGTTTTCATCAGCCGGGCAGGCAATACTCATATTGGGGATGCAGCGCAGGTAGGCGATGTCGTAGTTGCCCGCGTGGGTGGCGCCGTCGGCCCCGACCAGACCGGCTCGGTCCAGCGCAAACACCACGGGCAGGTTTTGAATCGCCACATCGTGAATCAGTTGGTCATAGCCACGTTGCAAGAAGGTGGAATAAATCGCCAGCACGGGCTTAAGGCCCTCGGTGGCCAATCCGGCGGCAAAGGTCACCGAGTGCTGTTCGGCAATGCCCACGTCAAAGTAACGCTTGGGAAAGCGCTTTTCAAACTCCACCAGGCCCGAGCCCTCGCGCATGGCCGGGGTAATACCCACCAGGCGCTCGTCCTGCGCCGCCATATCGCACAGCCAATTGCCAAAGACCTGCGTAAACGTGGTTTTGGGTGTGACCGAGGGCTTTTGTATACCAATCGCAGGGTCAAATTTGCTTGGCCCGTGGTAGGCAATCGGGTCAGCCTCGGCCATTTGGTAGCCCTGACCTTTACGGGTCACCACATGCAAAAACTGTGGGCCAGTCAAATGCTTGATGTTCTCCAGCGTGGGAATCAGCGAGTCCAGATCGTGCCCGTCGATGGGGCCTATGTAGTTAAAGCCAAATTGTTCAAACAGCGTGGCCGGCACCACCATGCCTTTGGCGTGCTCTTCAATGCGCTTGGCCAGCTCAAACAAGGTGGGTGCGCCTTTGAGCACGCTTTTGCCCACGCTTTTGGCCTTGGCATAAAACTGCCCGCTCATCAGTTGCGCCAAGTAGCGGTTGAGCGCGCCCACCGGGGGGCTGATGCTCATTTCGTTATCGTTCAGGATAACGAGCAAGCGGCAATCTTCCACACCAGCATGGTTCATGGCTTCAAAGGCCATGCCTGCCGTCAGGGCGCCATCGCCAATCACTGCTACCGAATAGCGCTTATCGCCCTTGATCTTGGCGGCCATAGCCATTCCAAGGGCAGCCGAAATCGAGGTGCTGGAGTGCGCGGTGCCAAAAGTGTCGTATTCGCTCTCGGCGCGCTGCGGAAAACCGCTCAGGCCGCCCAATTGGCGCAGGGTGGACATGCGGTCGCGCCGCCCGGTCAGGATTTTGTGGGGATAGGTTTGATGGCCCACGTCCCAGACAAAACGGTCGCGGGGCGTGTCAAACACATAGTGCATCGCGATGCTAAGTTCCACGGTGCCTAGGTTGGAGCTGAGGTGCCCGCCGGTTTGCGCGACGCTATGCAGCAAGTAGCTGCGCAGCTCGTCGGCCACGCGGGGCAGGTCCGAGCGCGGCAAGCGGCGCAGGTCATGGGGGCTGTTGATCTGCGGCAGCAAGGCGGTCGTGGGCTTGGCGTTATCAGGCATAAGGGTCAAATCGATTAAAAGTGTCAGCTTAAGCGTACAAAGGGCTTAGGCTATCCGTTTTTACGCCAATGGTAAAGCCTTCAGTGAACACGGTGTACCACCACGTTCGCCAGCGCGGCCAATGCGGCGGTGTCGGGCAGGCCGCTGCCTTGCAGTGCGGCATGTGCCTGTTGCGCCAAAGTGGCGGCATAGACGCGGCTGCGCTCCAGCCCCATGAGCGCCACATAAGTGGGTTTGTCGTTGTCCGCATCCTTGCCGGCCGTCTTTCCCAGGGTGGCCGAATCGGCTGTCACATCCAGCACATCGTCCACCACCTGAAAGGCCAGGCCAATGGCTTGGCCAAAAGCCTCCAAAGCCTGCGTAGCTGCCGCCGATGCCGGGCCGCACGCCGCACCCAACATCACGCTGGCCTGCAGCAAAGCGCCGGTTTTGAGTTGGTGCATATGGCGCAAGCTGTCCTCGGACAGGGCCTGGCCTACACTGGACAGGTCAATGGCCTGGCCGCCGGCCATACCCACCCGCCCCGAGGCGCGCGCCAGAATGCCGCACAAGCGCGCCTGCACCGCTGGGTCCACGCAGCCGTCCAAGGGCGTCAGCAGCTCGAAAGCCAGGGTTTGCAAAGCGTCGCCGGCCAAGAGCGCACCGGCTTGACCAAATTGCACATGCACCGTGGGTTTGCCACGGCGCAGCACATCGTTATCCATGCACGGCATGTCGTCGTGCACCAGGGAATAGGCGTGTATCAACTCCACCGCGCAGGCGGCCCGCATGGGCGCCGCGTCCGAGGGGGCTGCGGGTGCGCCACGCACCGCCTCAAAAGCGGCCAAGACCAAAAGGGGCCGAAGGCGCTTGCCGCCGTCCAGCACGGCGTAGCGCATAGCATTGTTTAAATCGGTCGGGGCAGCCCAGGCGCTGCCCGGCGGGGCGTGGGGGCTTAACAACTCGTCCAGTGCGCTTTCGACCTGGCGCAAACGCTGCGCCATCCAGGGCTCCAGGGAAAAAGCCATAGGGCTCAGGCGCCCTTCCAAGGTTTGATGGCACCTTGGTCCAGCACCTTGATCTGGTCTTCCACCGCCTGCAAACGCTCGCGGCAGACTTGCAGCAACTCGGCCCCGCGCTGGTAGCCCGTGAGCAACTGGTCCAGCGGCAAGCCCCCGCTTTCCATGCGTTCTACGAGTGCCTCTAATTCGGCCATGGCCTCTTCATATGCTGGCGCAACAGCGCTGGCTGCGGTAACTAAAGTCGTGGCCTTGGGCATGCAAGCTCCGTGCGCGTTGATCGGATGGGGAATCAGTCATCAAATTTTAAGCCAGGGCACTTCTGTTTCAAAATCCAAATTTTGTGAAATTTACAAGGCTACAATCCCCCTCCCTTACGCCGGTGGTCGCATAACTGTGCAGTCGCCGGGTTTATTGACAGCGCCTCTAGGGGCGCACCCTCCCTGTGGGGAGTCTTTAGGTCAGGTCCACCATGTCTGATTTAAGTCTTCAACTGCAGCCGGCCCTGAGCCAACTCCCTGTATCAAGTTACTTTGATCCGTCGCTTTTCGCGCGCGAGATGGAGAGCCTTTTCAAGCCAGGGACCCGCTATGTAGGCCATGCGCTGAGCGTGCCCGAAATCGGTGACTACTACGCGCTGGCGCAAGAGCAAGAAGGCCGTGCCTTGGTGCGCAATGCGCAGGGTATTGAGCTCATCTCCAACGTTTGTCGCCACCGCCAGGCGATCATGCTCAAAGGCCAGGGCTCCTTGCTCCATGGCGCGGGCAGCGCCGGCGGCAATATCGTTTGCCCCCTGCACCGCTGGACTTACAGCGCTAGCAATCATCAGGGCGGCTTGCCCGCCGGCAAGCTTATCGGCGCGCCCCACTTTGCTGCCGACCCCTGCCTCAACCTGAACAACTACCCCTTGCAGGAATGGAATGGCCTGTTGTTTGAAGCCGGTGGCGCCAACGTAGCGGACCAAATGGCTGGCCTGGGACCGCGCGCTGACTTGGACTTTGGCGGCTATGTGCGCGACCGGGTGGAAATGCATGTGTGCAACTACAACTGGAAAACCTTTATCGAGGTGTACCTGGAGGACTACCACGTAGGGCCCTTCCATCCGGGTCTGGGTAACTTCGTGACCTGCGACGATTTGCGCTGGGAATTCAAAGACAACTATTCGGTGCAAACCGTGGGCCCGGGCAGCCGCCTGGGATCCTCGGACGCCAGCGGTGGCTCACCGGTCTATGAGCGCTGGCAAAACGCGGTACTCAACTACCGCAATGGCGTTCCCCCGCCCTACGGCGCAATATGGCTAACGCTCTACCCGCACATCATGGTCGAGTGGTATCCGCATGTACTTACGGTTTCTACTTTGCAACCGCTGGGCGTGGACAAGACGCTCAATATGGTGGAGTTTTTCTACCCCGAGGAAATTGCCGCCTTCGAGCGCGAGTTTGTTGAGGCGCAGCAAGCGGCCTATATGGAAACCTGCGTAGAAGACGATGAAATCGCCGAGCGCATGGATGCCGGGCGCAAAGCCCTGTTGGCGCGCGGCGACAACGAAGTGGGCCCCTACCAAAGCCCGATGGAAGACGGCATGCAGCACTTTCACGAGTGGTACCGCAAGCGCATGGGCGATCTCACGACAACGGCTAAATGAGTTTTGCCCGCAGCGGCGGCAGCGCCTGGCATGCGCTGTGGATGGTGTTGGCCTCGTTTTTGTTTGCCACCATGGCCGTGGGCGTGAAGTCTGCCTCGCAGAGCTTCACCACTTTCGAAGTTATTTTTTACCGTGGCCTGGTGAGCGTCATTTTCATGGC
>CAMBFN010000113.1 GCA_945865425.1 Comamonas sp. lk | reverse complement strand
TTAGAGCACCATGGCTTGCAGCGCGTGGCCATTGTGGATTTTGATGTGCACCACGGCAATGGCACCGAGGATATTGTCAGCAATGACCCGCGGATTTTGATGGTGGGTTTTTTTCAGCATCCGCATTACCCTTATAGCGGCGCCGACGGGCATGCGGACAACATCTTGAACGTGCCAGTGCCCGCCTACACCAAGGGCGATGCGGTGCGCGCGCTGGTGCAAAGCCAATGGTTGCCGCGCATGCATGCATTTGCGCCGGAAATGATATTTATCAGTGCCGGCTTTGATGCGCACCGCGACGATGATCTAGGCCAGATGGGTTTGGTCGAAGCCGATTACGCCTGGATCACCCAGCAACTGAAGGACGTGGCGCGCACCCACGCCAAGGGCCGCATCGTCTCCAGCCTTGAGGGTGGCTACAACCTGCGGGCGTTGGGGCGCAGCGTCGAAGCGCATGTGCGGGTGCTCGCCGATGTCTAGGGAAACTTTGCATAAGTCCAAACCCGTGATTGCGAGCGTAGCGAAGCAATCCATTTTTGGCTGCGAATCAATCACTTATGGATCGCCGCGTCGCTGCGCTCCTCGCGATGACGTACCTCTGAAGACCTTCTTTAGAGGCTTTGGATGTATGAATTCATTTTCTATGCCTGATAGAGGTCGCGCATGAGCGTTGTACGCATGCCTGCACCGCCGCCGATGGAGGACCTAGGCGCCTGGCTGCAGGCGTTTACCCAGCCCACGGTCGTGATCGAGCTGGCGGCGCTGGCCTTGAGTGCGGCAGTGGCCTGGGGCCTAGTACGAGCACTGGCTGCGACTATAGGGCGCGATCAGCGCTCTGTTTGGTTTGGGCGCAAAGACATCGACGGTGTGCTTTTCCCGGCCATCCTGCTGTGCATGGTGTTTGCCGCCCGCGCGGTCTTGGAGCGGCAGCTCAACGTGGTGGTCTTGCAAGTGGCCATGCCGGTGCTGCTGGCTCTGGTGGTGATACGCACGGGCGTCAAGGTCTTGCAACTGGCGTTTTCGCAAGCCCGCTGGGTGCGTGCCTTTGAGCAAACCATTTCCTGGTTGGTTTGGCTGGCGCTGGTCTTGTGGGTCAGCGGGCTGCTGCCTTTGGTACTCAACGAGTTGGACCAGATTGGCTGGAAAGTAGGCGCCTCCCGTTTGTCGGTGCGCAACATCATTGAAGGCATGCTTACGGCGAGCGCGGTCTTGATCGTGACGCTGTGGATATCGGCTGCGATTGAGTCACGCCTTTTACGCCAAGCGACCGGTGGTGAGTTGTCGGTGCGCAAAGCCATCAGCAATGCCACGCGTATCACCTTGTTGTTCCTGGGTTTGATCCTCGCCTTATCGGCGATAGGCATTGACCTGACGGCACTATCGGTACTGGGCGGCGCTTTGGGTGTAGGTATTGGTTTTGGCTTGCAAAAGCTGGCGGCCAATTACATCAGCGGTTTTTTGATTCTGACCGAGCGCAGCCTGCGCATAGGCGATAACGTGCGGGTCGATGACTTTGAAGGCATCATCACCCAAATCAATGCCCGCTACACCGTGGTGCGCGCTATTACCGGGCGCGAGGCGATTGTGCCCAACGAGATGCTCCTCGTCAGCCGGGTGGAAAACCTCTCGCTGGCCGATACCAAAGTGGTGCAGATGGCGCGCATCCAGGTGGTCTATGAAACCGATATTGACCAGGCGATGCAAGTGCTGCAAGCCGCGGCGCAAGCCCAGCCGCGGGTGCTGCACCAGCCGCCCGCCAGCGTGCAACTGTCGCAATTCACCACCGATGGCATTGAACTCACGGTGGTGTATTGGGTGGCCGACATCGAAAACGGCCAGGGCAATTTGCGCTCCGACGTGAATCTGGCGATTTTGCGCGCCCTGCGCGAACACGGTATCACCATCGCCGCCACGGTGCGCGGGGCCCCGCCCAGCCCTAACCCGACGGCGTTGCCGCTCTAGGCGTCTGCAGGGAGTTGGCCTGGCCCGGCCACCATTTAGCCTTGGCTCAGTCCTGTATTTGGCTAGACAATACACTTGTGTATAGTTATACTGCACTTTTAGCCATTCAGCCCATGCAAGCCCCCTGGATCTCAAGCTACCCGCCCGGTGTCCCCGCGCAGATAGATGAGCACGCCCTAGGGACTTTGGCCGATTATCTGGACGATGCGGTCAATCTATATGCTGACCGCGACGCATTTATCAGCGGTGCGACGGGCATCAAAATCAGTTTTGCCGAGTTGGACACACTGTCATTTCAGGTGGCGGCCTATTTCCAATCGGTGCTGCACCTAGCGCCGGGCAGTCGGGTGGCGCTGATGATGCCCAATGTCCTGCAGTACCCGGTGTGCCTGTTTGGACTACTGCGCGCGGGCTATGTGGTGGTCAACGTCAACCCCATGTACACCGGGCGCGAGTTGGAACACCAGCTGCGGGACTCGGGTGCCCTGGCCATCGTGGTAGTCGATTTGTTTGCTCACACCCTGGCCAAGATCATCGGCAAGACGCCAGTGCAGCATGTGGTGGTCAGCGGCCTGGCCGACATGATGCCCTGGCACAAGCGCCACGTGGCGAACTTTATGATTCACCAGGTCAAAAATGCCGTGCCGGCTTACGACTTGCCGATGGCCACAAGCTTTCGGTACATGCTGCAGCGAGGCTCGCAAGCGCAGTTTCGCAGACCCGATATTCAAGCTCACGACCTGGCTTTCTTGCAGTACACCGGTGGCACCACCGGTGTGGCCAAAGGCGCGATGCTGAGCCACCGTAATATTTTGGCTAACGTGCAGCAGACCAAAGCGTGGAGCGCTCCTTTTATTGAGGCCGGCCAAGACTTGATCAGCATGACCGCCATTCCGCTCTACCATGTGTTTGCCCTGGGCTCTTGCCTGGCATTTACTGGCATGGGCGGCACTAACGTGCTGGTATCGGACCCGCGCGATGTCGATGCTTTTGTGAAACTGCTGATGCGCTACCGCGTCGTGTCTTTGCCGGCGGTCAATACACTGTTTAATAGCCTGCTTAATCACCCCGACATCCACAAGGTGGATTTCAGCAGCTTGCGCTTGTCGGTGGGCGGCGGCGCTGCGATACAGCGTTCGGTGGCCGAGCGCTGGCAGGCCTTGACCAAAGCGCCTCTGATCGAAGGTTATGGCCTTACCGAGTGCGCGCCCACGGTCACGGTCAATCCTTTTGACATTAGTCAATTTAACGGCAGCATCGGCCTGCCTCTGCCATCGACCGAGGTGTCTATTCGCGATGCCCATGGGTGCGAATTGCCAGCGGGCGAGCCCGGCGAATTGTGTGTGCGAGGCCCCCAGGTGATGCAGGGCTATTGGCGCCGTCTGGCCGAGACACAGGCGGCGATGACCGATGATGGCTTTTTACGTACCGGCGATGTGGCGGTGATGGATGACAGAGGTTTTTTCAAAATTGTGGACCGTTTGAAGGACATGATTTTGGTATCCGATTTTAATGTGTATCCCAATGAAATCGAAAACGTCGCGATGCTGCACCCTGGTGTCTTAGAGGCCGCTGCCGTGGGCCGCCAAAGCGAGACGACGGGCGAAGAGGTCCACCTCCATGTGGTGAAAAAATCACCGGCCCTCACCGAGGAAATGTTGGTGCGCCATTGCCGCGAGTATTTGGTCGGTTACAAAGTGCCGCGCAAAGTGGTGTTTGATACGCAATTGCCGAAAAGCAATGTCGGCAAAGTTTTGCGGCGCGAGTTGCGCGAAGTTAAAAATTTAGCAATGGAAGAAAGTGTTGTATGACTGATTTAGTAGTGAGGCGTTTGCTGGTGGATTTGACAACTCCGTTTGCCCAGCGCTGGAATGGGGGCGATGCCTTTCGTTCGGCTTTTTTCAATGCCTTGTCCATGAGCTTTCCCTGGGGCGAGCAGTATTTTATGGACTCGGTGCGCGCCTGCTACAAAACGCTTGCGCCGGCAGAGCAAGAAAAATATGCCAAAGAGGTGCAGGGCTTCGTCGGCCAGGAGGCTACGCACCGGCGCATCCACGAACTCTTTAACGCGCAGCTCACACGCCAAGGTTTTGTCAACGAAATCGAAGTACGCGCTGCCAAGCGTGCCAAACAAGCCGAGCACTTCGACCCCCGCTTCCACTTGGCAGTAACCGCGGCCACCGAGCACTTCACCGCCATGTTTGCCGACTGGACACTGCGCCACCCCGAGGCCTTTGCCGGCGCGGAAGAGCGCTTGGCCACGCTGTGGCTGTGGCATGCCTCCGAGGAGTCTGAGCACCGCAGCACCGCCTTCAATATTTACCAGGCCGCCGGTGGCAGCCACAAGTGGCGCATCCGCACTTTCAAACTGGTCAGTTGGATTTTTATCACCGATGTGCTGCGCCAGACGGTGCGCAATTTGTGGCGTGACCGCAGCTTGTTTCAATGGAGCACCTGGCGCAGTGCCTGGCGTTTGCTGCTGGCGCGCGACGGTTTGCTGCGCAGCAATCTGCCAATGTGGCGCGACTATATGCACCCTGACTTTCACCCCGAGCAGCACGATGCCAGTAACTCGCAAGCCTGGCTGCGCGACAACACGCGCTTTTTTACGCCGGTCAAAACCGTGACTGCAACGCCGGTCACGGCAGCTTAAGCGAGCGCTTAGCTTATGCAGGCGCCCCTGGTTTTCAAAGGTACGCCCGGCTCGCCCTATACCCGCAAGATGATGGCGCTGATGCGCTATCGCCATATCCCCTACCGCTATCTGGTCGGCGAGGCCGCTGACCGCGCGGGAATGCCCAAGCCGCCCGTCGAATTGCTGCCCACGTTTTACCTGCCCGATGCGCAGGGGCAAGTGCAGGCGCTAACCGACTCCACCCCGCTACTGCGCCGCTTAGAGCGCGAAGTACCAGGGCGTTCGGCTAGGCCACAGGATGCCGTGTTGGCCTTTATCGATGCATTGCTGGAAGACTTTGCCGATGAGTGGGTCACCAAGGCCATGTTTCATTACCGCTGGCATTACGCGCCAGACATAGACCGCGCTGGTAAAACCATTCCCCTGCATTGGGGCGGTATGCAGATGGATGAAAAAGTGCATGCCGCAGGCAAGACCTTTTTTTCGCAACGGCAAATTTCCCGTCTCGCGGTTATCGGCTCCAACGCGACAACTGCACCTTTGATTGAAACGGGCTATGTGCGCTTGCTGGGGCTTTTGGATGCGCATTTTTCGCAGCATGCGTTTTTGATGGGCGGCAGGCCGGGCGCCAGCGACTTTGCCTTGTATGGGCAGTTATCGCAACTGGCTTTGTTCGACCCCACGTCCATGGACTTGGCAGTGCAGCACGCGCCACGTACTTTTGCCTGGACCGGCTGGATGGAAGATTTGTCGGGCTGGGAAGTGCAGGACGATGCCTGGCTGGATGCGGCGCACGTACCGGCAAGCTTGTTGGCCTTGCTGGCTGAATTAGCGCAAGGCTATGTGCCGGTTACTCTGGCCAATGCCCGTGCTTTGTTGCGTAGTGAAAAACAACTGCGTATCCAACTGCCGCAAGGCGTGTGGGAGCAGGGCACCGTGACCTACCAAGGCAAATGCCTGCGCTGGCTGCGCGAAGAGTTTGCGGCGCTCGATGCCCAGGGGCAAGCCCAAGCCGATGCGATTTTGCAGTCGGCCGGTATTGCGGATGTGATTCACGCGCCCTTGTAAAGCCCGCAGCCAGAGCCGAGCCTTGCGGGACAATGCGTACAGCCGGATGCCGGCCCAAACCGCACACCACCATGACTTCTAAACCCATTTTGCTATCGGCTGCTGCGCTATTGCTGGCGCTAGCGGCCTGGTTGTGGTGGTCCGCAGACAGGGCGCAAGTGCACGCGCTTGGGGAACCCTTGCAATGTGTGTTGCCAGCGCAGCCGGCACCGGCGCCGCATCCGGGCATGGTCTGGGTGCCTGGCGGCACGCTACAACTGGGCGATACCGTCTACCCTGAAGAACTGCCGGTGCGTAGGGTGGCAGTGCAGGGTTTTTGGATGGACCGCACTGAAGTGACCAACGCGCAGTTTGCCGCTTTTGTGCAAGCCACCGGATATGTCACGGTGGCAGAGCAGGCGGTGGATGCGAAGGTCCATCCAGAACTTCCGCCCGATCTGCGCCTGCCCGGCGCTGTCGTGTTTATCAGCCCGACCGATTTGAATGGCGGAGGTAACCCGGCGCAATGGTGGCGCTATTTGCCAGGCGCCGATTGGCGCCACCCCGGCGGTCAAGATACGTCTATTCAAGGCCGCGAGTCCTTTCCAGCGGTTAACCTCACCTACCGCGACGCTCTGGCCTATGCCCGATGGGCCGGACGTACTTTGCCCAGCGAAGCCCAGTGGGAATGGGCGGCCCGCGCAGCCGCAGCACCCACGCAGACTGAACACGCACAGCCTGCGCAGGCCAATACCTGGCAAGGTTTGTTTCCGGTCAGTAACTCGGCGCAAGACGGCTTTGTCGGGCTGGCACCGGTGGGTTGCTATGCGCCCAATGCGCTGGGCTTATTCGACATGCTGGGCAATGTGTGGGAAATCACCCGCGACCTTTACCTGGAGGACCACACCAAATTAGCGCCGGAAATCGAAACTGCCGACTACGCCGGCCTGCGGCCTGCGGGAGGCCCGGTAGCACGCCATGTGATTAAGGGTGGCTCGTTTTTGTGCGCGCCCAATTACTGTATGCGCTACCGCGCCGGTGCGCGCCAGGCCCAAGAGGACGATTTAGCCGTTAGCCATTTGGGCTTTCGCACCATCTTGCAAGCGCCGGGCCCGTAAAGGGCACTAGCGTACTTAGCGCCTTTGCTTATGCACCAGGTATTTGGCGATGATGTCCAGAAAAAGTTGCTTGCTGGCGCTGGGCATCTGCGGCTGTATCAAGGCGTGGAAACTGCCCACGACCGAGAGGTAGAACAAGGTGGCCAACTCGGCCGCAGTTTTTTCGTTTTGCACCAGAGGTATGAATTTGCGCTTAAACAAGGCGATGCGTAGCGCATCCATGCCGCGCATCAGGGCAGCGACATGCGTATCGCGCCGCCCCAGGGCGCGCAGCGCCAATTCAAAGCGCAT
>CAMBFN010000112.1 GCA_945865425.1 Comamonas sp. lk | reverse complement strand
ATCGCGGCGGCGATCAGGTCTTCTTTATTGATCAAAATGCCGCCAGGGAAAGTGGACTCAAAGGCCATCATGGGCTCTTTGGGCATGCCGATGTCAATTTTGTAAATATCGCTACCAAAAATCGTCTGGCCCACGCCGTCGAGCAAATAGGCAATACCCAGGGTCGCCATCAAAAGCGTTGTGCCTTCCTGGTTCACCAAATGGCGCAGCACAAAGCGCTCCACCGTCCAGGCCACCAAAAACATCACCACGCCGGCCAAGATAAAGGCGATCGACGTGGTGACCAAGCGGTTGTCGGTGATGCCGGTCCACAGCGGTACCCATTCGGCGAAACGCGCCATCGCCAGGGCCGCGAACAAAACCATCGCGCCCTGGGCGAAATTGAACACGCCAGAGGCCTTGTAAATCAGCACAAAGCCCAGCGCCACCAGGGAATACAGCATGCCGGCCATCAGGCCACCCAGCAAAGTTTCAAGAAAAAATCCCATGCTTACACGCCCTCTCGATATTTCCACACGCCACTGTTTTGCATTTTCTTGTACATCGTCTTGCTCCGCTTTTAGCGACTGGTGCCCAGATAGGCGCTGATCACATCCGGGTTGTTGCGCACTTCGTCTGGCGTGCCATCACCGATCTTTTTGCCATAGTCCAGCACCACCACGCGGTCGCTGATATCCATCACCACACTCATATCGTGCTCAATCAGCACAACGGTGGTACCAAACTCGTCGTTCACATCTAGTACGAAGCGGCACATGTCCTGCTTTTCTTCGACGTTCATACCGGCCATCGGTTCATCGAGTAGCAAAACCTGGGGCTCCATCGCCAATGCGCGGCCTAAATCGACACGCTTTTGTAAACCGTAAGGCAGTTGCCCGACCGGCGTCTTCCGGTAGGCCTGGATTTCCAAGAAATCAATGATGCGCTCCACCGCTTCGCGGTGCATGATCTCTTCGCGCTCGGCTGGGCCGATACGCAGCGCCTGCAAAAAGATATTGCTTTTGATTTTCAAGTTTCGCCCGGACATCAGGTTGTCCAGCACACTCATGCCTTTGAACAAAGCCAGATTTTGGAAGGTGCGGGCAATGCCCATAGTCGCCACATCATGGCTGTCCATATGGTTAAAGGTTTTGCCCCGGAAGGTGATGGAACCTTGCTGCGGCGTGTACACCCCGTTGATGCAATTGAGCATCGAGCTTTTTCCCGCGCCATTGGGCCCGATGATGGCGCGGATCTCGTGCTCGCGCACATCGAAAGAGATATCGGTCAGCGCCTTCACGCCCCCAAAGGCCAGAGAAATATTGCTGACATTCAAAATGACCTCGCCGATTTTCTTACTCATGCTGCGGCCTTTACGGAGGCAAAAATCTTGGCGTCATCGATCTTCAAGGTTGCGCTCACGCTACCCGTACGCCCGTCTTCAAACTTCACCTGGGTTTCAATAAACTGCTCGCTGCGCCCCTGGTAGAGGGCGTCCACCAGCACTTGGTATTTCTCGGCGATATAGCCACGGCGCACTTTGTTGGTCCGTGTGAGTTCGCCGTCATCCGCATCCAACTCTTTGTGCAAAACCAGAAAGCGGCTGACTTGGCTACCGGCCAGCAAGGCGTCGCGGCTGAGGTCGGCGTTGACCTGCTCTACACATTCTTTAATCAGTTGATACACCTGCGGTTTTTGCGCCAGGTCGGTATAACCAGCGTAGGGCAAATTGCGCCGCTCGGCCCAATTGCCCACCGCATCAAAGTCGATATTTATCAGTACACACACTTTTTCGCGTCCGTCTCCATAGGCCACCACCTCTTTGATGTGCTGGAAGAATTTGAGCTTATTCTCCACATACTTGGGCGCGAACATGGCTCCGTCAAATACACCTCCGCGCACCCGGCCCACGTCTTTGACGCGGTCGATAATTTTCAAGTGGCCTTGCGCGTCGATAAAGCCGGCGTCGCTGGTGTGGTACCAACCATCCGCACTTAAAACTTCTGCCGTGGCCTCTGGATTTTTGTAATAAGCGCGCAGCAATCCGGGCGACTTGACCAAAATTTCACCGTTGCCATCGACCTTGATTTCCACACCTTCGCAGGGCACACCGACGGTATCGGCATGCGCCTGGTTATCGGGTTGCAGGCAGACGAATACGGCGGTTTCGGTGGAGCCGTAGAGTTGCTTAAGGTTGACGCCAATCGAGCGATAAAAGCTGAACAAATCCGGCCCGATAGCTTCACCGGCGGTATAGGCCACGCGTACGCGGCTAAAGCCAAGGTTGTTGCGCAGTGGGCCATACACCAGCAAGTTGCCCAGGGCATACAAAGCGCGGTCCACCAAGGACACCTGCCCACCGCTGCTCAGCACCGGCCCCACGCGCTTGGCCAGGCGCATGCATGCATGAAACAAGCTGCGCTTGATGGCCGAGGCGTCTTCCATGCGGATCATCACGCTCGTGAGCAAGCCCTCAAACACACGTGGCGGCGCAAAGTAATAGGTCGGGCCGATCTCTTTCAAGTCGATGGTGGCGGTGGCAGCCGATTCCGGGCAGTTCACCACATAGCCGCAAGACAGCCATTGCGCGTAACTAAAAATGTTTTGACCGATCCAGGCCACTGGCATATAGGCCAGCACTTCCTCGTTTTCCGTCAGGCGGTCAAAAGTGGCACCGGCGCGCGCGCGGTTGAGCAAGGTGTCATGGCTGTGCACCACGCCTTTGGGGTTGCCGGTGGTACCTGAGGTGAAAAACATCGCCGCGGTATCGTCGGGCATTACGCGCGCAACCGCCTCGGCAAAAAATGCCGGATGCGCAGCGGCATAGGCCTTGCCCGCTGCCTGCAAATCGTCCATGGACTGCAAACCGGGCTCATCGTAATTGCGCAAACCGCGCGATTCGTCGAAATAAATATGCGTCAGTTGTGTCGCACTCTCGCGCACTTCCAGCAGCTTGTCCACCTGCTCCTGGTCTTCCGCAAAGGCAAACCGCACTTCAGCGTTACTCATTGGGAAAATGCATTCAGCGGCCACCGCATCTTGGTAAAGCGCCACCGGAATAGCGCCCAAGGATTGCACGGCCAGCATGGTGGCGTAAAGCCGCGGCCGGTTGGCGCCCACCACCACCATATGCTCGCCACGGCGCAAACCAGCCTGGTGCAGGCCGGCTGCGAGCTGCTCAACCATGGCTGCCAGTTGCGACCAGCTCAGGGTCTGCCAGATTCCGTATTCCTTCTCACGCATGGCCGGCGCGTTAGGGCGCGCCTTGGCATGCTGCATCAGCAATTGCACAAACGTTGTTTGCATCGAAAAAAGTCCTTCAGGTATGTGCCTGCGCCTATGCAAAGGGCAGGACATGATTCACTGTGAATACTAAAAGGGCATTTGACGTTTTGTTGTCGTTTGAACGACAATTGAGAAAAATTTGACTAGGTGTTTTCCCTTCTCTTGCAGACAGCTGACGAAATCCACTGCGCCAAGCGCTCGCCAGCGCGATATGTTGACACCCCAAGGAGACCTGCTATGACCTCGGAATCTGCCCTGCATGCGCGCCGCCGGCCGCTCACCGAGTCGGAGTTGTTGGCCATCCCCTGGCTGCGCTTACTTACCGAGGACGAACGCGCGCGCGCCGCCACCGACCTCAAAGTCGCCGAAGCCGGGCCGGGCGAGTTTTTGTGCCGCACAGGCAGGCCGGTAACTTATTGGTTCGGTGTCATCGACGGCTTACTCAAAATGAGCACCGACAACGCGCAGGGCCAAACCATTACCTACACCGGCATCCCGCCGGGCGGCTGGTTTGGCGAAGGCACCGCCCTAAAGCGCGAAAGCTACCGCTACAACATCCAGACCTTGCGTAAAAGCCGTGTCGCGGGCTTGCATGTGGACACTTTTCACTGGCTGCTAGACCATTCCATCGGATTTAACCGATTTGTGATGAACCAGCTCAATGAGCGTCTGGCCCAATTCATCGCGGCCAGAGAGATCGACCGTATGAACAACCCCGATGTGCGCGTGGCGCGCAGCCTGGCTGCGCTGTTCAACCCGGTGCTCTACCCCGGCGTCGGCGAGGTGCTACGCATCACACAGCAGGAACTGGCCTATCTGGTGGGCTTATCGCGCCAACGCGTCAACGAAGCGCTCAACACCTTGCAAGCGCAAGGCTCCATCCGCGTGGAGTACGGAGGACTGCGTGTCCTTGACCTCGCGGCTTTGCGCTTCCCATCCGCAATACCCTGATCAAATCGTGCAAGCGCCAAGCGTCAAGCGCTAGGCCTTGCCGCGTAGCCCAAGCCCATACACTGGTGCATTCGTTTCCTAACCGTGCCAAGGAGCATGCATGCTACGTTTCGGAATCCTATCGACTGCAAAAATCGGCCGCGAACTGGTGGTTCCCGCCCTTCAGGATGCGGAAAACTGCGTGGTTAGTGCGGTAGCCAGTCGCGACCTGGGACGCGCACAGGCTTTTGCCGACCGCTTTGCGATTGCGCACGTCTTTGGCTCCTACCAGGAGATGCTGGACTCCGACGAGATTGATGCGGTTTATATCCCGCTGCCCACCTCGCAGCATGTAGAGTGGACCATCAAAGCCGCCGATGCGGGTAAACACGTTTTGTGCGAAAAACCGATTGCCTTGCACGCCGGAGCCATTGGCGAATTGATAGAGGCGCGTGAACGCAACGGAGTTTTAATCTCCGAAGCTTTTATGGTGACCTATGCGCCAGTTTGGCGCAAGGTTCGCGAACTGCTTAACGGCGGGGCCATTGTTACGCTCAAACATGTACAAGGCTGCTTTAGCTACTTTAACCGCGACCCGGACAATATGCGCAACAAACCCGACCTGGGCGGCGGCGGCCTGCCCGACATTGGCGTATATCCCACCATCACCACCCGCTTTGTCACCAGCAAAGAAGCGCTGCGCGTGCAAGCCAGTACCGAACGCGACCTGCAATTTGGCACCGATATTTATTCCTCAGTGCGCGCTGATTTCGGCAGCTTTGAGCTGAGTTTTTACATTGCCACCCAACTGGCCGCGCGCCAACTGATGGTGTTTCATGGCACCGAGGGTTTTATAGAAGTGAAGTCCCCCTTTAATGCCGAGAGATGGGGGCCGGAAGAAATAGAACTCACCAACCAGAACCACGCACACAGCCAAATATTCCGCTTTCAGGACAGCCGCCAATACAAATGCCAGGTCGAAGCCTTTGCCCGCGCAGCTGGCGGGGCGATGGAGGAACACGTCACGCTAGAAAGCTCGCTGCACAACCAGCAAGTCATTGATGCCATCTACCGCGCCAGCGAACACGGTGGCTGGGAAACGGTATAGGGTGCAGACCAAGCCAAACGCGCTTGCGGCGTAGCTTCCTAGAATGCCCGGTTAGCCCCCCTCTTGGAAAGCCTGCATGTCCCTCCCCCCGAAAACTCCTCAGCCAGCCGGTGGCATGCGCCGGGCTGCGCCGCCGCCTGCGCGCGCGCCGATACCGGCAGGTCAAAGCAACACCGCCGCCATCGGGCCGGACGGCAGCATGCGCTTGAACAAGCGCATGGCCGAGCTGGGCATGGCCTCGCGCCGCGAGGCCGATGCCTGGATTGAAAAAGGCTGGGTCAAGGTCAATGGCCAAATCGCTGAGATGGGCATGCAAGTGGCTGCCGATGTGCGTATCGAAATAGACAAAGAAGCCAAAGGGCAGCAGGCCAAACAAGTCACCGTCTTGGTCAACAAACCACTGGGCATTGTCAGCGGCCAGGCTGAGGACGGGCACAGCCCAGCCATCACGCTGGTGGCGCCGCAAAACCGCTGGGCCGAGGACAACGCGCGCTTTTTCTTTCACCCCAGCCAATTGCGCAGCCTGGTACCCGCCGGGCGCCTAGACATTGATTCCACCGGCCTCTTGGTCTTGACGCAAGACGGGCGCGTCGCCCGCCAATTGATCGGCGAGGACCATGTGATTGAAAAAGAATACCTGGTGCGCGTGGTCTACACCGGCGTGGAGAACCCGGCTGCGGCTACGGCAGCCTCAGCCACTTATGCCCCGCTGCCCAAGCCCACGCAACTGAGCCGCATCGACGACGATGACCCGGTCAGCAACGATGTGCAATCGGTTTTCCCCGCTGCCAAGCTGCAATTGCTGCGCCACGGCCTGCAGTTGGACGGGCAGGCGCTCAAGCATGCCAAGGTGGAGTGGCAAAACCCCGAGCAACTGCGCTTTGTGCTGCACGAGGGCAAAAAACGCCAGATTAGGCGCATGTGCGAGCAAGTGGGCCTGAAGGTGGTCGGTCTCAAAAGGGTGCGTATCGGCAAAGTCATGCTGGGTAATTTGCCGGTGGGCCAGTGGCGCTACCTGGCTCCGCACGAACGCTTTTGAGGTCTCCCAGCGCTACGCTACACAACGTCTTGGGGCCTTGCAATTAGGCCCCTCGCCCATAATTGCGGTTTGCCCGACCGTCGGGCATGGGCGCAACCCAAGCGCAATCCGCAATTTTTGAGGCAATTTCACCCTATGAGCAAGCAAACCCTGTCCTTCCAGGCCGAAGTGGCGCAACTTCTGCACCTGGTGACCCATTCCCTGTATTCGAATAAAGAAATTTTCCTGCGCGAGTTGATCTCCAATGCGTCGGACGCCTGCGACAAACTGCGTTTTGAGGCGATTAACGACAGCAGCCTCATGGCCGGCGACACCGAGCTGCAAGTCAAGGTCACACTGGACAAAGACGCCAAGACGCTGACCATCACCGACAACGGCATCGGCATGTCGCAGCAAGAGGCCATCGACAACCTGGGTACGATTGCCAAGAGCGGCACCAAAGACTTTGTTAGCAAGCTCAGCGGCGACCAAAAGGTCGACTCGCAACTGATCGGCCAGTTCGGCGTAGGCTTTTATTCCGGCTTTATTGTGGCCGACAAAATTACCGTCGAAACCCGCAGCGCCGGACTGCCCGAGTCCGAGGGTGTGCGCTGGATCAGCGACGGCGGCGCCAGCGGTGGCGCGTTTGAAGTGGAAAGCATGAGCCGCGCTGCACGTGGCACCAGCGTCATACTTCACCTGCGCGAAGACGCCATGGACTATGTGCAGACCTGGAAGGTCAAGGG
>CAMBFN010000111.1 GCA_945865425.1 Comamonas sp. lk | reverse complement strand
GCCTGGTCGTAGCCGTGTTCTAGCAATAGCCAGCCGCCCGGCTTGAGGCAGGCAGGCGCTTGGGCAATGATGGCGCGCAAGTCGTCTAAGCCATCGGCGCCGCTGGTCAGGGCTTGCAAGGGCTCGTGGGCCAGCGCCGCAAGGTGCGGGTCGGCATCGGCGATATACGGCGGGTTGGAGACGATGGCATCGAAAGCTTCGCTCAAGCCCTCCAGCCAAGACCCTTGCGAAAACGCGATCTCTAAACTTAAGCGCTGCGCGTTCGCTTGCGCCACGGCCAAGGCATAGTCGCTGATATCACGCGCATACATTTGTATATCAGGGCGCTGCTGCTTGAAAGCCAAGGCGATAGCTCCGCTACCCGTGCCCAGGTCAATCACGCAGGCTGCAGGCGGCAAAAGCGCCAAAGCCCAATCCACCAAGGTTTCGGTGTCGGCACGCGGGCAAAGTACACGCGCATCGACTTGAAGGTCCAAGCCATAAAACGCCGTCCAGCCGGTGATGTAGGGCAGTGGCACGCCCGCAAGTCGGCGCCTAAGCGCATCCTGCCAGATTTGCTGGGCGGTGATGGAAAGTGTTTCCTTATCGTGCGCTACCAACCAGGCGCGCTCTTGGGCTGTACGGCCAAGTGCGTGCAGCAATAAAAGTTGCGCCTCTAAACGTACCACGCCTTGCGCCATTGCGCTTTGCAAAGCGTGGCCTAAGGTGGGCATAGCCTCCATGCGTGCCGCCTCAAACCTTACCCAGTTCCAAATCCGCCATTTGCTGCGCGGCTTCAAAAGCTTGCAGCGCTTCGACCACATCGCCCAAGTCGCCTTCCATGATGGTGAGTAGCTTGTACAGCGTCAGGTTGATGCGGTGGTCGGTCAGGCGGCCTTGGGGGAAGTTGTAGGTGCGGTTGCGGTCGCTGCGGTCGCCCGTACCGACCAGGCTTTTGCGCTCGGCGGCGTCTTTGGCGGCTCGCTCGGAGCGGTCTTTTTCCTGGATGCGCGCGGTCAGTACGCGCAAGGCCTGGGCTTTGTTGCTGTGCTGGCTGCGCCCGTCTTGGCATTCGGCGACGATGCCGGTGGGCAAGTGGGTAATGCGCACTGCCGAATCGGTTTTGTTGATGTGCTGGCCGCCGGCTCCGCTGGCACGGTAGGTGTCAATGCGCAAGTCGGCGGGGTTGATCTTGATGGCTTCGGCTTCGTCCGGTTCGGCCAGCACCGCCACAGTGCAGGCGCTGGTGTGGATGCGGCCCTGGGTTTCGGTGACCGGCACGCGCTGCACGCGGTGGCCGCCCGATTCAAACTTCAGCGCGCCGTAGACGTTGTGGCCTTCCACGCGTAGCACCACTTCTTTGTAGCCGCCTAGCTCGCTGGCCGACTCGCTCATGATCTCGGTTTTCCAGCCCAGGCTGTCGCAGTAGCGGGTGTACATGCGCGCCAAGTCGCCGGCAAAGAGGGTGGACTCGTCGCCGCCCGTACCGGCGCGGATTTCTACAAAGGCGTTGCGCGCATCGTCCGGGTCTTTGGGCAGCAGCATGCGCGTCAGTTCTGCTTCGAGTTGCGTCAGTTCGGCACTGGCGCTGTCCAGTTCTTCCTGGGCCATGGCTGTCATGTCCGCATCGGTGCCCGCGCTTTCAAGCATCTCAGTGGCGGTCGATAAATCGGCCTCGCGCTCCTGGTAACGCGCCCAGCGGCTGGCCACTGCGCCCACCTCGGTGTGCTCGCGCGAGAGCGCTAAAAACTGCGTCATGTCCTTCATGATGTCTTCGCGTGAGAGCAAAAATTCCAGCTCGCCCAGGCGGTCGTTGTAGCGTGCAAGTTGTGGGCGTAAAAACGGTGTCAGGGCGGAATACAAAAAGAGACTGAAAGAGGCCCGGCGTAGCGGGGAAGGGCCGGTGTGCCAGCCGATGGGCGGCATGCAGCGCGGCGGCTGGCGTTGCGCCAGCGTGTAGCGTCGCTAACGCTCTTTGCGCAAAAAGAGATGTTCTATGGCGTGGCGGGCGCGCTCGCGGGCCACGTTGTCGGCGCCGTGCAATTCGGCAAAGGCGCCGTGCAGCATTTTTTGCGTCAAGCCTTTGGACAAGGCTTCGAGCACCGCCTCTACGTCCTCGCCTTTGGCCAGCGCTTTGCGCGCGCGTGCCAATTCGTGGGCGCGCCAGGCGTCGGCCTGGGCGTTGAGTTGCTGTATCAAGGGCACCGTGTGGCGCTGGTCCAGCCAGTGCATAAAGCTTTGCACCCCGGCGTCCACAATCGCCTCGGCCTGGGCCACGGCGGCCTGGCGGTTGGCCTGGCCGGTTTGCACCACGCCCGCCAGGTCGTCCACCGTATAGAGATACACATCGCCCAGTTTTTTCACCTCGGGCTCGATATCACGCGGCACCGCCAGGTCCACCATGAACATGGGGCGGCGTTTGCGTTTTTTCAGGGCCCGCTCCACCGCACCCAGACCGATGATGGGCAAGGTGCTGGCAGTACAACTAATCACCGCGTCAAACTCGGCCAGCCGGTCCGGCAGGTCCGACAAGCGCATCACTTCGGCGCCAAAGCGCCCGGCCAGTTGCTCGCCGCGCTCTAGCGTGCGGTTGGCGATGGTGATGGACTTGGGGTTTTTGGCAGCAAAGTGGGTGCTGCACAGCTCAATCATCTCGCCCGCGCCGACAAACAAAACTTTGACCTGCCCCATGTCTTCAAACAATTGCCCAGCCAGGCGCACTGCGGCGGCGGCCATGCTGATGGAGTGGGCCCCGATTTCGGTGGAACTGCGCACCTCTTTGGCCACCGCAAACGAGCGTTGAAACATTTGCGACAAAGTGCTGCCCAAGGCCCCGGCAGATTCGGCCGCGCGCACCGCGTCTTTGAGTTGCCCCAGGATTTGCGGCTCGCCCAGCACCATGGAATCGAGGCCGCTGGCGACCCTAAAAGCATGGCGGGCGGCTTCGTCGTCGCTCAGGCTATAGGTGTGCGAGCGCAGGGTATGGGTGGAGACGCCGCCCGATTGGGCCAGCCAGTCCAGGGTGTGCTCCATTTGCGTCTGGTCTGCGGCGCAATAAATCTCGGTGCGGTTGCAGGTAGAGACAATGGCCGCTTCGGGCGCGCTGGGCATGGATTGGCGCAGGCCCAAGAGGTGGGGCTCGATCTTGTCGATGGCAAAGGCAAACCTTCCGCGCAGGTCCAGCGGAGCGGTGTTGTGGTTGATGCCGAGTGCCCAGACTGCCATAGATAAGCGAGATTATAAAATTTGATGCTACTACGAAAGAATTCATGGGCCCGTTCGACTTTGCCAACCACTTGCTCAATTTTGTGGCACCCGCGGTATTTGTCGGGTTTTTTCTGGCTTTGACGGCCCCAGTGGTGCTGGGCGTCAGGCCCAGGGCCGGGTCCTGGCTGGGGCAGGGCATTCTCAATTCCCTGGTGGGCTGCTGCGCCTTGGCCGCCGGGCTTTGGTTTTTCGGCAACGACGGCAAGATGGCTACCTACGCGGGCCTGTTGCTGGCCTGCTCGCTCAGCCAACTGGTGTTTTTGCGACCTGCGGGTAAATGAGCGGGGCGCCCGACACCGGTATTCGCCTGGCCGCCGCCAGCGCGCAAGACCTGCCAGCGTTGCACCAACTAATTTTTGATCCTGGCGCCAATATCTGGAACTACCTGCCCGAGGATGGCATCCGAGAACACCTGCAAGACATAGCCCAAGGCCGCGCCCACGGCGCACTGGCGCTAGAGGAAGGGCAATTGATAGGCGCGGTGACTTTTGGCCTTAGTACCGACTTCGACCGCTACCTGCCCGAGCAAGCACGTGGTACGCCCCAGGGTTACGTGAGTGAAGCCGTAGTGCGGCGCGACCGGACCGGGCAGGGTTGGGGTACACGCCTGCTGCGCCAAGCCTTGGTCGAACTAGGCAAACTCGGTGCGGAGGTGGTGTTTATCGACCGCCACGAGGAAAACCTGGCCTCTGCCGGCATGATGCGCGCTGCGGGGTTTGTGGAAATCGACACTTACGCCGACCCCCGGCGGCGCCCGCATGGCTCAGGGCGGACTACGGTATGTTGCTTTAGCTTTGCGGATCGAAATGGTCCACCCGGTCGGTAATCAGCCCGTCGGTACCCAAGTCCAGCAGCCGTTGGGCCTCTAACTCATCGTTCACGGTATAGCTGAGCAAGCGAAAGCCCGCTGCTTTGGCCAGCGCGACGGACTCTGTGTCCCAAAGTTTATGGTTGCAGACAATGGCTTGGCATTGCAGCCGGGACGCGTGACCCAGCCACTGCGCCCAGCTTTGGTCTTCCAGCGCATGGATCAATAGGCCGCGCGGTAGCTCGGGCTGGGTTGCGAATGCGCCCTCCAGAGCAGCGATGCCAAACGATGTCAGCAAGGGCGGCACCGCCACACCCTGCCACAGCCGCGCTGCATGCTGCGCCACCACTTCCCCCGTGTGGCGTTCGGTGCCCACTGTCGGTTTGATCTCGATATTGAGTAAATAGCCATTGCTAATGCAAAAACGCGCAATCGCCGCTAGCGTGGGTAGCGGCTCGCCTGCGTAGGCGGCGCTGTGCCAGCGCCCGGCGTCAAGTTGCGACAGGGTGTGCCAGCTTTGGTGACCCGCCACGCGATCGGCGGCAGCGGGCAGGGCGCTGACGCTGGCGGTGCGGGTCAGCGTGTCGTCGTGTAACAAAAAGGGCACACCGTCGCTGCTGAGTTTGACGTCGCACTCAAACATGCGGTAGCCCCAACTGGCTCCTAGGCGCAAGGCGGCCAGGGTATTTTCCGGCGCTAGCGTGCCCGCCCCCCGGTGCGCAATCCAGCGCGGGTAGGGCCAATCGGGTAAGGCATTTTTATCTTTCACAAGAGCCACTGTAACTGGCGCGGCGCAGGGCGATTGCCTGCCTGCTGCAAGATCTATGCTGCACTGCGGTAATATGGAAAAACACTTCTCGCCCCCGCCCTCTCCGCAGCGCAGGGCACGCCATTTGCCCAGCCCTGATGAACGCCCCCACCTCTCTGTCGCATTTGCTGCCCGCAGCCGCCCCGCCCCACACCGAGCGCATCCGCGAGATTCCGTACAACTACACCTCGTTTTCGGATCGGGAAATTGTCATTCGCCTGCTCGGGGCTGCGGCCTGGGACACTTTGCTGCTGCTGCGCGAGGAGCGCAACACAGGGCGCTCGGCACGCATGTTGTACGAGGTGCTGGGCGATATGTGGGTGGTGCAGCGCAATCCCTATTTGCAAGACGATTTGCTGGACAACCCCAAGCGTCGGCGCATGCTGGTCGATGCACTGCGCCACCGACTGGGCGAGATTCACAAACGCCGCACGCCGCAAGGCGCGGGCGGGCACGACGGTTTGGTGGGCACTTTGCTGGATGCTGCCCAGGCGGCGGTCGATGCTTTTGATGCTGCTTTTGTGGAAGTAGCCGCCTTGCGCCGCAAAACTCAGCGGGTGCTGGGGCGCTTGACGGCGCCAGACAACATCAAGTTTGACGGCCTGAGCCGGGTGTCGCATGTCACCGACGCCACCGACTGGCGGGTGGAATACCCCTTTGTGGTGCTCACACCGGACAGTGAAGAGGAAATGGCGCGATTGGTCAAAGGCTGTATTGATCTGGAGTTGACCATCATTCCGCGCGGCGGCGGCACCGGCTACACCGGCGGCGCGGTGCCCCTGACCTGGAAGAGTGTGGTCATCAACACCGAAAAGCTCGAAACCTTGGGTCCGGTGCAGATGCGGACCTTGCCCGGTATGGATCGTGAAGTGGCCACCATCTGGACAGAGGCCGGCGTAGTCACGCAGCGCGTGGCCGATGCGGCTGAGCGCGCCGGCTTTGTGTTTGCCGTGGACCCGACCTCAGCCGAGGCCTCGTGCATTGGCGGCAATATCGCCATGAATGCGGGGGGTAAAAAAGCCGTGCTTTGGGGCACTGCTTTGGACAACCTGGCGAGCTGGCGCATGGTGACGCCGGATGCGCAATGGCTGGAGGTCACCCGCGTAGGCCACAACATGGGCAAGATCCATGACGCGGCGCAGGCCGTGTTTGAACTGCAGTATTTCAAGGCCGATGGCAAAACTCGGTTGCGTAGCGAAACCCTGACGATTCCCGGCCCGGCGTTTCGCAAAGCTGGGTTGGGCAAGGACGTGACGGACAAATTTTTAAGCGGCCTGCCTGGTATTCAGAAAGAGGGCTGCGACGGCCTGATTACCAGCGCCTCTTGGGTGCTGCACCGCATGCCGGCGCATACGCGCACCGTGTGCCTCGAGTTTTTTGGCAATGCGCGCGACGCGGTGCCCAGCATCGTGGACATCAAAGACTTTATGTTCGCCGAGCAAAAGCGCAGCGGCGTGCTGTTGGCCGGTCTGGAGCATTTGGACGACCGCTACCTCAAGGCCGTGGGCTATGCCACCAAGAGCAAGCGTGCCGCCGAGTTTGGTAGCAGCTCGGGCCTGCCCAAAATGGTGCTGGTGGGCGATATTGCCGGTGACGATCCGGATGCGGTGGCACGCGCCACCTCGGAAGTAGTGCGCCTGGCCAATGCGCGCAGCGGCGAGGGCTTCGTAGCTATCAGCCCCGAGGCGCGGCGTAAGTTCTGGTTGGACCGCAAACGCACCGCCGCGATCAGTCGCCATACCAATGCCTTCAAAATCAATGAAGACGTGGTGATTCCGCTCGAGCGCATGGGCGAGTACACCGACGGCATCGAACGCATCAATATCGAATTGTCTTTGCGCAATAAGCTGGCCTTGTGCGATGCGCTGTCTGAATTTTTTGCGCGCAGCGATGGGCCTTTGGGCAAGAGCGACGACGCCAATGGCATCTCATCGGCCGAACTGCTGGAAGACCGGTTAGCGCAGGCGCAGGGCTTGATCGCTGGCGTACGCGCGCAATGGCAGGGCTGGTTGAACAATGTGGATATGCTGTTCCCGCAATTGCAAGACCACCGCTTGCGCGCCAGTTGGAAAACGCAATTGCAGGCGCCGCTGCACAGCATATTTACCGGTTCGGCTTTTGCGTCCATCCTCAAGGAGTGCGTGGCCATTCATAAACGTGTGCTCAAGGGGCGTGTCTGGGTGGCGCTGCACATGCATGCGGGC
>CAMBFN010000110.1 GCA_945865425.1 Comamonas sp. lk | reverse complement strand
TCTTCCACCAGGCGGCTCGCCGCTTCGGGCACGAGCGTGCGCACAATGTGCATTTCGCGCGCCAGGCTAGGAAAGTCAAGGTAATGAAACAGGCAGCGGCGACGCAGCGCGTCCGATAAATCGCGGGTGCCATTGCTGGTTAGCACCACTAACGGTTTGCTGCGTGCGCTTAGGGTGCCGAGTTCAGGAATACTAATCTGAAATTCCGACAGCATTTCCAGTAAAAACGCTTCAAAGGCCTCGTCTGCGCGGTCGATCTCGTCAATCAGCAAGACGCAAGGCACTTCGCTGCGTATGGCTTGCAGCAAAGGGCGTTGCAGCAAAAACTCTTCAGAAAACAAATTGCTGCGCAGGGCCTCTTGAGCGCTACCGGCGACCCCTGTGGTGGCACTGCCCGAGCCCGCTTCGGTCAGGCGAATTTCTAGCAACTGGCGGCTGTAATTCCATTCATACACCGCTTGGCCCAAGTCCAGGCCTTCGTAGCATTGCAGGCGCAGCAAGGGGCGGCCCAAAGCCCGCGCGCAGGCCGCTGCAATAGCAGTCTTGCCGACCCCGGCCTCGCCCTCGATCAGCATGGGCCGCTCCAGCGACAAAGCCATCCAGACCAGGCTGGCGACGTCCTCGTCGGCGATATACCCGGCGCCAAATAATTGTTCGCGCAAGCCCTGCGGGCTAGGCGGCACAGGGGCCTGACTCATGCCTTAGGCTTTTTGCCGAATAGCCCGGCAAAAAATTGCTTGACCAAGGACCAGACCAAGCCCAGCGCGTTGAACTCGGTCGCCACCACCGGTGCTGCCGGGGCACTTGGCGCTGCTGCACTGGGGTTGGTTTGCTGGGCCTGAGCGCTAGCGGTAGGTGCAGAACCGGCATCGGCCGCATCCGCAGGCGCACTGGCCTGCAAGGCTTGCGCTTTCTGCGAAAAAACCTGCGCAAACTGCGCCAGGATCATGTCAGACACCGAGTTCATCATGCGCCCGCCAAACTGAGCGAATTTGCCGTTCACGATCACCGCCGCATGACCGGCCAGCACGCAGTGGCCGTTCTCGCCGGGCAGCAAGGAAGCGGTCAATTCCATAGATGCGGACGAGCCGCCTTTGTCCGCGCCTTTGCCCAACATTTTGAGGGTGTACGTGGCCGCGTCCAGCGCCAGAATTTCAATCGTGCCGGCAAATGCGGCCACGGCGGGTCCGACCTTCACGCGCACACTGCCCTTGTAATGGGTGGCATCAATGTCTTCGGTTATTTGCGCACCGGGCATGCAAGTGGCCAGGGCATGCATATCCGACAACACCGCCCAGGCCGCAGGAATGCCGGCGCTCACTGGATATTTTTTTTCAATCACGACTTCCATGCGTGTACTTTCTGCTGTGTAAAAAAAGGAAAAGGGCTGGCGCGCTTGCGCGCACCGGCCCTGAGTTGGTGCAAATCCGCGCGTCAGGTGTTAACGCCCGACTTCTTCAGTTGTTGCCATACGCGGTAAGCGGTATGCGGCATGTTGAAGTGCGTCACGCCCAGGTGTGCAAAAGCATCCACCATGGCGCTGGTAAAGGTCGGAATGCTGCCCACGTGCGGCGACTCGGCCACGCCTTTGGCGCCGATGGGGTGGTGCGGCGAAGGCGTTACCGTATGGTCAGTTTCCCAATGCGGCGTTTCCACCGCGGTCGGCAAGAAATAGTCCATCAGCGAGTTACCCTGGATATTGCCTTGCTTGTCAAAGGACAGTAGTTGACCCATCGCTACGGCATAGCCCTCGGTCAGCCCGCCATGGATCTGGCCTTCGATAATCATAGGGTTGATGCGGGTGCCGCAATCGTCCAGCGCATAGAAGCGACGGATTTTGGTCTCTCCCGTGCCCTTATCGATGTCCACCACGCAGAGGTAAATACCAAAGGGGAAGGTGAAGTTCGGCGGGTCGTAGTAATGCACGGCTTCCAGCCCTGGCTCCAGGCCGGGGGGCGGGCTGTTGTAAGCAGCCCAGGCGATCTGCGTCATGGTCTTGTACTTGGCATCGTCACCGCGCACCTTGAAGCGGTCGATTTCCCATTCCAGATCCGCCTCGCTCACTTCCATCAAATGCGCTGCAATTTTCTTGGCTTTTGCGTGGATTTTGCGCGCTGCCATCGCAATGGCCGCACCGGCCACCGGGGTCGAGCGCGAGCCATAAGTGCCCAGACCATAAGGCGCGGTGCTGGTATCACCCTCTTCAACCTGGATGATCTCCGAAGAAATACCCAGCTCGGTGGCGATGATTTGCGCGTAAGTAGTCTGGTGACCCTGGCCTTGCGAAATCGTACCCATACGCGCAATCGCGCTGCCTGTGGGGTGTACCCGGATTTCGCAGGAGTCAAACATGCCCACACCCAGGATGTCGCAGATCTTGGAGGGGCCTGCGCCCACTACTTCGGTAAAGGTCACCAGGCCGATGCCCATGAGGGTGGGGCAGTTCGGGTCGGCACGTTTGATCGCTTGCTCAGCGCGCAGTGCTTTGTAATCTACCGCATCGAGCACCTTGTCAAGCGCGGTTTGGTAATCGCCCGAATCGTATTCAAATCCCAAAGCGGAGTGGTAGGGGAACTGTTCGCGCTTTATAAAGTTTTTCGCGCGAATTTCGGCTTTGTCCATGCCCAGTTTTTGCGCCAGCACGTCGACCATGCGCTCGACCAGGTACACCGCTTCGGTGACCCGGAAGGAGCAGCGATAGGCCACGCCACCGGGGGCTTTGTTGGTATAGACGCCATCGACTTTGCAATACGCATTGGCGATGTCGTAGCTGCCGGTGCAGATATGGAACATGCCGGCTGGGAATTTGGTCGGGTCAGCACAGGCGTCAAAGGCGCCGTGGTCGGCAATCACGTTGGTGCGCAGCGCCAAAATTTTGCCGTCTGCGGTAGCGGCCAGCTCGCCACTCATATGGTAGTCACGGGCAAAGCCGGTGGAAGACAAATTTTCGATGCGGTCTTCCACCCACTTGACCGGGCGGCCTAGCACGATGGAGGCCACGATGGCGCAGACATAGCCGGGGTAAATCGGCACTTTGTTGCCAAAGCCGCCGCCGATGTCGGGCGAGACAATACGCACTTTCGACTCAGGGATGCCCGAGAGCATGGACACCACGGTGCGCACAATATGCGGCGCCTGGCTGGTGAGGTAGGTGGTGAGTTCGCCACGAATCGGGTCAAAGGACGCCACCGCGCCGCAGGTCTCCAGCGGGCAGGGGTGCACGCGCGGGTAGTGCATGTCTTGCGACACCGTCACCGCCGCGCTGGCAAACACGGCGTCGGTAGCCGCTTTGTCGCCGGCTTCCCAGGTAAAGATATGGTTATGGTGGTAGCGCTTGCCGTGCGCACCTTCGGATTTACCGGCCAGGTCTTCGCGCAGCACCGGTGCGCCGGGCTTGAGTGCTTCAAACGGGTCCACCACAGCTTCGAGTTCTTCGTATTCCACTTCCACGGCTTCGACGCCATCGGCAGCGCTGTAGCGGTCTTCGGCAATCACTACCGCTACTTCTTGCATTTGGAAGTGGACTTTTTCATCGGCCAACACCGCTTGCACATCACCGGCCAGCGTGGGCATCCAGTGAAGTTTGAGCGGCTTCAAATCGTCAGCGGTCAATACGGCGATCACGCCGGGGATTTTGAGCGCAGCTTCTTTGTTGATGCGCTTGATGCGCGCATGCGCCACCGAGGCGCGCACGATGTCCATATGCACCATGCCGGGCAGCTTAATGTCATCGACGTAATTGCCCTTGCCTTGGATAAAGCGGGCGTCTTCCTTGCGCAGGCGTGAATCGCCCATGCCCATCAGGGCTTTTTCGCGGTCACTCAGGGGTGCGTTCATGAAGGTCTCCTTCGGTATATTGTTTTAAGCGGCGACGGATTGGGCATCGCGCAGCGTAGCTGCCGCATGCAAAACCGCTTTGACGATGTTTTGGTAGCCGGTGCAGCGGCACAAATTACCCGACATGCCCACGCGCACTTCCTGCTCGGTGGGGTTGGGGTTGTCTTGCAAGAGGCGGTAGGCACGCATCAGCATGCCCGGTGTGCAAAAGCCGCATTGCAAGCCGTGCTCTTTGTAAAAACCTTCTTGCAGTGCATGCAACACGCCACCGCTGGCCAGACCTTCGACGGTTTTGACTTCGCTGCCTTCGCATTGCACCGTCAGGTGGGTGCAGGACTTGACCGATTGGCCGTCGATGTCCACGGTGCAAGCGCCGCAGTGGCTGGTCTCGCAGCCGATGTGGGCGCCGGTGAGGTTCATTTTTTCACGCAGAAAGTGGACCAGCAGCGTGCGCGGCTCGACCGCCTCTTCTACTTGTTTTCCATTGACGTGTAGGGATACGATTTTTTTGCTCATAACAGGGTTCTCCAGATCGGGTGGGTTCAGGCGCAGCGCGCGGCAGCGGCGCGGATGGCGCGCTTGCACATTTCGCCGGCCATGGCGGTTTTGTATTCGACATCGCCGCGAAGGTCTTCGGCTGGGTCGCAAATAGAGCGCACCGCAGCGGCTGCCAGGTTGATGGTGGCATCGGTCAGGGGCTGGCCCACCAGTGCCGCTTCGGCGGCGCTAGCGCGCAGCGCGGTCGGCGCTACATTGGTCAGGCCAATGCTGGCGTGCGTTACTTTGCCTGCGCCCATGCGCAAAATAACGGCAGCGCCGGCAGTCGCCCAGTCGCCGGTTTTGCGCTTGAGTTTTTGGTAGGCGTAGCCCGTGCCGGCGGAAAAGGGCGCGACCAAAATGGCGGTCAAGATTTCGTCCTCGGCCAGCGCGGTCATATAAGTGCCATGGAAAAAGTCCACGGCTTTGACCTGGCGCGTGCCCTTGGGGCCTTGTAATTCAAAAGTGGCATCCAGCGCCATGGCGATGGCCGGATGGTCATTGCCCGGGTCGCCGTGGGCGATATCGCCGCCGATGGTGCCGCGGTTGCGCACTTGGGGGTCAGCGATCAGCAGCGCCGCTTCGGGCAGCAGTGGCAAGTGTTTTTGTAAGAGTGGCGAGGCGATCAGCTCGTTCTCGCTGGTCATGGCACCGATACGGATGACGCCGCCGCTTTCGCTGATGCCGCGCAATTCGGGTATGCGGTTGATGTCGATCAGCGTGCCCGGCTGCGCAAAGCGCAGCTTCATCATGGGCAGGAGGCTGTGGCCGCCCGCGAGCAGCTTGGCGTCGTCGCCGAGGCTGGACAGCAGGGAAATGGCCTCCGCGATGGTGCGCGGAGCATGGTAGTCAAATGCCGGTGGGATCACAGTGTCTCCTTGATTGCTGGGTGGCGCGAAAAAACAGTATCGGCGCAATGTAGCGAGGCATGGCGCGTTTGCGCAGGGAAAACAATCAAGCGGTGCAATTGCCGCACGAAGTGCAGGTGCGTTGCACGAATCTGTCAGTGGCTGTTTTTGACCGGCACCGTGTCCGTCAGGCCGAGCTGATCGAGCAGCTTGCCCATACTGGAGCGCGCCACCGGAATTTCCACCGGTGTCGAACCCATCATGCGCAGTGACATGCGCCCGTCGTCGCGCACGATTTCATCGACCTGCGCCAAATTCACGATATAGCTGCGGTGCACGCGCAAAAATAAGTTGGAGTCCAGGCGGCTTTCCAGATCGCCGATGGTGATATTGCAAAACTGCCCGCCTTGCGCGGTATGCACCCAGGTGTAATGGCCCTCGGAGCGGATGAAAGCCACGCTGGGCACGTCCACCAGCATCACCCGGTTTTGTTTAATCGTGGGGATTTTGCGCAGCTGGCGTTTTTCACTGACATCAACGCCTTTACGCTTGGCGGTGCTGCTGCCTTCTTTGCTCACCACTTCGGTGATGTCATAAAACACCAGCGTGTAGCCAGTGGTGGCGCCCTGCATATCGCCGATTTTGGATACTTTAATCAGCAATACCCGCTCGGGGATATTGATCATCATGGCCATGGGCGGCGCATTGTTGACCGGACACTCGGCCTGGCCGAGTAAAAATTTCACTTTGGCTTTGGCCGCCTCGGGGTGGAAGTCGGTAACGATTTTGCCAAAGGGTAATTTGTCCTGCACCGGCAGCGCGCGGCGCGCATAGTCATTCATGCCCACCACATGCAAAGTATTGTCCAGGTGCACCACGCCCACATCAAAACGCTCTAATAGATATAACCATGAACTGGACGCGGCGACAGCGCTTTGATCGGTGGGGTAGGGGCAGCTTTTGGTCATGGCCTTTTACTTAACGGGTGCGTTCCAACAATGCCTAGGCGCTTCTCGTGCCGCCAAACGGAAATTCATGCAATGCAAGCGCGCTTCGTTCACCAGTCTGCGCGAAGTCTTGTAGATCGCTAAAGTGCGGTTGATGAACGCCTGCACGCGAACCATAGCCTACTGGCACGTCTCGTGCACAGGGAAGGGCACTTTTACAGACTCCGGCCCCGTCGGCTATGGGGTTTTCCCCTATGCGCGCGTCCGTAAGTGTGGAGGCCGCGCATGAAAACCGCACCGCACTGGTTAGCGCGCGGTGCCGGTTCGGCGGCTATCACGCCGGGTGTTCTGTTGCTTGCAGTTGGCGCGACTTTATGGGGCTTGGGCGTGCCCGGCACCATCCCCGGTCTGTCGCAAGCGACCGTCATATTGGTGTCGCTGGCGCTGGTGGCGGCGGGCTGCGCCGCATTGTCATTGGTGCGGCCTCAGCGCGCCGGCTTGTCGCCACCCTACATCATGTTGTCTTTAGGCTTTGGCGGCATGCTCCTGGGCTTGCTGGTCGATGTGCTGCAAGCCGGTCCGGCCCGCCTGGAGAGCTTGTGTAACCAGGCGGCGCCCCTGGATTTCTTTGAAAGTCTGCAATTACATATGGCGTTTTTGCCGGCCATGCATGCGGGTATGCTCACCGGTGGCCTGCTGGCCATTCCCAGCCTGCGTCTTTTGCGCCAGCATTGCGGGCGCTATTTGTGCTCGGTGCTGACGCAAAATCTGCTCTGCTCGGGCTGGATGTTGCTGGGAATGACGGCTGGGGCCATATGGTTGGTACGTTGGCAAGTTGCCTTGGGCAACTCCAGCCTCACCGCCATGCTCGGCGGCATGTTTGTCGGAATGACCTGGGGCATGGTGGTGAGCGTGGCCTTGTACCGCGCTTTTTTCGCCTGGCGCCTGCGCGCGCAGCCCTGGGAGTAGTGCATGGATAGTCTGGATTTA
>CAMBFN010000109.1 GCA_945865425.1 Comamonas sp. lk | reverse complement strand
TCCTAGGCCTCTAGACGATGGGGTCAAAACCTTGGACTAATCCGTTTTTCTTGGAAGTTTTTGGTGGAGGTAAGCGGGATCGAACCGCTGACCTCTTGCATGCCATGCAAGCGCTCTCCCAGCTGAGCTATACCCCCAAACCGCAAGGCGCTGCGAGCAACGCCCTCAATTTCCAAGCCCTCGATTATAGCCAATAAATTCAGGCCGATCCTAGGCGGTCCAGAACTTTTTGCCGGTCGCACAAGGCCAGTACTGCATCGAGCGCCGGTGTTTGCGGTGTGCCCATCACCAGCACACGCACAGGCATGGCCAGTTGCGGCATCTTCAGGCCCGATTGGGCTAATACCTCTTTAATCGCCGCACTGATGCCCGCTTTGTCCCAGTCGCAATGCGCCAATTGCGCGCGCAACAAGCCCAAACCCGGACGCACCGCATCGGTCACATGCAGGGCTAAGTCATCAGCACTAGCTTGCACATCAGCGTAAAAGCGCCCCACCCAATCGGCCAATACCAGCGTGGTATCACAGCGGTCTTTGAACAAGTCGCACAAGTGCGCCAAGCGCTCGTCAGTCGCGATTCCGCGGTCCAGAAAATGCTGATTCACTAATGGCGCCAAGGCCTCACCGTCCATGGCTTTCATATGCTGCGCATTCACCCAGCGCAACTTGGCTTCGTCAAACTGCGCCGCACTGCGACCCAAGTGGTCCAGATTGAACCAAGCCACAAATTGCTGGCGGCTGAAAATTTCCTCATCGCCATGGCTCCAGCCCAGGCGGGCTAAATAATTGACCATGGCATCGGGCAGATAGCCTTCGGCGGCGTATTGGGTAACGGCTTTAGCACCATTTCGCTTGCTCAGCTTTTCGCCCTGCTCATTGAGCACCGTGGGCAGATGCGCATAAACCGGTGGCTCTTTGCCCAAGGCCTTGAAAATATTGATTTGGCGCGGTGTGTTGTTCACATGGTCATCACCGCGAATGACATGGCTGATCGCCATGTCTATGTCATCGACCACGACGCAAAAATTGTAGGTCGGGGTGCCGACAGATTCTCCCGCTCGCGCGGGGCGCGCGATCACCAAATCGTCCAACTCGGTATTGCTGATTTCAATGCGGCCCTTGACTTTGTCCTCCCACACCACGCTTTCGCTTTGTGGGTTTTTAAAGCGCAGCACGGGCACCACGCCAGCGGGTACTGGAGGCAGCAGCTTGCCCGGCTCGGGGCGCCAAGTACCGTCATAGCGAGGCTTTTCTTTGGCGGCCATTTGGCGTTCACGCAAGGCGTCGAGTTCGGCCACGCTCATATAACAGGGATACACCCAGCCTTGTGCTTGCAATTGCAATAGAACTTCTTTGTAGCGCGCCATACGCTGCATTTGGTAGAAGGGCCCTTCATCAGGCTCCAGACCTAGCCAGCGCATGCCCTGCAAGATGACATCGACCGCGGCCTGCGTGCTGCGGTCTTCATCGGTATCTTCGATGCGCAAAATAAAGTCGCCACCGGTGGCGCGCGCAAAGGCCCAGGGGTACAAAGCCGAGCGAATATTGCCCAGATGAATAAACCCGGTAGGCGAAGGCGCAAAGCGGGTACGTGTTTTAGTCATTCAGATTCAGATTCAGAGTGTGTCCAGGCCGCGCAGCAAATCGTCCTGCATATCACCCAAATGCTCCAACCCTACGGCCACGCGGATCAAGCCCTGGCCAATGCCAGCGGCCTGGCGCTGCGCCTCGGCCAATTTACCGTGCGAGGTACTGGCCGGGTGCGTCAACAAAGTTTTGGTGTCGCCCAGGTTGGTGCAAAGCGATAGCACGCGCAAACTGTCCAGCACATGGAAGGCCCGACTGCGCGCAAGTTCGGGGCTGGTGGCCTTCAGGTCAAAAGACACGACTGCACCGCCCAAATTAGACATCTGCCGCATGGACAAAGCATGTTGCGGATGGCTGGGCAAGCCCGGGTAGTACACGCGCTCTACCAAAGGCTGCTGCTCCAACCACAAGGCCATTGCATGGGCGCGGGCGCTTTGGGCGCGCATGCGAATGTCCAGGGTTTCCAGCCCTTTTAGCACTACCCAAGCGTTAAAAGGCGAGAGCACCATGCCACTATTTTTCATGACTGGCAGGCACTTGCCGTTAATCAAGGCATCGCTTGCGCACAGCGCCCCGGCCATGACACGGCCCTGTCCGTCCAAATACTTAGTGCCCGAATGCATCACGATGTCGGCACCCATTTCCATGGGGCGCTGCAAGACCGGTGTGGCAAAGCAGTTGTCCACAGACAGCAACGCGCCCGCGTTGTGGGCCAGGTCGGCTAAGGCTTGTATGTCGCAGACCTCGGTCAAAGGGTTGGTCGGCGTCTCTGCAAACAACAATTTGGTGTTAGGGCGGATGGCAGCTTTCCAGGCAGCAAGATCGGTTTGCGGCACGATGCTGGACTCCACCCCAAAGCGGGCAAACTCCGAGCCAATCAGCTTGATGGTAGAGCCAAACATAGACTGGGAATACAACACATGGTCGCCCGCCTTGAGCAGGCTAAAGAGCATCAGCATCACCGCCGACATGCCCGAAGAGCTTGCAAGTGCCGCTTCGGTGCCTTCCATAGCCGCCAAGCGCATTTCAAAACTACTTACCGTGGGATTTCCCGAGCGGCCATAGGTGTAACCTTCTTCCTCGCCACCAAAGCGGCGCGCCGACAACTCAGCCGAGGGCTGCACGTAGCCGCTGGTAAGGAACAGCGCTTCAGAGTTTTCGCCATACTGGCTGGGCTCCATGGCCACGCGCTGGGCCAGGGTGTCAGGATGCAGTCCGGGGGGCAGTGGATGGCTTGGCATGGTATTACTAGGAGTTAGACCGGAGCTCTTGCTAAACCGGGTTGGGCAAAGCCAGGCGCGAATTGTCTTGCTCGTCTTCCTGGCTACTGACACGCGCCGCACTCAGGCGCGCAATGTCGGCCACGCCCACATCGCCTGTGACGTAAACGCCATCAAAGCACGAGGCGTCAAAATCTTTGATAGCTGGGTTCAGAGAGCCAATCGCTTTTTTCATGGCATCGACGTCCTGGTAAATGAGCGCATCGCAACCGATGATGGCGCGCACTTCTTCCACCGTGCGGTTGTAGGCTACCAACTCCGAGCTGGTGGGCATATCTATGCCGTACACATTGGGGAAGCGCACCGGCGGTGCGGCGCTGGCTAGATAGACCTTGCGCGCGCCAGCATCACGCGCCATTTGCACAATCTCTTGGCTGGTGGTGCCGCGCACGATGGAGTCGTCCACCAGCAGCACATTGCGCCCTTTGAATTCGCTGGCGATCGCATTGAGCTTTTGGCGTACTGATTTTTTACGCACCGCCTGGCCGGGCATGATAAAGGTGCGGCCCACGTAACGGTTTTTCACAAAGCCTTCGCGGTATGGCAGACCCAGCAATTGCGCCAATTGGGCGGCGCTGGGGCGACTTGATTCGGGGATGGGAATGACCACATCAATTTCGCTCGGCGGGACGGTGGATACCACGCGCTTGGCCAGGGTTTGACCCAGGTTCAGGCGTGCCTGGTACACCGAAATTCCGTCCATCACCGAATCGGGCCGAGCCAAATACACAAACTCAAAAATGCAGGGGTTGAGCACCGGCGCGTCGGCACACTGCTCTGCGAGCATATTGCCTTGGAGGTCGATAAACACGGCTTCGCCAGGTGCCACGTCACGCTCGACCTGGTGCATCGTGCCTTCCAATGCCACTGATTCGCTGGCCAGCACAATTTGCTCTGGGCCGCGCCCTATGCACAAGGGTCGGATACCAAACGGGTCGCGAAAGGCCAGCACGCCATGGCCGGCAATCAAGGCAATGACCGCGTATGAGCCTTTGATGCGCCGGTGGACATTGCGCACCGCCTCAAACAAATGGGCCGCTTGCAAGGGCATGCCGCGTGTGGTGCGCTCGATTTCATGGGCCAACACATTGAGCAGCACTTCAGAGTCGCTCTCGGTGTTGATGTGCCGGTGATCCACGGTAAATAGCTCGTGCTTAAGCGCTTGCGCATTGGTGAGATTGCCGTTGTGCACCAGCACAATACCAAAGGGCGCATTCACATAAAACGGCTGGGCCTCTTCCTCGCTAAACGCATTGCCTGCGGTCGGATAGCGCACTTGGCCCAGGCCACAGTTACCCGGCAGCGCGCGCATATTGCGGGTGCGAAATACATCTTTGACCATGCCCTTGGCCTTGTGCATGAAAAACTTGTTTTCCTTTTGCGTCACGATACCCGCTGCATCTTGGCCGCGGTGCTGCAATAACAGCAAAGCGTCATAAATGAGTTGGTTAACGGGTCCGTTACTGACAACGCCTACGATTCCACACATGCTAGGTTTGCTCGCTCAAGGTAAATAGAGACTTAAGGCCTGGGGCAACCAGGGTTTGAGTCCGGACAGCACCGATTGTGCAATGCGCGGACTGTAGGCCTGCAGCCACCAATCGCTACGGGCTAAGGGCGTCATACGCAATACGAGGGTCGCCGATAACAGTATCAGCATCGCCCGCAAGCTACCAAAGGCCAGTCCCAGCAGCCGGTCCACCAAACCCATGCCGCTCACGTGGACCACTTTTTTGGTTAAAAACACCAGCACACTACCGGCCAGCAGGCACAAAACAAAAGAGCAAAAAAATGCGGCCCCATAGCGCACCATGTCGCTGGCACCGTGCATTGGCAGCACTTGCGCTATCGATGGCGCGGCCCATTGCGCTAACACAAAGGCCAGCACCCAATTCACAACAGAAAGAACCTCGTAGACCAAACCGCGCCAGGCGCCGATGGACAGCGACAAGGCCAGCACTGCGCAGCAAATCCAATCGAGATCGGCCATGGCCCGCCTGCAACTAAAGCGTCAGAACCTGGATGGGCAGATTCAATGCTTTGATCTTTTCGACGGCTTTGTCCACATCCGCCTTATTGGTAAAGGGGCCAACGCGCACGCGGGTGCGCTTGCCCTCTTTGGTATTGGCGACTTGTGCGTAGGTACTGATGCCGGCTTTTTCCAAGATTTGGCGAGCCTCCTGGGCTTTTTGCGCTTCGGCAAAAGCGCCCACTTGCACCACATAGCGCGGGCTCGGCCCAGGCGCTACTGGAGCCGGCTCTTTGCCTTCTAGCAAAGTCTGGGCTTTCGCGGCCTCGGCCGTGGGTGGGGTATCGCTTGCTTTGGTTTGGGGTTTGGCAAGCGCCTTGGTCTCGGCCTTGCTATCGGCCTTTGCTATGGCCTTGGTATCGGCAAGCGGCGGCGTTGGCGCACTGGTTTTGCCCGAAGGTGCGTTTTCAGGTGTCCCGACGACAGAAGCCACGACCGCTTTTTCGCTCGGGGCAGGATAGACCAAGGTTTCTTTTTCCACCGGCGCGACCTTAGGTGGCTGCGGCGCCTCCGCCTGCGACGCTACCACCACAGAAGGGCTTGCCGCCAGCGGAGCTACTTTGTTCTTCTCGGGAATATTGATGGCAATATCCACATCAATCGGGCGTGGCTGGCTGTCAAACAGCAAGGGGAAACCAATGACCCCGATCAGCACCAAAGCCGCCGCGCCTATAAGGCGTTGACGGGCCCGTTTGCGTATGGCTTCCAAGCTTTCGGCGGCCGGTGCGGGGACTGCTGGCTCGGCACCGTCTTTGCGAAACTTGAAAAATGCCATAGCGTGATTTTTTAAGAAGATGCGAGGTGCGCTCCGGAAAGCCGGGGAATCCCTTGCTGGAGCACACCGCCAACGGTGTAAAACGAACCAAACACAAGGATTCTATCAGCGGGGTCGGCGCAGCCAAGGGCCTCTTGCAAGGCCGATTGCGGGTCCAAAAAGGCCTTGGCGATAAGGTCTTTACGCGTGTTTTGGGCCTGCCAAGCTTGCATTAAATGCACTCCCGTGGCAGCGCGTGCAGTAGGTAAATCCGTGAAATACCAGCACTCGACCAGCGGGTTCATGCGCGCCAGCATGGGCGCCAGGTCTTTGTCCGCCATAGCCCCGAATACCGCATGGGTGCGCGGAAAAAAGCCCATGGCGTCCAAATTGGCAGCCAGCGCCGCCACCGAATGCGGGTTATGCGCCACATCCAGCACCAGGCTCGGGCTGCCTGGAATGATTTGAAAGCGCCCGGCAAATTCCACCATAGCCAGCCCGTTGCGTATCGCTTGCGCGGTGACCGGCAACTGGTCCCGCAAAGCAGTCAAAGCCGCCAACACACCCGCCGCGTTGACCAGTTGGTTGGCGCCGCGCAAAGCCGGATAGGCCAGGCCACTGTAGCGCCGCCCCCTACCGGCCCACTCCCATTGCTGCGGGTCGCCCCGGGTGTTGAAGTCCCGACCTACGCGCCACAGGTCGGCGCCGATTTCCAACGCATGGTCCAGCACACTTTGCGGTGGCACCGGATCGCTGACCACCACCGGGCGGCCGGTGCGCATAATGCCGGCCTTTTCAAAGCCAATCGTTTCCCGGTCGGTACCCAGAAACTCCATATGATCCAAGTCGATGCTGGTAATCACCGCGCAATCGGCGTCGATGATGTTGACCGCGTCCAAGCGCCCGCCCATGCCCACTTCCAATATCGCCACATCCAGGGGCTGGGCCCGCATCACATCCAGAATGGCTAGCGTAGAAAACTCAAAATAAGTGAGTGATACCGGCTCCGGGCCGGCCGTGCGCGCCGCTTCTACGCGGGCAAAGCCTTGCGTCAAGGCATCGGACGCGACGTTCTGCCCTTGCAGACGCAGGCGCTCTTCAAAATCCACCAAATGCGGCGAGGAATACACCGCCGTGCGGTAACCCGCCTGCATCAAGATGGACTCCAGCATGGCGCAGGTAGAGCCCTTGCCGTTGGTGCCGGCCACCGTGATCACGGTGCAGGGCAAGTGCAAATCCATGCGCTGCGCTACCTGGTGCACCCTGTCCAAGCCCATATCGATGTTTTTAGGATGCAATTGCTCGCAATAGGCCAGCCATTCGCTTAAATTTTTCATAAGTTGCGAATTGTCGCGCAAGCCGACAAAGGCCTTGACCCGGACCGTGGCATCATCGCGGCCATCAGCTTGGTTTGAGGCCACCTATCCGCAACACGCAAGGCAATGGCCCAATTGGCCGGTTCCCCTGGTGACTCAAAGTGCTGCGCTAAGAACCATAACGTTTTACGAATGGATGGACACGTACGTCGCCATTGAACCAGTTCTTGGACCCAGTG
>CAMBFN010000108.1 GCA_945865425.1 Comamonas sp. lk | reverse complement strand
CATCTATCGCATACGCCGCGCCACGCACCACAATACCGGCGACACCTGGTGCATCTACCCGATGTACACCTACGCCCATCCGCTGGAAGACGCACTAGAGCAAATTACCCACAGCATCTGCACGCTAGAGTTTGAAGACCAGCGCCCGTTTTACGACTGGGTGCTGCTGCGCCTGGCTGAAGGCGGCCTGCTGGCCCAGCCCCTGCCCCAGCAATACGAATTTGCGCGCCTGAACCTCACCTATGTGATTACCAGCAAACGCAAACTGGCGGCGCTGGTGAACGAACACAAAGTGAGCGGTTGGGACGACCCGCGCATGCCCACCATCGTCGGCTTGCGCAGACGCGGCTATACCCCCGAAAGCCTGCAACTCTTTGCCGAGCGCATTGGCGTAACCAAGAGCGATAGCTGGATCGACTACGCCACCCTAGAAGGCTGCCTGCGCGAAACCCTGGACGGCAGCGCCGCGCGCGCCATGGCGGTGCTCGACCCAGTGAAACTGGTGCTGACCAACTGGGACGAAGTGATGGGCGCCGGCACCCTGGACGCCTGCAGCGCGCCGGTGCACCCGCACCACCCAGAGCGCGGCCAGCGCAACTTTGTCATTGGCCGCGAAGTCTGGATCGAGCGCAGCGACTATGAAGAGACGCCACCGCAAGGCTTTTTTAGGCTCTTCCCCGGCAACAAAGTGCGGCTGAAATACGGCTACATCATCGAATGCACTGGCGCGGCCAAAGACGCCAGCGGCCGCGTCACCGAAGTGCACGCCACCCTCATCCCCGACACCAAGAGCGGCACGCCAGGATCGTCCAGCGTCAAGGTCAAAGGCGTGATCACCTGGGTCAGCGCACACGACGGATTGAGAGCCGAAGTGCGCATATACGACCGCCTCTTCCTAGACCCGCAACCCGACGCCGGCGGCAAAGACTACCTGGAAAGCCTCAACCCCGACAGCCTAAAAATCGTCACCGCCGTCGTGGAGCCTTCGCTTGCCCACGCGCAGCCGGATGAGAAGTTTCAGTTTGAACGGCATGGCTACTTTGTGGCCGACCGGGTGGACCATGCGGCGGGCAAGCCGGTGTTTAATTTTGCGGTGGGCTTGAAGGATTCGTTTGGGAGGTGAGCTAATGCAGTTCACCAGCTACTTCCAAAACGATGTGATGGTCAAAAGGCCTTACATCCAGGTGCGCTGGCTTGAGCAGGTGATTTCAGCGCCACTGCGACGCGAAGTACAAAGTGATGGCCGCATTCGCCACTGGGCTTGGATAGATGAATTGAACCGCTACCTGCGCGTAGTGACCCTAGAGGATGGGCTAACAGTGCACAATGCGTTTCCAGACAGGAGGTTCTCGCCATGAAGATTTCTTACGACAAAGCAACTGACTCGCTGTACATCCACTTGGCAGACCGGGTGTCTGTAGAGTCGGATGAGGTGAAAGACGGCGTCGTTCTGGACTTTGACGCTAACGGCGCATTGGTAGGCATTGACGTCCAGCACGCCAGCGACCGTGCGGATTTAAGCAATTTTTCCCTATCGCAATTGCCTTTTGGCGACCCCGTAGCTGCCTAGGACTTGGTGTACCAGTATGTCGCCAAGGGTGACAATCCAAACTATGCCTTTGAGCGCCTCGCCCGCCGCCCTCGCCCCCCTGCACCAAGCCCTGGCCCAATTGCGCGCCGATGCTTTGGGCGTGCAGGCCTTTTGCGCTCAAGCACGCGCGCAAGAAGAATTGCTAGCAGCGCTGCCACCGCGCTACGGCGAGGTGTGGCTGGGGCTGATCGACCGGTTGGAGTCCAGCGCTTTGTTTAGCGAAGAGAGTTGTTCCTTCAGCCAGTCCTCGCTGCTAGACAACCTAGATGGCTGGCTGGCCAAGGCTGCCGAAAAGCTGGGCGGCTGATTTGTCGCGCCGGCGCCAGGCCGGGCACTTTAGGCGCGGGGCAGCCCGATACACTGGCACGCTAATTTCCCAAGGAGTTCATCAAAATGATCACGCTATGCGGCTTTGCCGTTTCCAACTATTTCAACGTTGTCAAGCAAGTATTGCTGGAAAAGCAAATTCCCTACGCCGAAGAGCGCGTCATGACGCGCAGCAAGGACGAGGGGGTTTTGGCGGCCTCGCCGCTGGGCAAGATTCCGTTTATCCGCACGCCGCAGGGTCCGCTATGTGAGACGGCGGTGATTCTGGATTACCTGGAGGCGCAATACCCCGCGCACCCGCTTGTGCCCGCTGACGCCTTTGCCGCTGCCAAAGTGCGCGAGCTGTGTACCTTTATCAATCTTCACCTAGAACTGGTGGCGCGCGATTTGTACCCCGCGGTGTTTTTCGGAGGCAGCGTCAGCGACGAGCAAAAAGAGAAAACCCGCAAGCAGTTGGTACGCAATATCGAGGCCTTCAAGCGCCTGGTGAAGTTTTCGCCCTTTGTGGCGGGTGACAACTTCACACTGGCCGACTGCGTGGCTTTTAACAATCTGCCCCTGATCGGCATGGCCAGCAAAGGCGCATATGGCGAAGACCTGCTTTTGGCCGCTGGACTGGACTACAAGCCCTATCTGAAGCTAGTGGGCGAGCGCGCCAGTTCGCAGCAAGTCGTCGCCGAGCGCAAAGATGAAATGGCGCGGCCCAAAGATTAGGCACAATGCGGCACAGCGTATCCCTGTGGGGCCCAAGAACAAATGAATAAAGAGAGACTGCTATGAAACCATTTATATTTGTGATCCCGATTGCCCTGCTGATGATAGGCATCGAGTTGTGGGTGGCCCGCCGGCGCGGCCTTCAGGTGTACAGATTGAAAGACTCGATTACCTCGCTCAATGCGGGCGCGATCAGCCAATTTGTAATCACCCTGGGTGCGGGTATCAGCGTGTATATGTATTCGGTGATTCTGGATAGATACGGCGCCTTCGAATGGGATACCAGCAACCCGCTGACCTGGATACTGGCGCTGGTGTTGTACGACTTTTTCTATTACTGGGTGCACCGCAGCGGACACGAGGTCAATCTGTTCTGGGCGGCGCATGTCATCCACCACAGTAGCGAAGAATTCAATTTATCCACTGCCTTGCGCCAATCGGCCACCGGTTTTTATTTCAAATGGGTTTTTTACGTGCCGCTGGCCTTACTGGGTTTTCCGCTCAAGGTATTTTTGACCGTAGGCTTTATCGATTTGGTGTATCAAATATGGGTGCATACCCGCTTAGTGGGGCGCCTGGGATTTCTGGAGTGGTTTATGGTGACGCCGTCCAACCACCGCGTGCACCATGGGCAAAACGAATACTGCCTGGATAAAAACTACGGTGGCATCTTTAGCGTGTGGGATCGCATATTTGGCACCTATGCCGACGAGCGCGAGGATGAGCCCGTGGTCTATGGCGTGCGCAAACCGCTGCAAAGCTGGAACCCGATCTGGGGCAATGTGCAGCACTACACCCTGATGTGGCAGCAAATCCGTAGCACGCCAAGCTGGCGCAACAAGCTGATGTGCGTGTTTGCCGGACCGTCCTGGCTACCGCCGGGCGCTGCCCCGGCACCAGAATTTATGCCCGAAAAATTCGAACGCTTTGACACCCCTGCACCGCGCTGGATGCAGGGGCTGGGCGTGTTCACCTGCGGCCTGGGTTTGGCGGTCTTGTCGCACTTTTTGCTGATTCAAAAAAATCTGGCCCCCGGCACAGCGCTGAGCTATTCGGCAGCAGCCTTGTTGGCCTATTTGGTCATCGGCTGGTTGTGGCAGCGTCCACGCGTAATGGAAGCCTCGCATGCCTAGCTTGGCCTATACCGACGGCCTGCTGGCGCTGATTTGCCTTTGGCTCCTGACCCGCGCCAGCCTGCCCTTAGGCGTGCGCATAGCTGCAAGTACGCTGGGCCTCGCCGCAGTGCTGGGGGTGCTGCGTTTCTCGGGCCTGTATCCGATCCCGCAATGGCACCAGTTTGTTTCCATGCTGGGCGCTTGCGCCGCCTTTCCGCTGCTGGCCGTGGCCGTCTTGTGGCCTGATGCCGCAGCGACGCGGCAGTTGAAGTTTGCCTCTATCTTTTTTATCGGCATGGCGGTGTTCGGTGTGCTGGCGGCAGGCGTGGCGCAAAAGCGAGTAGTGGTCGATGCGCTCACGGTGATCTCGGTGGTCGCGATGGTGATCAGCCTGGCACGCGGGGGCCGCTGGCCGGCGGCGCTGACCACGGCGCTGATGCTGGCCGGTTTGCTCTTGTTTGCGTCCAAAGCCACTGTGGTGCCCGGCTTGGTACCCGGCGACTTGCTGCACATTGGCATGGCCATTGGCTTGTTGGGCCTAGGTGTGAGCGGCCTGTGGCAGGACGCAACAAACCTAGAGGCGCAAGAGCCACAGCCTCACGGCGTCTAGGGGACCTCTGCATAAGTCCAAACCCGTCATTGCGAGCGTAGCGAAGCAATCTATTTTTGTTTGTCAATCAATCGCTTATGGATCGCCGCGTCCCGCCACGGCGCAAGCGCCTCGCGGCTAAAGGCCGCTCCTCGCGATGACGAACTTATGCAGACCTTTCCTAGAGCGATTCAGCGACACCGATAAAGCGCGCTATGCTGCCACCCAGTCAGCCCGAGTAGGGTGCGGTGGCATCACTCATTTTGAGAGTAGTTCATGCTGCAAGTTCATGCCAACGGTCTGGAGTTTCATTGCCTAAGTCAGGGTCGCGGCCCCAAGGTGCTGCTGCTGCACGGTTTCCCTGACACAGCACACACTTGGCAGTACCAAATGGATGCGCTAGCGCAGGCGGGCTTTTGCGCGATTGCGCCCTATTTGCGCGGCTACCACCCGACCACCGTACCGGCCCAAGGCTTTTATGACGAAGCCACGCTGGTACAAGACCTGGTCTGCCTGATCGAGGCCCTAGGCGTTGGCGAGCCGCTGTATTTTGTGGGGCAAGACTGGGGCGCCATCATCGGCTACGTTTTGTGCGCGGCGCGCCCGGATTTGCTGCGCAAAGCGGTCCTGATGGCGGTGCCACATCCGGCTATCGTGGCGGCGCATTTTCTGGACCCCAAGCATGTGCAACGGTCGTTTCACTGGTGGTTTTTTCAGCAAGCTGACTTTCCTGAAAAAGCGCTGCTCGCTGACGATATGGCGTTTATCGATTACTTGTGGCGTGAGTGGTGTGCGCCAGGTTACGCGGACCGGGCGCACATCCAAAGCGTGAAAGACTGTTTGCGCCAGCCTGGTGTCTTACAAGCCGCGCTAGGCTATTACCGCGCCATCTTCGACCCAGCAAAGGCCGACCCTGCACTTGGCGCACTGCGCACCCAGATGGCCCGCCCCATTACCGTACCCACCTTGGCCCTGTGCGGCGCACAAGACCTGCGCGCCGAGCTGATGCGCGATCAGGATGCGTATTTCACCGGAGGCTACAGCTACCAAGAAGTGCCCGGCGCCAGCCACTTTTTGCACCGCGAGCAGCCCGCAGCCGTCAACCGGTTATTGCTGGATTGGCTGCGCTAAAAAACCCGTCTTTGCGAAGAGCGCTAGCGACGCGGCAGTCCATCTGCGCATAAAGCAATGGATTGCCACGGCCTGCGGCCTCGCAATGACGCAGTTGCTGTGGTCTGGCAATGACTAGCCAAGGATTGGGCGCGCTGCGCCCTAAGCCGCTTTTGCCAGCGGCACGGCAAAATGGTCTTCCATTTCGCGTCGCAACTGATAGGCGCGGGTGCTAGTGTCTATCGCGACATCATCCCAGCACAATGACTGGCCCTGGCGCACCGGGCGCAGCAGTTGGATGTTGTGCGCCAGGCCTAGCGGCAAACCGCCGAGTTGGCGCGAAGTTTCTGCCGGCAGCAATTTGCCCCAGACGGTGTAGCCGCCCTCGCCGTCCAAGATTTCGCCCGCTTGCAGATCGCGTTTGGCAGTAGCCACGACATCGGCATTCCAGCCAGTGGCCACACCGGTAGGTTCGCCGCGCAGGGCTACGCTAGCGACCGACATGCCCACTTCCAGACCAATCAAGTGCCAGCGCTTGTACAGCGTGAAGTAGCGGCCACTGGGGTCGGTGTGCGCGTTGTACTCTTCAAAGCAGTTTTTGATGTAGTCGGTCTCGGCCTCTACCGTCACCCACACGCCCATGCGGATGTCGTAGGGGATCTTGCGGCCATTGGCCTCTAGAGACGAAATCACCTCAACCATGCCTTTGCGCTCGAGCACCCCGCCTTCTTGAACAGGCCGCGTCACAAAAGGAATGTCTTCCACGCTGGCCGGTGGATACAGCAAGCCATTCGATGGCACGCCCAGCCCGGTGGCGTTAGACACCGCGCTGCTTTCGATAGAGGGTTTGGAGCCATCCAAAAAGCTGTTGAACATTTTGGGATTGAGCCCGCCGCGCAAAGCCTGTTCGGGCGTAAGGCCGTAGTTGGCCCACACCGTATCGGGCGTGGATTGGTTGAAATGCGGCAGCCATTTGTGGCCGCGCCCGGCTGCCACCACCGGAAAGCCGCAGGTGCGGGCCCAGTCGACCAGGTCGCAAATCAAGGCGGGCTGGTCGCCAAAGGCCAAGGAATACACCACGCCGGCCTGTGCAGCTTTGTGCGCCAGCAAGGGGCCGCAAAAGGCATCGGCCTCGACGGTGACATTCACCACATGCTTGCCGTGCGCGAAGGCTTCTAGGCAATGGTCCACGGCGGCTATCGGGTGGCCGGTGCATTCGACGATGACGTCAATGGCCGGGTGCGAAACCAGCGCGCGCCAGTCTTCACCGATATGGGTGGTGCCCATCTTGATGGCCGCATCCAATGACGCGGCCTGCATGCGTTGGGCTTCCCAGCCGACACGGCTTAGGTTGGTGCGCGCACCATCGGGCGACAAGTCGGCAATGCCCACTAAATGAACCCCGGGTGTCCGCGGAATTTGCGCCAAATACATGGAGCCGAATTTGCCGGCGCCGATCAGGCCGACGCGTATCGGGCGGCCCTCGGCCTGGCGCTGTTGAAGTTTGGCAAACAAGCTCATGCGGCGGCTTTCTGCTCGTCAAAAGGCACCGTGGAAGTTTGCAGCGCGCTGCCGGGCATGCCGTCTTTCCAGGGCAGATCGACGGGGTAGTCTTTGAGCAGGCAATCGTCGGGCAGGCATTCGATGGGGGTGAAGTCGCGGTGCGCAATGTATTCGGGGCGCTTGTGGCGACGGATGTGGTTGCTCACCGCGCACAGGCTCAAGTACACCGCCACGCGGTTCCAAGGCGAGAGGTTGCTGGTGGA
>CAMBFN010000107.1 GCA_945865425.1 Comamonas sp. lk | reverse complement strand
GCACAGATGCGGGCCAACCCCAATATGCGCGGCGTCAATGACAACTGGAACGAGCCGGTCAAGGTGATTCGGCTGGACGTGGACCAGGCCAAGGCCCGCGCCTTGGGGGTGAGCAGCCAGTCGATTGCCCAGGCGGCCCGCACCTTGCTGTCGGGCAGCACAGTGGGCCAGTTCCGCGAGGGCGACAAGTTGATCGACATCGTGCTGCGTCAGCCCTTGTCTGAACGCAATGCAATTTCCGATATTGGCAACGCCTATGTGCCCACGGCCAGTGGCAAGTCCATTGCGCTGACGCAAATCGCCAAACCGACCTTTGTCTGGGAGCCGGGCGTGCTTTGGCGCGAGGGGCGCGATTACGCAATTACCGTCCAGGGCGATATTGCCGAGGGCCTTCAAGGCGCTACAGTGACTGGGCAACTGGCGCCCGAACTGCGCAAACTAGAGTCCAGCTGGGCGGCCCAAGGGCAGGGCGCTTACCGCATTCAGGTAGCCGGCGCGGTCGAGGAAAGCAGCAAGGGCTCCAGCTCGATTGCGGCGGGCATTCCCATCATGCTGTTTATTACGTTCACGCTCTTGATGCTGCAACTGCACAGTTTCAGCCGTGCATTGTTGGTGTTCTTAACCGGGCCGCTGGGGATTGCCGGTGTGGCTGCCGCCTTGCTGAGTTTTGGGCGCCCCTTTGGCTTTGTGGCTTTGCTGGGCGTCATTGCCTTGATGGGCATGATTCAGCGCAACTCGGTGATTTTGATCGACCAGATCGAACAAGACCGCGCTAACGGCGTACCTGCCTGGGATGCCATCGTCGAGTCGGCGATACGCCGTTTGCGGCCTATCGTGCTGACCGCGGCCGCTGCAGTGCTGGCCATGATCCCCTTGTCGCGCTCGGTGTTCTGGGGCCCGATGGCGGTCGCCATTATGGGCGGCCTTATGGTGGCGACGGCCTTGACTTTGCTGGCTTTGCCCGCCATGTATGCCGCATGGTTCAGGGTGCGGCGCGAGCCGGTGGGCGTGCAGGCTAAAATAATCGGCTAACCGATTTCCAGCGATCGGCCGCGCCGGCCAGCACTTTGAGAGTGTTGCGCAGGGCGCGGCGGGTTGCTGAATTTTTTGCGCGGGTGGCGAAATTGGTAGACGCACCAGGTTTAGGTCCTGACGCCAGCAATGGTGTGGGGGTTCGAGTCCCCCCCCGCGCACCACCCAAAAGGTACTGTGAGTCCCCTTTGCGGCCAGTCCAGTGACCGCAATCGGCGGCGCTGCCTGGCCTTGAATTTTTATTTGGAGCACCTGTCATGACGGTAGTAGTTGAAACTTTGGAAAAGTTGGAGCGCAAGATCACCCTAAAACTGCCTGTGGACGCGGTACAAAACGAGGTGCAGGCGCGTCTTCGCAAACTGGCTCGCACCGTGAAGATGGATGGTTTCCGTCCCGGCAAGGTGCCCATGAACGTGATTACCCAGCGCTATGGTTACTCGGTGCATTATGAAGTGATGAGCGATAAAGTCGGCCAGGCTTTTGCCCAGGCCGCTAGCGAAGCGAAGCTGCGCGTTGCCGGGCAACCGCGCATCAGCGAGGCCGCCGAGGCGGTGGAAGGTGCCATGGCATTTGATGCAGTGTTCGAAGTCTTTCCGGAAGTGAAAATCGGTGACTTGGCCAGCGCCGAAGTGGAAAAAGTTGATTCGCAGGTGACCGAGGCCGCGATCGACAAGACTATTGATATTTTGCGTAAACAGCGCCGCACCTTTGCCCAGCGACCCCAGGAGGCTGCAGCCCAGGACGGTGACCGTGCCACCGTGGACTTTGAAGGCAAAATCGATGGCGAGTTGTTTGATGGCGGCAAGGCAGAGGATTTCCAGTTCATTTTGGGCGACGGCCAAATGCTCAAAGAATTTGAAGAAGCCACCCATGGCATGAAGCTGGGCGAGAGCAAGACTTTCCCTTTGGTCTTCCCCGAGGACTACCAAGGCAAAGACGTCGCGGGCAAAACCGCCGATTTCATGGTCACGGTCAAGAAGCTGGAGGCGGCACATTTACCCGAGGTAGACGATGCGCTGGCCCGCAGCCTGGGCATTGCCGACGCGACCGTGGCGGCATTGCGCGAAGACATCAGCAAAAACCTGCAACGTGAAGTCAAGGCCCGGCTACTATCGCGCAACAAGCAAGGCGTCATGGAAGCGCTGATTTCCAAATCCGAGTTGGACCTGCCCAAGGCGAGCGTTCAGGCCGAGGTCGAGCGCCTGGTCGCTGATGCCCGCGCCAACTTAAAGCAGCGCGGCATCAAGGATGCGGACAACGCTCCCATTCCTGAGGAACTGTTTACCGCGCAGGCCGAGCGCCGTGTGCGCCTGGGCCTGGTGGTGGGCGAACTGGTGCGTGCCAAGCAATTGCAGCCATCGCCAGCCCAGATCAAGCAGCACGTAGAAGAACTGGCTTCCAGCTATGAGAACCCAGCGGAAGTGGTCCGCTGGTACTACGGCGACCAGAACCGTATGAGCGAGGTCGAGTCGGTAGTGATTGAGAACAATGTGACGGAGTTTGTCCTGTCCCAGGTCAAGGTTACCGAGAAGGCCATCTCCTTTGACGAGTTAATGGGGCAGAATTGATTTGTAGCTTGGTGCCGCGCTCTGGCGGCTCAAGCGGAACTTAACTAGGGAAAAACTATGAATTTCGAATTGCCGGGAAGCAACTCCACCCGCGCCCTGGGCATGGTGCCCATGGTTATTGAGCAGTCGGGGCGCGGCGAGCGCTCGTACGACATTTATTCCCGTTTACTCAAAGAGCGGGTCATTTTTTTGGTCGGCGCGGTCAATGACCAAACGGCCAATTTGGTTGTCGCCCAGTTGTTATTCCTGGAAAGTGAAAACCCCGACAAAGATATTTCCTTCTATATCAACTCGCCCGGCGGTTCAGTGAGTGCAGGTATGGCGATTTTTGACACCATGAATTTCATCAAACCCGACGTGTCCACGCTGTGCATCGGTATGGCGGCCAGCATGGGCGCGTTTTTGCTGGCGGCCGGCGCCAAGGGCAAGCGCTTTTCGCTACCCAATTCCAAAGTCATGATCCACCAGCCCCTGGGCGGCACCCAGGGTCAGGCCACTGAAATCGAAATCCATGCGCGCGAGATTCTCAAAACGCGCGAACAGCTCAACAAAATCTTGGCAGAGCGTACCGGCCAGCCCTTGGAAAAAATCGCCCGCGACACTGAGCGCGATTACTACCTGTCCGCTGATGAGGCCAAAGACTACGGCCTGGTGGACCAGGTGATTGCCAAGCGGCCCTGAGGTCGCGCGTTCCCAGCGCGCAAAACGGCGTCTTTCAGACCGAAGGACGCCGTTTTTATTTGGTTATCATTGAGACTCACCAGTTAAAGGTAAAACCTACATGGCCGAAAAAAAAGGCAATTCCAGCGAGAAGAATCTTTATTGCTCGTTTTGCGGCAAAAGTCAGCACGAGGTGAAAAAGCTGATCGCAGGCCCCTCGGTTTTTGTCTGTGACGAATGTATCGATCTGTGCAACGAGATCATCCGCGATGAATTGCCTGCGGTGGCCAGCGTATCCAGTGGCCGCAGCGGCCTGCCCACCCCCTCTGAAATCAAAGCCAATCTGGACAATTATGTGATCGGGCAAGAGCCTGCCAAGCGCACTTTGTCGGTGGCGGTGTACAACCATTACAAGCGCTTGCGCCATCAAGAGCAGTCTAAAAAAGACGAGGTTGAGCTAAGCAAGAGCAATATCTTGCTGATCGGGCCCACTGGCTCAGGCAAGACACTTTTAGCGCAGACCTTGGCGCGTATGCTCGATGTCCCCTTTGTGATGGCAGATGCCACGACGCTGACGGAAGCCGGTTATGTAGGCGAGGACGTGGAAAACATTGTGCTAAAGCTGCTGCAAAGCTGCAATTACGACGTCGAACGTGCCCAGCGCGGTATTGTGTACATCGACGAAATCGACAAAATTTCCCGCAAGTCCGATAACCCCTCAATTACCCGCGACGTATCGGGCGAGGGTGTCCAACAGGCTTTGCTCAAGTTAATTGAAGGCACGATGGCTAGCGTGCCACCCCAGGGCGGCCGTAAGCACCCCAACCAGGACTTTGTCCAGATCGACACCACCAACATCTTGTTTATTTGCGGCGGTGCTTTTGCCGGCTTGGAAAAAGTGATCGAAAACCGAACCCAGTCCTCGGGTATCGGGTTTAGCGCCACGGTGATGAGCAAAGCGCAGCGCAGCCTGACCGAGGTGTTTAAGGACGTGGAGCCGGAGGACTTGATCAAATTCGGCTTGATTCCCGAGTTGGTCGGTCGTATGCCCGTGGTGGCCACCCTGGCCGAGCTCACCGAAGACGCCATGATACAAATTTTGACCGAGCCTAAAAACGCCTTGGTTAAGCAGTACGCCAAATTGATCGCTATGGAGGGCGCAGAGCTAGAGATCCGGCCTGAAGCGCTGCGCGCTATTGCCAAACGTGCCCTAGCCCGTAAAACCGGCGCGCGCGGCTTGCGCTCGATTTTGGAGCAGTCGCTGATCAACACCATGTACGATTTACCCGACTCTAATGAGGTGGAAAAAGTGGTGGTGGATGCCTCGACGATTGAGGAAAACCAACCGCCATTGCTGGTGTACCGAGAGGTCGCCAAAAAGGCGTGAGCGCATTGCGCACGGTCCCGGGCAGTCTCAATTTTTGTCGGTCCAGGGCGGCTTTTGGACTGTTTGATCTTCGACATGCTTGAAATTTCAAAAAACCAGACCATATCCAGCAGATAGAAAAGGATTTTTATGTCCGGTTACACCCCCTTAGACGCGCTTCCTATTGACCTGCCTATGTTGCCGCTGCGCGATGTGGTTGTCTTTCCCCATATGGTGATCCCGCTTTTTGTCGGGCGGCCAAAAAGCATCAAGGCCCTAGAGGCGGCCATGGAAGCGGAGCGCCGCATCATGTTGGTAGCGCAAAAGACCGCCGCCAAAGACGAGCCCCTGGTCTCGGACATGTTTGACATGGGCTGCGTGTCTACTATTTTGCAGATGCTAAAGCTGCCCGACGGCACGGTCAAGGTCTTGGTAGAGGGCCACCAGCGCGCCAAAGTGAACCGTATTGAGGACGGCGAAACGCATTTCACGGCCAATGTGCTGCCGCTAGATGTGCAAAGCACAGCTGCGTCCGAGGGTGAGACCCAGGCCAGCGAAATCGAAGCTTTGCGTCGCGCGGTCATGCAACAGTTTGATTTGTACGTCAAGCTGAACAAAAAAATCCCGCCCGAGATACTCACCTCCATCGCCAGTATTGACGACCCGGGTCGCTTGGCCGACACCATCGCTGCGCATATGCCCTTGAAGTTGGAAAACAAGCAAGCGGTGTTGGCGCTGCCATTGGTGAAGGCGCGACTGGAGAATTTGTTTGAGCAAATTGAGCGCGAAGTGGACATCCTGAACGTGGATAAAAAAATTCGTGGCCGTGTCAAGCGGCAAATGGAAAAAAACCAGCGTGATTTCTATTTGAATGAACAGGTCAAGGCGATTCAAAAGGAATTGGGTGATGGCGAAGACGGTGCTGACATCGAGGAAATAGAGAAAAAAATCAAGGCCGCGCGTATGCCCAAAGAGGCCTTAAAGAAGGCCGAAAGTGAGCTCAAAAAGCTGCGCCTGATGTCTCCCATGTCGGCCGAGGCCACGGTGGTGCGCAATTACATCGACGTGCTGGTGGGCTTGCCTTGGGCGACCAAGACCAAGATCAAACACGATCTAGGTAACGCCGAGAAAGTACTCAATGAAGACCACTACGGCCTGGACAAAGTCAAAGACCGCATCCTTGAATACCTTGCGGTGCAGCAGCGCGTAGACAAAGTCAAAGCCCCGATTCTGTGTTTAGTTGGGCCCCCTGGGGTGGGAAAGACCTCTCTGGGTCAATCCATTGCCAAGGCCACTGGGCGTAAGTATGTGCGCATGGCCCTGGGCGGCATGCGCGACGAAGCGGAGATCCGCGGCCACCGACGCACCTATATCGGCGCGATGCCGGGCAAGGTCTTGCAAAGCCTGACCAAGGTCGGTACGCGCAATCCTTTGTTTTTGTTGGATGAAATTGACAAATTGGGTACAGATTTTCGGGGCGACCCGAGCAGCGCCTTGCTCGAAGTGCTGGACCCGGAACAAAACCACAAGTTTGGCGACCACTATGTGGAAGTGGACTATGACTTGAGCGACGTTATGTTTGTCGCGACGTCTAATTCCATGAAAATTCCGCCAGCCCTGCTAGATCGCATGGAAGTGATCCGCCTTTCGGGCTACACCGAAGACGAAAAAACCAGTATCGCTATGACGTATTTGCTGCCCAAACAAATGAAAAACAACGGCCTCAAAGAAACCGAGCTGGCCATAGCCGAGGATGCCGTTCGCGACATCGTGCGCTATTACACCCGCGAGGCGGGTGTGCGCTCGCTCGAGCGCGAGCTGTCCAAAATTTGCCGCAAGGTGGTCAAAGCCTTGCTGCTGAAAAAGCTAACTCCGCAGGTGCTGGTCAATTCGGACAACCTGAATGATTACCTGGGCGTGCGCAAGTACACCTATGGCCGCGCCGAAGACCAAAACCAGGTCGGACAGGTGGCGGGCTTGGCTTATACCGAAGTAGGTGGCGACTTGCTGACCATCGAGGCAGCTTTGTTGCCGGGTAAAGGCCTGATCACCCGCACCGGTTCGCTGGGGGACGTGATGAAGGAGTCCGTCGAGGCTGCCCGTACTGTGGTGCGTAGTCGCGCTAAGCGCCTGGGCATCAAGGACGAGGCTTTTGAAAAGAAAGACCTGCATATCCATGTGCCCGACGGCGCCACGCCCAAGGACGGCCCGAGTGCCGGCGCCGCCATGGCCACAGCCTTTGTTTCGGCGCTCACAGGTATCGCTGTGCGCGGTGACGTAGCGATGACGGGCGAGATCACCTTGCGTGGCGAGATCACCGAAATTGGCGGACTCAAAGAGAAATTGCTAGCGGCTCTGCGCGGCGGCATTAAGCTGGTGCTGATCCCCGAAGCCAATGCTAAAGACTTGCAGGAGATACCAGAAAACGTGAAAAGCGGCCTAGAAATTGTGCCGGTGCGCTGGATTGACCAGGTGCTGGAACTGGCGCTGGTTTCGCAGCCGGTGCCATTGGCGGACGAAGAGCGTGCCGAGACCGTTGTTGCGGTAGGCGCCGTCGTCGTGGAACCGGTGGCACCAGAGACTTTGAAGCACTGAGCTTAGGTAAATTATCGAAAGCGCGTGCTGCTGCCGGAAATACAGAAATTGCACGCTATAATTGTCAACGTTTCGCGGGAATAGCTCAGTTGGTAGAGCGCAACCTTGCCAAGGTTGAGGTCGAGAGTTCGAGACTCTTTTCCCGCTCCACA
>CAMBFN010000106.1 GCA_945865425.1 Comamonas sp. lk | reverse complement strand
GGCATGTTTGTCGGAATGACCTGGGGCATGGTGGTGAGCGTGGCCTTGTACCGCGCTTTTTTCGCCTGGCGCCTGCGCGCGCAGCCCTGGGAGTAGTGCATGGATAGTCTGGATTTACGGGTGCTCAGCGATGCACTCGATTGGCACCGCGTCGGCCACGCGGTGACGCTGGTCACCGTCGTACAAACCTGGGGCAGCGCTCCGCGCCCGCCCGGCGCCCTGCTGGCGGTACGCGATGACGGACGGGTGAGCGGCTCGGTCTCGGGCGGTTGCGTCGAAGAGGACCTGATTGCGCGTGCCAAAGCAGCCTTTGCTGCGCTCGCCGCCTCTACCGTGCCCAGCGGCGCCAGCGCAGCCCTGCCCACTGAAATTGTCTATGGCGTAAGCAAAGAAGAGGCGGCGCGCTTTGGCCTGCCCTGCGGCGGCACCTTGCTCTTGGTGCACGAGCCCTTGCTGGACAGCGCCTGGATTGCCGACTTGCTGGACCGCACCGCGCGCCATCAGTTGGTCACGCGCAGCCTGAGCATGGCCAGCGGCGTGGTGACGCTGACCGGCGCCCAGCGCGGCCAGACGCTGACCTACGATAGCGCGGTCTTGCGCGCCGTGTTCGGTCCCAAATGGCGTTTGCTGCTGATCGGCGCCGGGCAGTTGTCCCAGGCGGTGGCGCAGATGGCGGGCATGCTGGACTTTGAGGTGCTGGTCTGCGACCCGCGCGAGGAATACAGCGCGGGGCTGGACATGGTGGGCGTGCAGCGCCTCATGGGCATGCCCGACGATGTGGTGCGCGAGATGCTGCCCGACGCCCACACCGCCATCGTCGCCCTAACCCACGACCCCAAGCTGGACGATATGGCCCTCTTGGAGGCGCTCAAATCCGAAGCCTTCTATGTCGGGGCGCTCGGCTCCTCGCGTACCCAGGCCACGCGCAAGCAGCGACTGGCAGAACACTTTGACATGACAGAGGCTGAGTTGGCCCGCCTGCACGGACCGGTGGGGTTAAAGCTGGGGGCCAAAACGCCGGCGGAAATTGCCGTCTCCATCTTGGCTGAAATCGTACAGATTAAGAATGCTGAACTTGTCAGCAACAACAGCGCATCGTCTTGTGCCGCCCCCGGCTCGGCCGCTGCCTAAGGCTCACCGGCCATTTGCTGGCCCATGCGCACCGGGCCACCGGGCTGCCACGTCGGATTCCAGCCGGGGAGCGCCTCGGGCAGTAGCAGTACCACCGTGGAGCCAAGCAAAAAGCGGCCCATTTCTTCGCCTTGGGCCAGCTGTATTTGACCGGCTGGGTAATCATGGCGGCTGATACTTCCCGTGCGCGGCGGGTTCACCACGCCATGCCACACCGTGGCCATGCTGCCCACAATGGTGGCGCCCACCAGCACCAGTACCATGGGCCCTTGCGCGGTGTCAAACATGCAAACCACCCGCTCATTGCGCGCAAACAGGCCCGGCACGCCGCGCGCCGTGGTCGGGTTGACCGAAAACAAATCGCCTGGCACATAGACCATCTGGCGCAAGGTGGCGGCGCAGGGCATGTGGATGCGGTGGTAGTCGCGCGGGCTGAGGTACAAAGTGGCAAAACTGCCCTTATCAAACTGCGCGGCCAGCGCGCCATCGCCGCCGACCAGGGCGGTGGCGCTGTAGGCATGGCCTTTGGCCTGGAAGATCTGCCCGTTTTCGATGGCACCAAACTGGCTGATAGCGCCGTCCACTGGGCACAGCCAGCGCCCTTGCGCCAAGGGCCGCGCATCGCTGCGCAGCGCGCGCGTGAAAAAATCGTTAAAGCAGGCGTAGCTGGCGATATCCGCTTGCGCCGCTTGCGCCATGTCCACCTGGTATTTGCCGACGAACCAGGCAATCAAGCGCGTAGTGGCCTGACCCCAGCGCCGGGTGGCGACCCAGCCGGCGAAAGCTGTCAGGGCCTGCTTGGGCAGAAAGTATTGCGGCCACACCGCTATGCGCGCTGCCCATCGCTGTGCCATGGCCTCTCCCGGTTGGATGAAAATTTTGCCCAGTGCAGCAAGTTGTCAGCCCTGTGTAAAGCGGCGGATTATAGTAAGCGACTCCTATGAGCACCGCGCGCATCCCCCCCATCCAATGCTTGCTGACTTTCGAGGCCCTGGCCCGCTTGCGCAGCGTCACCCAAGCCTCCGAAGAACTTTGCGTTACGCCTAGCGCCGTCAGCCACCGGGTGCGCCAGTTAGAGCAAATCATTGGTACCAAACTCTTTGGCCGCGCCGATTTTTCTCTCACCACCGAAGGCAGTGAATACCTGGCCCATGTGCGCGAAGGCCTGTCCACGCTGCAAAAATTCCCCAGTTCCAGCTCCAGCGCCGCGCCGGGCAAGCGCAAACTGCGCTTGGCGCTGACCCCCACGTTCGCCCGTTCGGTGGTGATTCCGCGCTTGCGCGAATTTACCGAGGCCTACCCGGAAATCGACCTGACCATGCAGGTCTCTATCCCGCTCCTGGACGTGGTCGCTGAAGACGCCGACCTGACGGTGCGTTTTGGCGCCGGCCGCTATGCCGATCTGGAATATGTTTGTCTGGCCAAAGACGTGGTCACCCCGATGGCCTCGCCGGCCTTTGTGCGCGAGCACGGCCCTTTTGAAGTTGCGCAGGACCTGGCCAGCCAGCCCTTGCTGCGCAGCCCCTTGGAGCCTTGGCGCACCTGGTTTGCAGCGCACCGGCTGGACTGGCCCGAGCCGGTCGATGGTTCGCAGTTCAACGACATCGGCCTGATGTGCGATGCCGCTGCCGCCGGTATGGGCATTGCCCTGGTACGGCTCAAGCTAGGCGCGCCTTGGCTGGAAAACGGCTCGCTGGTACGCCTGGGCTCGAGCGAGGTCTTCACCGGCAACGTGCCCAGCCCGCACGCCCACTATCTGTGCTGGCGCACCGGCATGATGGACCGCTGGGAGTGCGCCGCTTTTGCCGAGTGGCTTAAGCAGGTGCTGGCCTAATCTACGCCGGCATCGGGTTCGCTGCGGGCCGTGCCGCCGCCTCGGCCTTCAGGCGCTGTTCGAGTTTGCGCCCGTGGTCACTGGCATCCGGCCTGGCAAGTTCAAACCATCCAGTCTTGAAGTTTTAACCCTGGCACCCGCTCGAAGTGCCGGGTGTTATGGGTGACCAGAGACAAATCCAGCGCCAAGGCATGCGCGGCGATTTGGGTGTCCATCACGCCGATGGGTTGGCCGGTTTGCTGTAGGTGGGCGGCGATTTCGCCGTAAAGGTCTGCTGCTGCCCCCGTCCACGGCAAAACCGGAAACTCGTTGAGCAGCAAATCAACGGTGCGGCGGCGTTTGTCATCAGGTTGCAACAGGGCCAGCCCAAACCTTGTTTCGGCGCGGGTGATGGCGGAGATGGCGACCTCCTGCTTTTTTAGCGCCGTAAGCATGCGTTTTTGTAAGGCTGCAGAACTGTTGCGAGCAAAGTAGCCTAGGATATTGGTGTCTGCCAGGTACTTAATCAAGTGCTTTCCTTGATTTTTGCTGAGCGTTTCATGACGCGTTTGGGAGGGCTTTTGGCAGGGCTATCTGTCCAGTCTGCAAATGGGTTTTTCGGCGGGGCATGTTGACGGCTGGCTTCCGACAAAAAGTTGTCGGGCAAGGGGTTTTCAGCAATAGCTGCCATCAATGCGTCGAGCCGCTTGAGGCGTATTTCAGCCGTGTCTTTGGGTTTGAGCGTGATCTCACCCGTGGCCTCGTTTTTGGCAATCCACATTTCATTCACGTTCACGCGGAATGCCTTGGGCAAACGAATGGCTTGGCTGTGGCCGTTGGTAAATACTTTGGCGGTGGATAGCATGGGCTACTCCTTAGGCTGTACTCATGAAAACGTAGATACTTTATCACCAAGCAAGTAATCAAGTCAAAGTCGGTTTTACCCCGTATCGCCTTGTACTGTTGCTGGCAGTAAATGACCTCGGGCTTGACCGTGGCGTGCTCGGTAGGGGATCGCTGGCAATCCACCGCCGCCTTGAATTCACAGTGCCTTGCAAGTTTCTTCATGGCCGGCTCTGCCGCCCTGCGCTAGAGTGCAGGCCATGAATGCCCCCTTGAATGCCAGCTCGCAGGACGCCGTCGCCCGTGCTGCCTTGCAGGCGCGCGTGGTGCAGGCCCTGGCCCAGCAGCTGCCTGCGCATGCCTTGCTCTACCAAACTGAAGACACCACGCCGTACGAATGCGACGGCCTGACTGCCTACCGCCAGCGCCCGCTGGTGGTCGCCTTGCCCGAGACCGAAGCGCAGGTGCAGGCGGTGCTGCGCAGCTGCCATGCGCTGGGCGTGCCGGTGGTGGCGCGTGGGGCAGGCACCGGCCTGTCCGGCGGTGCGATGCCGCATGCCCTTGGCGTCACGCTGTCCTTGGCTAAGTTCAACAAAATACTAAAAGTAGATCCGCTGGCGCGTACCGCCCGCGTGCAATGCGGCGTGCGTAACCTGGCCATTAGCGAAGCGGCGGCGCCACTGGGCCTGTATTACGCACCCGACCCGAGCAGCCAGATCGCCTGCACGATTGGCGGCAATGTCGCCGAAAACTCCGGCGGTGTGCATTGCCTCAAATACGGACTGACGCTGCACAACGTCTTGCAAGTGCGCGGCTTTACCGCCCAGGGCGAGCCCATCACCTTTGGCGCAGAAGCGCTGGACGCGCCGGGCTACGACCTGCTCAGCCTGGCCGTGGGCAGCGAAGGTATGTTGGCGGTCACCATCGAAGTGCTGGTCAAGCTGGTGCCCAAGCCGCAGCTTGCGCGCTGCATCATGGCCAGTTTTGACGATGTGCGCAAAGCTGGTGATGCGGTAGCCGCTGTGATTGCGGCGGGCATTATTCCGGCCGGCCTGGAAATGATGGACAAGCCCATGACTGCTGCGGTGGAAGACTTTGTGCATGCCGGTTATGACCTGAGTGCGCAGGCGATTTTGCTGTGCGAGAGCGACGGCACGCCAGAGGAGGTGGAGGAAGAGATCGGCCGCATGAGCCAGGTGTTAAGCCGCCATGGCGCTACGGCGATTGCGGTGAGCCAAAACGAAGCCGAGCGCCTGCGTTTTTGGAGTGGCCGCAAAAACGCTTTCCCCGCCAGCGGCCGCATCAGCCCGGACTACATGTGCATGGACAGCACGATTCCGCGCAAACGCTTGGCCGACATCCTGTTGGCGATTGCCGAGATGGAAAAGAAATACCAGTTGCGCTGCGCCAATGTGTTCCACGCGGGCGATGGCAATTTGCATCCGCTGATTTTGTTTGATGCCAACGACCCGGACCAGTTGCGCCGCTGCGAGCTTTTTGGTGCCGACATCCTGGAGACCAGCGTCGCCATGGGCGGCACCGTCACCGGCGAGCATGGCGTGGGCGTGGAAAAACTCAACTCTATGTGTGTGCAGTTCAGCGCCGCTGAAAACGCACAAATGTTCGCCGTTAAACGCGCGTTTGACCCGCAAGGCCTGCTCAACCCCGGCAAAGTCATCCCTACGCTGCAGCGCTGCGCCGAATACGGCAAAGAGCTGGTGCGCGGTGGCAAGCGCAAACATCCAGACCTGCCGCGGTTTTAAGTGCTAGCTAAGACAAGCATGGTTGGTGCCAACGCTGGGTAAAACAGCGCGTACCGCTGGTGTAATGGGCGGCGGCTGGCGGCTGGCCCTGTTTGCGTGACAATTGCGCCTCGCCTTGGCTGAGGCTTGGCCCACAGGATGCACCGAACCCGGTGTTCGGATTTAACTATAAGGAGATTCCACTATGACCGATTTGCAAACCCATTTCCCCCAGCCTTTGGGCCGCCGCACGCTGCTGCAAGCCGCTGCCGCAGGCGCGGCAGGTCTGGCCTTTCCAGCCTGGGCCCAATCGGTCTGGCCGGCCAAACCCGTGACCTTGGTGGTGCCCTTTCCAGCTGGTGGCGGAACCGACGCCTTTGCGCGTCCGATGTCCGCCCAGTTTGCGCGGCTGACCGAAAAGCAGCTCGTCATCGACAACAAAGGCGGCGCCGGTGGCACGCTGGGCGCTGCCGTCGCGTCCAAAGCTGCGCCAGATGGCTACACCTTGTTTATGGGGGCGGTACACCACACCATCGCGCCCAGCATGTACTCCAAGCTGGACTACGACCTGGAGCGCGACTTTGTACCGCTGATCATGGTGGCCAGCGTGCCGCAGGTGCTGGTGGTGAATCCGAAAAAAGTCCCTGCTGCCAACTACGCGGAGTTCTTGGCATTTGTACGCAAAAACCCCGGCAAGCTCAATTACGGCTCGGCCGGTGGCGGCACCTCGCACCACTTGGCCGGTGAGTTGTTTAAATTGCAGACCAGTACTTTCATTACCCACATCCCTTACCGGGGCGCAGGTCCCGCGTTGCAAGACCTGATTGCCGGCAATGTGGACATGATGTTCGACGGCCTGGGCTCTTCGGCGGCGCATATCAAGGGCGGACGCATCAAGGCCTTGATGGTCTCTGGCACCAAGCGCAACCCGGCTTTCCCGGATGTGCCGTGCTCCACCGAACTGGGCCTGCCCGACTACACCGTGAGCACCTGGTATGGCCTCTGGGCGCCCAAAGGCACACCGGCCGACATCCAGGCGCGGGCCATAGAAGAAATCCGCCGTGCCTGCCAGACCGACGAAGCCAAGACCACCTGGGCCAACCAGGGCGCCGACTTCCCCAATCTGGCTGGTGCGCAGTTCGATGGTTTTATCAAAGGCGAACTGGCAAAGTGGTCCAAGGTGGTCAAGGCCTCGGGCGCAAAGCTCGATTAGGCATTCTTGCCATGGCAGCCGCAGCAGCGGCTGCCTGGTTGGAGCCGGCATCCGGCGTAGCACGCGTTTTTCTATGTCCCAACACAATCTTTTTGCCGCGCTGCGCGCCGCCTTTCCGCGTGATCTGGACCAGACGGCGGTGCAGACCGAAACCGGCCTGTGCTACTCCTGGCGCGACCTGGACCGCGCTAGCGCCATGCTGGCTAATTTGTTGCAATCGCTGGGCTTGCCCGCAGGCAGCCGCATCGCTGCGCATGTGGACAAATCAGTCGAAGCCATGTTGCTTTACTTGGCAACGCTGCGCGCCGGCTATGTGTACCTGCCGCTCAATGTGGCTTACCAAAGCGCGGAGCTGCAGTACTTTTTAGGCAATGCCGAACCGGCGGTACTGGTGTGTTGCCCGCGAGATTTTGCTTGGGCCAGCAAGCTGGCGTTTCAGGCTGGCACGCAGTATGTATTCACCTTGGATGATCAGCGCCAAGGCAGCTTGCTCGAACGCGCGGCGCAGCACAGCGATGTGCATACCGTCGCCGCCCGCAAAGCGGACGATCTGGCGGCCATGGTCTACACCAGTGGCACCACCGGCCGCAGCAAAGGCGCCATGCTCAGCCATGGCAATTTGCTTTCCAATGCCAAGGTGCTGAAGGACTA
>CAMBFN010000105.1 GCA_945865425.1 Comamonas sp. lk | reverse complement strand
CGTAGATCTGATATCTTTCCACTTGGCTGAGATGTTTGTAATTCATGGGCAACTTCGACTGGCAGGTCAAGAAGCCTTGAATGCTAAACATTCTCAGCCACCTTTACCTCAGTTAATCAAAGTTGCACTTCGTGCTTGAATTCGCCCATGTAAATATTATTATCTTTAAATTTTATGAGATGGGCGTAGATTTTTTTCATTGCATTGGAATGAAATTCTCCTATAATCATGACCCATACTTTTTTTGCTGGAGTTACTAATGACTAATTTGATTGATATCCAAGGCCAAATCGAAAAGCTGCAAAGACAGGCTGCCGATATTAAGTCCAAAGAATTTTCTGCAACCGTGCGTGATATTCAAGCGAAAATGCAGGCCTTCGGTATCACCGTGAAAGACTTGCAGACGCGCAAAACCGCCAAAGGTGCCGCTAAATCCGGGCGTCCTGCAAAAGAAAAGGCGGCAAAAGCCCCTAAGGCGGCGCGTAAATCGAGCCAACCCGTGGCGGCCAAGTTCCGCGGCCCCAATGGCGAAACCTGGTCCGGCCGGGGTCTGACGCCCAAGTGGCTGGCATCTCTGGTGGCCCAAGGGCAAAGCAAAGAGTCGTTTGCCGTTGCCAGCGCTGCAACTCCATAACAAACGGATTTCTAGCGTACTCTGCGGTACAAGCGCCTTGCCCTGTCTGTCAAGTTCAAGACGGGGTCATTGCGTCCGACACCAAGGGTTGCTTCAGCTCTTTTGAATTCAGGCAAATTAGCACGGCGGGGAGATAATCGTCCCTATTTGACGCACGGACACCGCCATGACCTCAACCAGCATCCATGACAAGGCCGAAACCCTAGCGCGCGCCCTGCCGTATATCCGCAAATACCACGGTAAAACCATGGTAATTAAATACGGCGGCAATGCCATGACCGACCCGGCCTTGCAGGTGGCGTTTGCGCAGGACGTGGTCTTGCTCAAACTCGTGGGTATTCATCCGGTCGTCGTTCATGGTGGGGGCCCCCAAATTGAGAGCGCCCTGCATCGCTTGGGCAAAACCGGCTCCTTCATCCAAGGCATGCGGGTGACCGATGCGGAAACTATGGGTGTGGTGGAGTGGGTGCTGGCGGGCCAGGTGCAGCAGGAAATCGTCGGGCTGATCAACCAGGCCGGGGGCAAGGCGGTGGGATTGACCGGGCGCGATGGAGCGATGATCCGCGCTAAAAAACTTAAATTGTGGGACCAGGCCGATCCGTCGATTGCGCACGATATCGGTCAGGTGGGTGATATCGTCAGTGTCGATCCCGCAGTGCTACGCGCATTGCAGGACGATGCTTTTATTCCCGTGGTCAGCCCCATAGGGTTTGGCGAAAACAATGAAAGCTACAACATCAATGCCGATGTGGTTGCTGCCAAACTCGCTACCGTGTTGCAAGCCGAAAAACTTTTGATGCTCACCAATATCAGCGGTGTACTGAATAAAACCGGCGACTTGCTCACCGATTTAAGCGCCCGTCAGATCGATGCCATGGTGGCAGACGGTAGCATTTCCGGCGGTATGTTGCCCAAAATCAGTGGCGCACTCGATGCTGCCAAAAGTGGTGTCAAGGCGGTGCACATCATCGATGGCCGCGTAGCCCATGTCTTATTGCTGGAAATCCTCAGTGATCAAGCTTTTGGCACCATGATTCGCTCGTCCTGACAAGAAAAACACCCAGAAAAACCCAGGGATACGCCGGGTAGGGGTTTATCTGGTGCAAAATAGCACGATCGTTCTATTTTGATGATCCCTGCTAGCCCATGTCGTTTGCTGCCACGCTAATCCCTTCGCCTGAAGTCTCGGAACCCAAAAATTCCGGACGCGCCTTGTTCAAGGGGCAGCAAACCAAGCAGGCGATTGTGCAGGCGGCCGTCAGCCTCAGTACCCGATTGGGTCTAGAGGGGCTCAGCATCGGTTTGCTGGCCGAAGTCATGCAGATGAGTAAATCCGGCGTCTTCGCGCACTTCGGCTCACGGGAAGACCTGCAAATTTCGGTGATTGATGAGTATTTCAACTGCTTCAAGCAGGAAATATTTTTCCCTGCCTTGCAGGAGTCCCGCGGCTTACCGCGCTTGCGTGCCTTGTTTGACAACTGGATGAAGCGCGTTGCGGTGGAAATCCAGTCCGGTTGCATATTTATTAGCGGGGCGGTGGAGTTTGACGACCGTCCGGGGCCGGTGCGCGACGCATTGGCCCAAGCGGTACGCCAATGGCAGGACGCGTTGTTTCGCGCAGTCGTGCAAGCCAAGGAGTGTGGTCACTTGGCGGCGCAGGCGGATGCGGCACAAATTGCCTTTGAGATACACGGATTGATTTTGGCTTTGCATTATGAAACTCGGTTTTTGCAAAAGCCCGGCTCACTAGCGCAAGCCAACCAGGGTTTTGAAAATATTTTGCAAAGAAACGGCCAAGCCCAGGGCCTTGCTTGCGTAGCGGCCACCACGGATTTACCTTGATTTATTGAAACTTAGGAGTTTTCTTTATGCCCAGCTACACCCCGCCATTGCGCGATATGCAGTTTGTTATGCACGAGCTATTGCACGTGGTGGACGACCTCAAAGCCATGCCAGCACATGCCGATATGGATGCGGACACCATGAATGCAGTCCTCGAGGAGGGGGGGAAATTTGCCTCCGACATACTGTTTCCGCTCAACATAAGCGGCGACGCCGAAGGATGCCAGTTAGACCAAAGCACGCACCATGTGACAACACCCAAGGGATTCAAAGAAGCCTATGCCCAGTATGTGGCTGGCGGCTGGCCGGCGCTGTCTAGCGACCCGGCCTATGGCGGTCAGGGCTTGCCCTTGATCGTGAACCAGTTTTTCTATGAAATGCTCAACAGCGCCAACCAGGCCTGGACTATGTACCCGGGCCTGACGCATGGCGCTTATGCCTCGCTGGCTACGCATGGCACAGACGCCCAAAAAACCACTTTCCTGGGCAAGATGGTCAGCGGTGAGTGGACCGGTACCATGTGCCTGACCGAGCCCCATTGCGGTACCGACCTAGGCTTGATGCGCACCCGCGCCGAAGCGCAGCCTGATGGCACCTACCGCATCACTGGCAACAAAATATTTATAAGTGCTGGTGAGCACGACATGAGCGAGAATATTGTGCACTTGGTGCTGGCACGCTTGAGCGATGCGCCTGCTGGCATCAAGGGGGTGAGCCTGTTCATCGTGCCCAAGTTTTTGGTCAATGACGATGGCACCCTGGGCGCGCGCAATGGTATCTACTGCGGCGGCCTTGAGCACAAAATGGGCATCAAAGGCAGCGCCACTTGTCAAATGGTTTTGGATGGCGCGGTGGGCACCCTGGTCGGTGCGCCCAACAAAGGCATGAACGGTATGTTTGTGATGATGAACGCGGCCCGCTTGGGTGTGGGCAATCAGTCGCTGGCGTTGACCGAAGTTGCTTACCAAAATGCGCTGGCCTACGCCAAGGACCGCATCCAAATGCGCTCGCTCTCAGGAACCAAAGCCAAGGACAAAGCTGCTGACCCCATCATCGTGCACCCGGATGTGCGCAAAATGCTGCTGACTGCCAAAGCCTATGCCGAAGGCGGTCGTGCGATGCAAGGCTTTTGCACCATGCTCTTGCAACAAGAGCACAGCCACCCCGATGAGCAAGTGCGCAAAGATGCTGGTGAAATGCTGGCGCTGCTGACACCGATCGTGAAAGCTTTCATCACCGATAACGGATGGATCGCCACCTCGACTTGCCTACAAGTGTTTGGCTGCCATGGTTACATCAAAGAATGGGGTATGGAGCAGCATGTGCGTGATGCGCGCATCAACATGATTTACGAAGGCACCAACACCATTCAGTCGCTGGACTTACTGGGCCGCAAAATCCTGGGCAACAACGGCGCCACGCTGCGCAAATTTGGCAAGTTGGTAATGGAACTGGCCCAGGAGGAAGCAGCCAACGAAAAAATGGCCGAATTCATCAAACCGGTGGCTGACCTGGGCCAGCAAATGACGCAGTTCACTATGGATATCGCCATGAAAGGCATGCAAAACCCCGACGAAGTGGGTGCAGCAGCGGTGGATTATTTGCGCGTTGCCGGCCATTGGACGTTCGGCTATTTTTGGGCCCGCACAGCCCAGGTGGCATTGCGCCAGATCGCAGCGGGTAATGCCGACCCTTTTTACCTTGGCAAGCTTCAGACCGCGCGTTTTTACTTCGCCAAACTCTTTCCTGAAACCACCAGCCTGATGCAGACTACCCGACAGGGCAGTGCGGTGCTGATGGACACGGACGCGGCGCTGGTCTAAAGCGCCTTACAGTCACCCACCCTTAAAGCGAAACCTAGGAGAAAACGCGATGAAAAAAATCACAGTACTTGGACTGCTTGCTGTCTTTAGCGGCTTGACATTTGCACAGATGAGCCCCTTGGGCCTGTGGAACACCATTGACGACAAGACCGGCAAACCCAAAGCCGAAGTGCGTATTTCCACCAATGCTGCAGGGGAACTGTCGGCTGTGGTGGTGCGCGGTCTGGAGGCTAATCCTGATGCGGAACCCAATTGCGAAAAATGCACCGATGACCGCAAGGGCAAACCCAAAATTGGCCTAGAGATTATTCGTGGAGGCAAAAAAATAGAAGGTAAAGATGTGTGGGAAGGTGGCAAGATTCTCGATCCCAACAACGGCACCGACTACCGTCTCAAACTGACCCCGATCGAAGGTGGTAAAAAACTGGAAGTGCGCGGCTACATTGGCACCCCGATGCTCGGACGCACCCAAACCTGGGTGCGTGTGGAATAAGTTGACGCGCTTGCAACCTTTTGACCAGGCCCTGGTGCTAGAGCCCCAGGGCGATGGCGTGCTTTTGGGCCAAGCCACGCCGGCTTGGGCCAATATGGTCGGACCGTTTGGTGGCATCACTGCCGCCACCGTGGTGCGTGCCATCATGGACCATGCGCAGTGCCTGGGAACACCACTGTCACTGACGATCAATTACGTGGCGGGGATTGCCTTGGGCCCTTACCACTTGCACCTTTCGGTGGCACGCACCAACCGCTCCACGCAGCACTGGACTTTTGAAATTCACCAAGCCCAGGCCGATGGCACGCAGGCCTGTGTATTGACGGGAACCGCCCTGACGGCGGCGCGCCGCAGCACCTGGGGGGCGAACGACCTGCCCATGCCAGGAGTGCGCCCGCCCCATGAGGTGCCAGTGGTGCAGATGCCGCGCATGGTCGAATGGTTTTCCCGCTACGAAATGCGCAGCCTGCAAGGGCCGCTACCGCAGCAATGGGATGGTCAGGAAAATCCGCTGCCGCCCGAGTCGGCCAGCACCAGCTGCTTGTGGGTGCGCGACAGTGCCGGCCGCGCGCTGGACTACCCGGCCATCGTTGCCTATGCCGATATATTTTTCCCTCGCGTCTGGTTGCGCCGCGCCAAACATGTGCCGGCCGGTACCGTTTCCATGACGGTGTATTTCCATGCCGACGCACAGCAGTTCGCAGACGTGGGTGCAGGGTATCTGCTGGCGCAGGCGCGTGGGCAGGTATTTCGAGACGGATTTTTCGACCAAAGTGGCTATTTATGGAGTGAGGCCGGCACCCTGCTAGCCACGACGCACCAACTGGTGTATTTCAAAGAATAAGGCGTCCCGCCGGGACGGAAGGTATGCAAGATGTATTGAAAGATGTTTCTGAAGGTGTCATGACCTTGACGCTCAACCGCGCGGACAAGAAAAATGCGCTCACCCAAGCCATGTACGGCTTTATCGCCGATGCCCTGCTGGAAGCGGCGGCGGCTCCTAGCGTGCATGTGCTGGTGCTGCAAGGCGATCCAGCGATTTTCAGCGCTGGTAACGATATCGCTGATTTTTTGGGTCGTCCGCCCTCGGCGGATGCGGCCGACACCGATGTATCGCGTTTTCTGCGTGGTATTGCGGCCTTCCCCAAGCCCTTGGTCGCATCGGTCTGCGGGCCTGCAGTGGGCGTGGGTACCACCATGCTGTTTCATTGCGACTTGGTCTATGCCGGTGACAACGCCGCTTTTTCCATGCCCTTTGTCAACCTGGGTTTGTGTGCCGAGGCTGCTTCTAGTTTGCTGGCGCCCCAATTGATGGGCTACCACCGCGCCGCTGAGGCTTTGCTACTGGGTGAGCCCCTACTTGCCGAGACCGCGCTGGAGATTGGCCTGGTCAACCGCGTAGTGCCGCCATCGGAGGCCAACGCACTGGCGCGCAGGCAGGCGCTCAAGCTTGCGGCCAAGCCGCTTCCGGCTCTGATGGAAACCAAGCGGCTCATGAAAAAAGGCCAGCTGGCCCAGGTGCTCGCGCAAATTGCCGAGGAAGGCGCCGCCTTCGGACGCTTGCTCCAGTCACCCCAAGCTAAAGAAGCTTTCTCGGCGTTTTTGGAAAAAAGAAAACCTGATTTCTCCGCCTTGTAAGGTCGCAGCCTGCCCGGCCCAAGGGAGGGTTGTGGCCACCTTACACACGCCACTTGCTTAGACCTGTGACAATCGGCAGATGCCTATTTCTGACCTGCTCCCCGCCAGCGCCCTTAGCGCGCCCCAAGATCAGCGATCGGCGGGGCCTAACGACTCTTCCCCGCAAATGCTAGGTGCCGCGCTCAAGACCGGCGCCGCATCGGCAGCGGCGCGCAAGCGTTCGGCCGTGCCGCTGCAGGACATTGTGTTTGAAGAAGAGTTTGTCAGCGGACTCAAAAAAATATTTGAGGAAATGATTTCCTTTAACCGGGTTCTGGGCCTCAAAATCCACGATCTAGGGCCTGCGCGGGTACGCGCCCGCATCCAGATGAAGCCTGAGTTGGTGGGGCATTTCAGCTACAACCGCATCCACGGTGGCGTGATCAGCGCTGGCCTGGACGCCATGGGCGGCTTGGCCGTGATGGCCGCTATCGGGGCGCGTCATATGGACGAAGCGCCCCTGCAAAGATTGCGCCGTTTTGCCAATTTGGGCACCATCGACCTGCGTATCGACTATTTACGGCCCGGCATTGGTGAACATTTTGATCTGCAAGCAGAGGTCTTGCGCCTGGGTTCGCGCGTCGCCTCCACGCGCATGGAGTTTTTCGGACCTGAGGGCACATTGCTCTCGACGGGCAGCGCCGCCTACATCGTTTCCTGACATAAAAAAAGGCCCTTGTTAGAGCCTTTTGACGCATGCAGCAAGCGATTACAAAGGTACTTTTTTCAGCATCTCAATGCCGATCTTGCCCGCAGCAATCTCGCGCAAGGCGGTAACACCGGGTTTGTTCTTGCTTTCGATTTTTGGGGTATGGCCCTGGTTGAGCATGCGCGCGCGATAAGTGGCGGCGAGTACCAATTGAAAACGGTTAGGGATCTGCGCGAGGCAGTCTTCGACAGTGATGCGGGCCATGCAATTCTCCGGAAAAACTAGGGGATGTTGAGCGCTTGGAAGGTGTCA
>CAMBFN010000104.1 GCA_945865425.1 Comamonas sp. lk | reverse complement strand
TTATTGGTAAAGCCGGGCAGGGCGTAGCGCACCATCTGCGGCGCAATGATGCGCAAAAACGTTTGTGTGCGGCCCATACCAAAGGCTAGTGCTGCCTCGGCCTGGCCGCCCGGAATCGACAGAATCGCGCCTCGAAAAGTTTCGGTCATGTAGGCGCCATAAATAAAGCCCAAGGTCAGCACCCCGGCGACAAAAGGATTGATGTCCACCGAGCCTTTGCTGCCCATGGCCGTCATCAGGTAATTGAGGCCCATGGTGCCGCCGTAAAACACCAACAGCATCAGCACCAAATCCGGAATGCCGCGAATCACCGTGGTGTAAGCCGTGCCCGCAGCCTCGGCCAACCGGTTGGCCGAGAGCCGCGCTGCTGCGCCCAGCAGTCCGAACAAAACGGCCAGCAGCAGCGAAGCGAGCGCCACCGCCACCGTCATCAGGGATCCCTGCAAAATGCTGAAGTAATATGCGTTCATCAGCATGCAGTGTGCCGCGAAAAATGCCCAGTCCTAAGCCCTGGCAGGAAAAAAGTCAAAAAAAACCGGCACCCCAGGATCTCTGGTGTGCCGGTCCGTAGGGATCAGGTCGCTTCAGAAAGCGCCAGCGCCAAGGGCTGCGAAGCCCTAAACGGCTTTACTCGCCATAGACGTCGATATTGAACTTGGCAAAATATTTGTCGTTCATAGTCTTGTAGCTGCCATTGCTGCGGATAGTTTTGATGGCGGCGTTCAGCTCGGATTTGAGTGCATCTTCACCTTTGCGCAGCGCAATACCGGCGCCATAGCCGAAGTACTTGGGTTCTTTAAGGTCCGCGCCAGCCAGAGCGTATTTCTCGCCTTCGGGCTTGCTCAGGAATCCGCCAGTCACTTCCATAAAGTCGGCCACGGTGCCGTCCAGACGGCCCGATTTGATGTCCAGGTAGACCTGGTCTTGCGCTTCATAGGAGTTGACCACGACACCCGCGGGCTTGAGTTCGCCCATGGCATAGGCTTCCTGGGTGGAGCCTTTGAGTACGCCGATTTTCTTGCCCTTGATGGAGGCCGGGTCGGTGTACTTCACGGTTTTCTTCAGCACAATGCGGCTTGGCGTGTTGTAGTACTTGTCAGTGAAATCGACTTCCTTCATGCGGTCGTCGGTAATCGACATGGAGCTAATGATGACATCGTATTTCTTAGCGTTCAGGCCGGGAATCATGCCATCCCAGACTTGTTCCACGAACACGCATTTACGTTTGATCTGGTCGCACAAGGCGTTGGCGACGTCCACGTCAAAGCCGGTGGGTTGCCCATCGGCGGTCTTGAAGGTAAAGGGCTCGTAGGTAGGGTCGATCGCGACTTTTAGCTCGGCCGGTGCAGCAGCAGGTGCGGGTGCGGCCGGCGCCGATGCTTCTTCTTTTTTGCCGCAAGCGGCCAGCAGGGACAGGACGGCGAGGCCCAAAAACAGTTTTTTCATGGAACAACCTTTGAAATGGAAGGACATACCCCGGGGAGACAGCACCGGGGACCACCTTTGATTCTAGGGGCAAAGCTAAAATCCGCGGATGAATGCCCCCCTGGATGTATCCCACTTTGCGCGCGACGCCAAACCATTAGGTAGCTACCGCAAGTACTGGGCCTCGCGCTTTGGTACCGCGCCCTTGCTGCCCATGAGCCGGGCCGAAATGGACAAGCTGGGTTGGGATAGCTGCGATATTGTCTTGGTCACCGGTGATGCCTATGTGGACCACCCCAGTTTTGGTATGGCCGTCATCGGCCGCATGCTGGAGGCCCAGGGCTTTCGCGTGGGCATCATCGCCCAGCCGGACTGGAACAGCGCTGCACCCTTCAAGGCCTTGGGTAAACCCAATTTGTTTTGGGGTGTGACCAGCGGCAATATGGACTCCATGATCAACCGCTACACCGCCGATCGCAAGATCCGCAGTGACGACGCCTACACGCCAGGTGATATAGGCGGCAAGCGCCCGGACCGAGCCGCCATCGTCTATAGCCAGCGTTGCCGGGAAGCATTCAAAGACGTGCCCATTGTTTTGGGTGGTATCGAAGGCAGCTTGCGCCGTATCGCGCATTACGATTACTGGAGCGACAAAGTGCGCCGCTCCATCGTGGTCGATGCCAAGTGCGACCTGCTGCTGTACGGCAATGCCGAGCGTGCAATTGTCGAAATCGCGCATCGCCTGGCCGCCCGCGAGCCGGTGCAGTCCATAACCGACGTGCGCGGCACCGCTTTTGTTCGCCGCCCGGATGATCCTAGTGGCAAGGACTGGATCGAAATTGATTCAAGCAGCGTGGACTTGCCAGGCAGAGTAGAGGCACACTACAACCCTTATATGACCACGTCCGAGTTGGCCATCGAGAATGGCGCCACGTGTGCCCGCGATGATGAGGCCGCCCAAGTGGCCCAGGCGGCTGAACAACAAGCTGCGGCTAATCGCGATGGGACCACAATCTCCAAACGATCCCCGTTGGGCGCTCAAGCACAAGCCATGGTTTTTGTGCCCAACCCGGCGCTTGCGGGCAGGCTGAAAGTGCCGCAGCGCGAGCGCTCGGTCATCCGCCTGCCCAGTTATGAGCAGGTGCGCAGCGACCCGGTGCTCTATGCCCATGCCAATCGCGTGCTGCACCTGGAAACCAATCCTGGCAATGCCCGCGCTTTGGTGCAAGCCCATGGCGAAGGTGTCACAGCGCGCGATGTGTGGATCACGCCACCGCCCATACCCTTGACGACCGCAGAAATGGACATGGTGTTTGACCTGTCGTATGCCCGCAGCCCACATCCCCGCTATGCCGACGAAAACGGTAGCCACGATGGCGCCACCAAAATCCCGGCCTGGGAAATGATCCGCTTTAGCATCAACATCATGCGCGGCTGCTTTGGCGGTTGCACTTTTTGCTCAATTACCGAGCATGAAGGGCGCATCATACAAAGCCGTTCGGAAGACTCGATCATCAAGGAAATTGAAGACATCCGCGATAAGGTCAAAGGCTTTACCGGCACCATCTCCGACCTGGGCGGCCCCACGGCCAATATGTACCGCCTGGGCTGCAAATCGCCAGAGATCGAAGCGGCGTGCCGTAAACCGAGTTGTGTGTACCCAGGCATTTGCCAGAACCTCACTACCGACCACGGTCCATTGATCAAGATGTACCGCCGTGGACGTGCCCTCAAAGGCATTAAGAAAATTTTGATCGGCTCGGGCCTGCGCTACGACCTAGCTGTCAAAAGCCCTGAATATGTGAAAGAACTGGTGCAGCACCACGTTGGCGGTTACCTCAAAATCGCGCCCGAGCACACCGAGCAAGGCCCTTTGTCCAAGATGATGAAGCCGGGCATTGGCAGCTACGACAAGTTCAAGGCCCTGTTCGACAAATTCAGCGCCGAAGTGGGGAAAAAGCAGTTTCTCATTCCTTACTTCATTGCCGCGCATCCGGGTACCAGCGATGAAGACATGCTGCACTTGGCGGTCTGGCTCAAGAAAAACGGTTTCCGCGCCGACCAAGTGCAGACTTTTTACCCTAGCCCCATGGCCACCGCTACCGCGATGTACCACAGTGGCCGTAACCCTTTGCGCAAAGTCCGTCGCGTGGTGGAGAGCGACGAAGAAAACGTAGACATCGTGCGCGGAGAAAAACGTCGCCGTTTGCACAAAGCCTTTTTGCGCTACCACGACCCGAACAACTGGCCGCTGCTGCGCGAGGCCCTCAAATCCATGGGTCGAGCCGATTTGGTAGGCAACGGTAAACACCATTTGATTCCCACCTTCCAACCTTTAACCGGCGGTAGTTATGAAAGCGCAAGGCGCAAAAACTCCACACCCCTAGCCGGGAAAAATCTGGCAGGCAAAGCGCCACGGCCCGGCACCCTGCTGACCCAGCACACCGGGCTGCCCCCGCGCACTGGCATCAAGGCGACAGTGCGCGCAGCCAAGGCCAAGCTCCGCTAAACCGTCCGCCCTAGGCGCTAGCCCTACAGATCGAAGGGCTAAAATTTGGGCTGTTTAAAAAAGCGCGCCATGAAAACTATATCTGCCCTTAGCCTGTTTTGCGGGGCCGTAGTGGCTGCCTTCTTATCTTTTACGGTCCGGGCCCAGCAAACGCCTGACAAAGCGGCTGAGGGACCGGCGGCCGGTGTTACGAGCGATGCGCCCGCCGCTCGTTTCGACCGCGCTTTGAACGACGAGGGCAAATGGTATTTTTCCTGGGGCTACAGCCGCCAGCAATATGCGCCTTCGGACATCCATGTGTCTCAGCCTGGCCTGGGTAATGACTTCACCTTGCACCAGGTCAAGGCCAGCGATTACCCGGGTATGCTAGGCGATGCAGTGAATGCATTTTTTAAACTGGACCTGACTTCGGCGCAGGAAAACATACGCATTGGATATTTCCTGAACCCGGAAAAAACCTTTGCCATCGAGCTAAATTACGACCACAGCAAATACAACACCGATGCGGGTCAAACCGTACGGGTAAGCGGTGTCGTCAGCAACTTATCCGCTGCCAGCCCCTTGGTGACGGGAGCGTCGGTTTTCGACTACGCGCTGCATAACGGCTTTAACCACATCATGCTCAATGCAGTGTGGCTCCATCATTTGCATGGCCCCAAACAGGAACTCGGCGAATTGCAACTCATCAGCCGCCTAGGTGCCGGCCTATTGCTGCCGCATGCGGACAATACGATTTTTGGACACCTCAACGACGTAGGCCCTAAAGGGGAACGCGTCTGCTGCTTTGACAGCCATGATTGGTGGCAGGTCAACGGCTGGACCGCTGGGGCGGAATTGGGCTTGCGCTATCGGATTTACAAAAGCATTTACCTAGAGGCCACGCAAAAATTTGCCTATGGTGTCTTGCGTGGTGTGCCGGTCTACCGGGGCACTGCCGACCATTCGGTATGGATGTCCGAGCAGGTTTTTTCCACTGGCTTTATGTTCTAGCGCTCAGCCAACGCAGGCAAACTAATGCCTGTGCGCTGCAATTAGCTGCCAGCTTGCGTGCCCGAACTGAGCATGCGCTCTACATAGCGCGCAATCACATCGATCTCAAGGTTCACCCGCACGCCGGTCGCCAGACGGTGTAGAGCGGTATTGCTGATGGTGTGCGGAATCAGATTGATGCTGAACTCGCATCCGGTGCTAGAGTCATTGACGCGGTTCACGGTGAGGCTGACGCCGTTGACGGTGACTGAGCCCTTGTAGGCCAGGTATTTGGCCAATGCCTGCGGCGCCAATATGCGCAACTCCCAACTCTCGCCCACCGGCGCGAAATGCACGACCTCACCGATGCCATCGACATGGCCGGAGACCAGATGCCCGCCCAGGCGGTCATTTGCGCGCAGGGCTTTTTCCAGATTCACTTCGCCCACCGTGTCCAAGCCGCCAGTTTTATCCAGTGATTCTGCCGATATGTCCAGGGTAAATACCGGGGCCTGCGTATCTTGCTGCAAGGTGGTGACTGTCATGCAGGCGCCGTTGACAGCAATGCTGTCGCCCAGGCCCGCGTCGTCCAGATAACCTTCCGGGCATTGCACATGTAAGCGCTTGCCATGGGCCTGGCTGGTGCCTAAGTCTTCGATACGGGTAATGCGGCCTACGCCGGTGATGATGCCTGTAAACATAGAGCTCTCAAGAAAAATTAAAAATCTGCGCTTCCTTGCACACGCGCCAGGATACGCAGGTCCGGCCCGATGCGCTGTGCGCTTTGAAAGTCCAGCGCCAGCCCTTTGGCCAGTTCGGTCAAGGGCCCGAAGTTGGACATGCCCGCACCTTGGCCCAGCCACAGGGGGGCCAAGTACACCAGCATGTCATCCACCAAACCGGCGCGCAACAGCGAGCCATTGAGTTTGTGTCCGGCCTCAATATGCACCTCATTGCATTCGCGCCGCGCCAAGTCCTGCGCCATCGCTTGCAAATCCACTTTGGGCGCTGGATCGTCTGGCCCACCCGGGTCCGGCAAATAGATAATCTCAGCGCCAGCTTGGTGCAGCGCCGTTTGGCGCGCCGTATGGGGCTGGGCTGCATAAATCAACACCTTGCGCGGCGGACCGAACAAAGCGGCATCGGGTGGAGTTTGCAAAGCGCTGTCCACAATTACCAGCATGGGCTGACGTCGGGTGTCCACATGGCGCACATCCAGCAGCGGTTTGTCCGCCAGCACCGTGCCCACTCCGGTCAGTACCGCACAGGCCCGCGCACGCCAAGTATGGCCGTCGGTGCGCGCCGCTGTGCCTGTAATCCATTGGCTTTGCCCATTGTCCAAAGCAGTCACGCCATCGAGCGAAGCGGCGACCTTGAGACGCATCCAAGGCCTTTTCCGCTGCATGCGGCTGAAAAATCCGATGTTGAGTTCGCGTGATTCTGAGGCGCCGGGCCCCACGTCAACAGCAATACCCGCCGCACGCAAGCGGGCAAAGCCTTGGCCTGCGACCAGCGGGTTGGGGTCTTGCAAGGACGCGACTACGCGCGCGATACCGGCCAGGGCTAGCGCGTCGCAACAGGGACCGGTGCGGCCCTGGTGCGCGCAGGGTTCTAGCGTTACATAGGCAGTAGCGCCTTGGGTGCTATGCCCCTGGGATTGGGCGTCCCGCATTGCCATGATTTCGGCATGCGGGCTACCGGCTATTTGCGTATGGCCCTGCCCGATCACCTGTCCTGCCGGATTGACCAACACACAGCCCACGCGCGGATTGGGTGAGGTGAGGTAAAGCGCCGCTTCGGCCAGGCGCAAAGCGCTTGCGATATACGGCACGGCGTTCATGGTCTAGGCAATCAAGCCCCGGCGGGCTTAATTGTTGACCTCGTTGACTAAGGTCTTGAATTCATCAATGTCTTCAAAACTACGGTATACGCTGGCAAAACGTACATAGGCCACTTTGTCCAATTTTTTAAGCTCGCGCATCACCAATTCGCCTATGCGGGTGGATGACACCTCACGCAGTCCGGAGGTCAGCAGCTTTTCCTGGATGCGCTCCATGGCGCTGTCGATTTGTTCGGTGCTGACCGGGCGTTTGCGCAAGGCCAGCTTCATGGAGCCAACAATTTTTCCCTGGTCAAAATCAATGCGCCGCCCATCTTTTTTAACCACCACCGGGTAACTTACATCGGCCCGCTCATAGGTGGTAAAGCGCTTTTCGCAGGCGCCGCACTGGCGACGTCTGCGGATGAAGTCCCCGTCCTCGGCCATGCGGGTTTCCACCACGGGAGTTTCCGAATGGCTGCAAAACGGGCACTTCATTAGGCTTAGCCGTAGACCGGAAAGCGGGCGGTCAGCGCGTGTACCTTGGCACGTACCGCATCGATGTTGGCAGTGTCGTGCGGGTTGTCCAACACGTCAGCAATCAGGTGCGCCGTGGCACGCGCTTCCTCGTCCTTGAAGCCGCGCGTGGTCATGGCCGGGGTTCCGATGCGTACGCCGCTGGTCACCATGGGCTTTTCGGGATCGTTAGGGATGGCGTTTTTGTTGATCGTCATGTGCGCATCGCCCAACACGCGCTCGGCGTC
>CAMBFN010000103.1 GCA_945865425.1 Comamonas sp. lk | reverse complement strand
TCGAACTCCTCTTTGGCAATCGGGCCAATGATGCCGAAATGGTTGCGTGTGGGTTTGAGAAATACCGGAATCGCGCCGGTCATGATGATGGCGTGCAATATGGACTTGTGGCAATTGCGGTCCACCACCACGATGTCGTTGGGCGCCACCGTGTGGTGCCAGACCATTTTGTTGCTAGTGCTGGTGCCATTGGTCACAAAAAAGCAGTGGTCGGCGTTAAAGATACGCGCGGCGTTGCGCTCGGACGCGGCTACCGGGCCAGTGTGGTCCAGCAACTGGCCCAGCTCTTCCACCGCATTGCACACGTCGGCGCGCAACATGTTCTCGCCAAAAAACTGATGGAACATCTGACCTACCGGGCTTTTCAAGAAGGCTACGCCACCGGAGTGGCCTGGGCAGTGCCAGGAATAAGAGCCGTCTTCAGCGTAGTCCAGCAAGGCTTTGAAAAACGGTGGTTGCACGCCCTCGAGGTAGCTCTTGGCTTCGCGAATGATGTGGCGCGCCACGAACTCGGGCGTGTCCTCAAACATATGGATAAAGCCATGCAGCTCGCGCAAGATGTCATTGGGGATATGGCGGCTGGTCTTGGTCTCGCCATAGACGTAAATCGGCACGTCCAGATTTTTACGGCGTACTTCTTCAATGAAGTTACGCAGATTGAGCACCGCAGGGTCTAGGTCCGGGCCGGGGGTGAATTCTTCGTCGTCAATCGACAAAATAAACGCGCTGGCCCGGCTTTGCTGTTGGGCAAACTGGCTCAGGTCCCCGTAGCTGGTCACGCCCAGCACTTCAAAGCCCTCGGTTTCTATCGCTTGGGCCAGGGCCCGGATGCCTAGGCCCGAGGTGTTCTCGGAGCGAAAGTCTTCATCAATGATGATGATGGGAAAGCGAAACTTCATTAAGGGGCTCCGGCGCAGGCCATAAGTCAAAAAGAGGCGCAAGTGTAAGGATTAATTACTTCATCAGACTTGCATTGTTCAAAGCCGGGCGCACAATACACTTTAGAAAAGCGTGTAAACAGGAGAAAATTCCCATGGAGCCGTCAACAATTTGGTGGGTTTTGGCCGGCATTACGGTGGCCGCGGAGCTCTTAATCGGCAGTTTTTATCTGCTGATGCTGTCATTGGGCATGGCCGCAGGGGCGGTGGCCGCGCAAGCGGGCAGCCCGCTTACGGTGCAGCTGGTAGTTGCTGCAGTAGTTGGTGGCGCAGCGGTACTGCTGTGGCGCCGCTTGAAGCAGAGGCACGGTGTCGAACCCGAAGCCCAATCCAACCCCAACGTGAATCTGGACATCGGCGCACTCGTTACTGTGGAGGCTTGGGCCTCGGACGGCAGTGCGCAGGTGCACTACCGAGGTGCCAACTGGACCGCTATGCACAGGCCCGGTGTCATAACCCAATCTGGTGAACACCGGGTTGTCGAAGTTCAGGGCAGCCGCCTCGTGCTTGAAAAAACTTAAGGTAAAAACATCATGGAAATCGCTATCGTCCTACTGGTCATCGCAGTCATTTTTATCACCCAATCGATCAAGGTGGTGCCTCAGCAGCATGCCTGGGTCATAGAGCGCTTGGGCAAATACCAGGGCACGCTGACACCGGGACTCAGCTTTTTGGTGCCCTTTGTCGACCGTGTAGCCTACAAGCATGTGCTAAAGGAGATACCGCTGGACATTGCCAGCCAGGTCTGCATCACGCGGGATAACACCCAACTGCAAGTGGATGGCATCCTCTACTTTCAGGTCACCGATGCCATGCGGGCCAGCTATGGCTCGTCAAATTACTTGGTGGCAATTTCGCAGCTGGCGCAGACCTCGCTGCGCTCAGTCATCGGCAAGCTGGAGCTGGACAAAACCTTTGAAGAACGCAGCCTGATCAACGGCCAGGTGGTGGCGGCCATCGACGAAGCGGCGCTGAACTGGGGCGTGAAAGTGCTGCGCTACGAGATCAAAGACCTGACGCCACCCAAAGAAATTTTGCACGCTATGCAGCAGCAAATTACTGCCGAGCGCGAAAAGCGCGCCCTGATTGCCGCCTCCGAAGGTCGGCGCCAAGAGCAGATCAACATCGCCACTGGCGAGCGCGAAGCTTTTATCGCCCGTTCCGAAGGCGAAAAGCAAGCCGTCATCAACAAAGCCGCAGGCGAAGCAGCCTCCATCACCGCTGTGGCCAATGCCACTGCCGAAGCCATCGAACGCATCGCCGCAGCTATCCGCCAGCCCGGCGGCGAACAAGCCGTGCAACTCAAAGTTGCCGAACGCGCGGTGGATGCCTATTCCCGTGTGGCTAATGACGCGACTACCACGCTGATCGTGCCCAGCAATATGAGCGAGGTGTCCGCCTTGATCGCGTCGGCGATGAAGATGGTGCAGGTGGGGAAATAAAGCCTAAGGTAGCGCTCTTGCATTTTCCTGGGCCGCAAACTGCCTCGCTATTCCCGACTGCGTATCACACGGCTGGGCCGATTTGACGTAAATAATGCTGCCACATTCACTTTAAGTGGTAATCGCTAACACTGCGTGTGTTGTAAATGGCTGCCCCCTGATTGCCTAAAGTTCGAAAGACTTGTAGGCTTAGGTTTTGGTTAGCTTCAAATTCATCAATCAAATTCCACTTCTGGCCGGACAGGAATGACATCTGAATCGATCTTCGCCTACACGCAAGCAAATAAAGCCGCCTGGAATGCATCAGCACACCTACATGGGCAGGGTGCATCATGGGACAGGCTTTTACTCGCTGCCGCTCAGCCGGGCTTTAACGTGCTTGATGACTGTTTAATTTCCACGCTAAGGGAATTGGCCATTGCCGGACGAAGCGCGGTGCAAATCGGGTGCAACAATGCCCGTGAATTGCTTTCTCTGGCAGCATTGGGCGCACAACCCTTGTTGGGCATAGACCAATCCTCCGCCTTCCTGGCGCAAGGTGCTGTGCTCTCAGATAGGGCTGGTTTGCATCCTCGTCTGTTGGAGGCCAACATTTATCAGCTACCCTCGGATTTAGGCCAACACGACTTGGCGCTCATCACCATAGGTGTTGCCAATTGAATGCCCGATCTTGATGGATTTTTCAAAGCAGTAAGGGGACTGATGCGCTCCGGTGGACACTTGGTCATCTATGAAACCCATCCCATCTTAGAGATGTTCAATCCCGATGCATCAAACCCATTCCAGCCTGAAATAAGTTACTTCGAAAAGTCTCCCATCCGTATTGAAAATTCAATTACTTATGATGGTAGTGACGGTGGGGCCGGCCAAACCGGCTATTGGTTTGTACATACCCTGGGTGAAATTGTGTCCGCCTGCGTGCAAAATGGTTTTCAACTTCAGAGCCTACAGGAGCACCCTCACATGAACCGCGAAGAAGATTACGCTGTTTACGAAAACCGTTCAGCCCAATTGCCACTGTGCTACACCTTGGTTGCCCAGGCCGCTTAGCCTAGGAGGCTTAGCGCGCCGTGGGACTACGCCTTTGGCTATTGCAAAGGAAATTTAGATGGCTTCTTTTCACATAGCGCAGGTTAACGTAGCCCAGGCAAAAGCCGATATGGAGTCGGAGCTAATGCAAGGCTTCGTGTCACGCCTGGACGAAATCAACGCCCTCGCAGATCGTGCGGACGGATTTATATGGCGCCTCCAGGAAGATAGCGGCAGTGCGACCGCGATTCGCGTTTTTGATGATCCCTTGCTCCTCATCAATATGAGCGTTTGGGCTGATCTGGAAGCTTTAAAGCACTACGTTTACAAGTCCCTCCACGTCGAGTTGATCAAAGATCGCGAGGCCTGGTTCAACAAAATGGGAGAGTCACACCAAGCGCTATGGTGGATTTCGGCGGGCCACATTCCAAGCCCTGAAGAAGCCCGAAAAAAACTGGAATACATAAGAAAAAACGGACCCAGCGCGCAAGCCTTTACCTTTGCTAAGCCTTATCCGATGCCGATGCCACCTTGATGTGAAATGGCTGAGGGAAAGGTCCAGGCTATTGCCCCTACCGTCTCGCCAAACCCCTACTTCCCACCCAAGCCCATAGCCCGCGTAATCACTTCCTTCATGATTTCATTGGTGCCGCCGTAAATGCGCTGCACGCGGGCGTCGGCGTAGGCGCGGGTGATGGGGTATTCCCACATATAGCCATAGCCACCAAAGAGCTGCACGCATTCATCCATCACTTTGCACTGCATGTCCGAGCACCAGTATTTGGCCATGCTGGCAGTGGCGGTGTCTAGCTTGTCTTGCAGCAATAGCTCGGTGCATTTGTCCACAAATACGGCGGCAATTTGCACCTGGGTTTGCAGCTCGGCCAGGGTAAAGCGCGTGTTCTGAAAGCTGCCTACGGTCTGGCCGAATACTTTGCGCTCTTTCACATAGTCCACCGTCCAGTCGATGGCTACTTGGGCGGCAGCCACCGCGCTGATGGCAATTTGCAGGCGCTCCCAAGGCAGTTGCTCCATCAGGCAGATAAAGCCTTTGTTCTCCAGTACCGCGCCGCCCAGCAAGTTCTCGGCGGGCACGTGCACTTGGTCAAAAAATAGCTCGGACGTATCTTGCGCTTTCAGGCCCATTTTTTTAAGGCGCTTGCCCACAGAAAAACCGGGCATGCCGCGCTCTACCAGCAGCAAACTGGTGCCCTTGGCGCCGGCCGCAGGGTTGGTTTTGGCGACCACAATCACCATGTCCGCATGCCAGCCGTTTGTGATAAAGGTTTTGCTGCCATTCAGGATATAGCTGCCATCGGCTTGTTTCAGGGCGGTGGTTTTGATGCCTTGCAAGTCCGAACCGGCGGCGGGCTCGCTCATAGCGATAGCGCCGATCATGGCTCCACTGGCCATGGCGGGCAAGAACTTGGCTTTTTGCGCCTCGGTGCCATAGCGTTCGATATAGGGTGCCACGATTTCGTTGTGCAGGCTGTAGCCGATACCCGAATACCCGACCCGACCTAATTCTTCCATCTGGATGACCGAATACAAGCGGTCCGCGCCCGAGCCGCCATAGGCTTCGGGCATGGACATGCACAAAAAGCCGTTGTCACCCGCCTTGTTCCATACGGCCCGGTCCACATAACCCTGCTCCTCCCAATCGGCATGGAAAGGAGCGATTTCCTTGTCAATAAAGCGCCTAAAGCTGTCGCGAAAGGCTTCGTGGTCTGGGGAATACAGCGTGCGTTCAATCATGGTGATGGCTTCTCTCATTAGTCATGCAAGGGACATGCAAGGCGGGCGGTGGCCTACGCTTGCCGTTTTCAGAACAATATACTCCACCGCAGAATACGCGGGCGCTGCCCCGCTTACCGCCACCCCTACGTATAACGGGCTTTTGCGCCCCATTTCAGAGGAGATAGACCATGACCGAAGCCTATGTGTTTGACGCCGTCCGCACCCCCCGCGGCAAGGGTAAAAAAGACGGCAGCCTGCATGAAGTTAAGCCTATCAACCTGCTGTCAGGATTGCTAAGCGACTTGCAACATCGCCATCAATTTGATACCGCCATGGTGGATGATGTGGTGATGGGTGTGGTCTCGCCTGTGGGAGAGCAAGGCAGCGTCATCGCCAAGGTCGCTGCGCTCAAGGCGGGCTGGGACTTTCAGTGCGCCGGCGTGCAGATCAACCGCTTTTGTGCATCGGGCCTTGAGGCGGTGAACATGGCTGCGCAAAAAGTGCGCTCGGGCTGGGAAGACCTGGTGGTAGCTGGTGGTGTGGAGAGTATGAGCCGCGTGCCCATTGGTTCGGATGGCGGTGCCTGGGCGCAAGACCCCGAGACCAATATGCAAACCGCTTTTGTGCCCCAAGGCATTGGCGCCGACCTGATCGCCACCATGGAGGGCTTTAGCCGCACCGACCTGGACGCTTACGCCCTCGAATCCCAGCGCCGCGCCGCTTATGCGCAAGCGCAAGGCTATTTCGACCATTCCATCATGCCGGTGCATGACGCCGTGGGCAATGTCATTTTGGACAAAGACGAGTTCATTAAGCCGCGCACCACCATGGAGGGCCTGGCCTCTCTCAAACCGGCTTTTGAACAAATGGGCGCCATGGGTTATGACCAGGTGGCGCTGTCGCGCTACCCGCAGGTCGAACGCATTTTGCATGTCCACCACGCCGGCAATTCGTCGGGCATTGTCGATGGTGCCGCCGCCGTGCTGATCGGCAGCGAGGCCGCCGCCAAACAACATGGCCTCACGCCACGCGCGCGCATTGTGGCCACTGCCCTGAGCGGCGCTGACCCCACGATCATGTTGACCGGGCCCATGCCCGCGGCGCGCAAAGCCTTGGCCAAGGCCGGTATGACCATGGACCAGATGGACCTGGTGGAAATCAACGAAGCCTTTGCCGCCGTGGCCATGCGCTTTATGAAAGAAATGAAAGTGCCCCACGAAAAAACCAATGTCAACGGCGGCGCTATCGCCATGGGCCATCCGCTAGGCGCAACCGGCGCCATGATTTTGGGCACGCTCATTGACGAGTTGCACCGCCGTAATCTGCGCTACGGCATGGCCACGCTGTGCGTGGGCGGCGGCATGGGCATCGCAACTATTGTGGAAAGAATCTAAGCATGCAGACCATACGCTACGCGCTGCAAGACGGCATCGCCACCGTCACCTTTGACGAGCCCAATTCGCCGGTCAACACCATGTGCCTGCAATGGCAGCAAGACATGGATGCTCTGGCCGCACAGGCGCTTCAAGACAAAGACAGTATCCGGGGCATCATCCTGGACTCGGCTAAATCCACGTTTTTTGCCGGTGCGGACCTCAAAGGCACCATGCGCTTGCAACCCTCGGATGCGCCCAGCGTATTTGCCGGAATTGAGCGCATGAAAAAGTCCATGCGCACCTTAGAGGCGCTGGGTAAGCCGGTTGTCAGCTGCCTCAATGGCACCGCGCTGGGTGGTGGTTGGGAGGTGGCGCTAATAGGTCACTACCGCATCGCCATCGAAGACCGCAAGATCCAGTTCGGCCTGCCCGAAGTAACCCTGGGCCTGCTGCCCGGAGCCAGCGGTGTTACCAAAATGACGCGCCACTTAGGTTTGATGAGTGCACAGCCGTTTTTGGTAGAAGGCAAACTATTTGGTCCCGCGCAAGCATTGGAAATGGGATTGGTGCATGCCCTGGTACCACCCGGCCCCGACGCCGCGGCCACCATGCGCGCCCACGCGCTGGAGTGGATAGCCGCCAACCCGCAAGCTCAGCACCCCTGGGAAGCCAAAGACTACAAAGTGCCCGGCGGTCTGCCCAGCAACCCCAAGGTGGCGGGCATGCTGCCCGTGGCCCCTGCCATGCTGATGAAGCAAACACGCGGCCTCTACCCCGCGCCTGAGGCCATACTGGCCTGCATGGTCGAAGGCCTGCAAGTGGACCTAGATACCGCGTTGCGTATCGAAAGCCGCTACCTGGCGCTGCTGATGACGGGCACGAACGCTCGCTCCATGATCAACACTTTTTTCTTCAACCTCAACGCCATTAAGAGCGGGCGTGCGCGCCCGGCCAATGTGCCGCGTTTTGCACCAAAGAAAGTGGGCATTTTGGGTGCAGGGCT
>CAMBFN010000102.1 GCA_945865425.1 Comamonas sp. lk | reverse complement strand
AAGGCGTGCACATCGTCTTGCGTAATGCGGCCTTTGGGGCCGCTGCCTTGGACTTCACCAATAGGTACGCCCAGCTCGCGCGCAAACTTGCGTACCGAGGGCGATGCATGGGGTAAACCGGGCGCCGGGGTGCCAGGCACATGCGCGGGGGCGGCAGGCGCTGCGGCCACCACAGATACGGGCGCAGGTGTAGGAACGCTGGCGGCAGCTACAACAGCTGCGGCGGGTGCAGCCGACACGGGTGCCGGCGCGGGCGCGGGGACTGATGCAGCTGTGACAGGCGCTGGCGGTGTAGCAGCCGCCGCACCTGCAGCCACTTCCAACATAACGACGGCCGATCCTTGCTTGACCTTGTCGCCCAAAACGACCTTGATCGCGGTAACTACGCCAGCGGCTGCCGACGGAATTTCCATCGAGGCCTTGTCGCTTTCCACGGTGATCAGGCTTTGCTCGGCCTTAATGGTGTCACCCACTTTCACCAGCAATTCAATCACGGTGACTTCATCAAAGTCACCAATATCGGGAACCTGGATTTCAATATTTGCCATCGTATGTCTCCCGTTAATTTATGCGTGCAGCGGGTTGATCTTGTCGGCTTTGATACCGTACTTGGTAATCGCCTGCGCCACGGTGTCTGCCGTGACAGCGCCCTCTTCCTGCAAAGCCTTCAGAGCGGCCAGCACGATGTAGTGGCGGTTCACCTCAAAGTGCTCGCGCAGCTTGCTGCGGAAATCGCTGCGGCCAAAGCCGTCGGTGCCCAATACTTTGAAGACACGGCCTTTGGGGATAAAGGGGCGGATCTGTTCGGCATAGGCCTTCATATAGTCGGTGGCAGCGACCACCGGGCCGCTGTGGCCTTCAAGTTGCTGGCTGACAAAAGGCACGCGCGCCGTTTCCAGCGGGTGCAGCATATTGAAGCGCTCGCAGTCCTGGCCTTCACGGGTGAGTTCGTTAAAGCTGGGGCAACTCCAGACGTCCGCCTGCACGCCCCAGTCTTGCGCCAGCAGCGCTTGCGCCGCAATCGACTCGCGCAAGATAGTACCCGAGCCCAGCAACTGCACACGCGAAGCGCCTTTGTTGGCCTTGGTTTCGCTAGCGCCGGGTTTGCACAAATACATGCCCTTGATGATCTGCGCTTCGGTGCCCGCTGTGAGGCCGGGCATGGCGTAGTTTTCGTTCAGCAAGGTGATGTAATAAAAAACATTGTCTTGCTTTTCCACCATGCGCTGTAAGCCGTGGTGCATGATGACGGCTACTTCATGCGCGAAGGTGGGGTCGTAGCTCAGGCAATTGGGAATAGTGCCGGCCAGGATATGGCTGTGGCCGTCTTCGTGCTGCAAGCCTTCGCCGTTGAGCGTAGTGCGTCCCGAAGTACCGCCCAACAAAAATCCGCGTGCCTGCATATCCCCCGCAGCCCAGGCCAAGTCGCCAATGCGCTGAAAACCAAACATCGAGTAGTACACATAAAACGGAATCATGATGCGGTTGCTGGTGCTGTAGCTCGTGGCTGCCGCAATCCAGCTGCTCATGCCACCCGCTTCGTTAATGCCTTCTTGCAAAATTTGGCCTTGCTTGTCTTCTTTGTAGTACATCACCTGGTCTTTATCGACCGGGGTGTATAGCTGACCGTCCGGGTTGTAAATGCCGATCTGGCGGAACAAGCCTTCCATGCCAAAAGTGCGCGCTTCGTCCACCAAAATCGGCACCACGCGCGGGCCTATGGCTTTATCGCGCAAGAGCGTAGTGAGGAAACGCACATAGGCTTGGGTGGTTGAAATTTCGCGGCCTTCGACGGTGGGTTCGATCACCGCTTTGAAGGTGTCTAAAGACGGCACGGTAAACTGCTCGTCGGCTTTGACACGGCGGTGCGGCAGGTAGCCGCCCAGGGCCTTGCGCCGCTCGTGCAAATAGCGCATTTCGGGGGTATCTTCTGCGGGTTTATAAAACGGAATTTTGGCCAACTCGCTGTCTGGAATCGGAATGTTGAAGCGATCGCGGAAAGCTTTGATGTCCTCGTCCGTCAGCTTTTTAGTCTGGTGCACATTGTTCTTACCCTCGCCGCTTTTGCCCATGCCAAAACCTTTGACGGTTTTAATCAAGAGCACGGTGGGCTGGCCTTTGTGCTTGACCGCCTGGTGGTAAGCGGCATAGACTTTTTTGGAGTCGTGGCCGCCGCGGCGCAATTCAAAAATCTCTTCATCGCTCATGTGCTCCACCATCTTGGCGGTGCGCGGGTCTTTGCCGAAAAAGTGTTTGCGCACATAAGCGCCGTCATTGGCTTTCATGGCCTGGTAGTCGCCATCGACCGTGTCCATCATGATTTTGCGCAGCGCGCCATCTTTATCGCGCGCCAACATCGAGTCCCAGTTGCTACCCCAAATCAGCTTGATGACATTCCATCCCGAACCCCGGAATTCGCCTTCCAGCTCTTGGATGATTTTTCCGTTGCCACGCACCGGTCCATCCAGACGCTGCAAATTGCAGTTGATAACAAAAATCAAATTGTCCAATTTCTCTCGCGCGGCCAGACCAATAGCGCCCAGGGACTCGACCTCGTCCATTTCGCCGTCGCCGCAAAACACCCAGACTTTGCGGTTTTCGGTATTGGCAATGCCGCGTGCGTGCAGGTACTTTAAAAACCGCGCCTGGTAAATCGCCATCAGCGGACCCAGACCCATAGACACTGTAGGGAACTGCCAAAACTCGGGCATCAGTTTGGGATGCGGGTAGCTGGACAAGCCCTTGCCGTCCACCTCTTGGCGGAAGTTGAGCAACTGCTCTTCGCTCAGGCGCCCTTCCAGATAAGCGCGGGCATAAACACCTGGCGCTACGTGGCCTTGAATAAACAAACAGTCGCCTCCGTGGTTCTCGCTCTCGGCGTGCCAAAAATGGTTAAAGCCCGCGCCAAACAAACTGGCCAAGGAGGCAAAAGAACCGATGTGTCCACCCAGATCGCCACCGTCCGCCGGGTCATGGCGGTTGGCCTTAACGACCATGGCCATAGCGTTCCAACGCATATAGGCGCGCAGGCGCTCTTCAATTTCCAGGTTGCCAGGCGCGCGCTCTTCGTGATCGGGCTCGATGGTGTTGACATAGCCGGTGGTGGCCGAAAAAGGCATGTCAATGCTTTTTTGGCGCGCATGTTCAAGCAGTTGCTCTAACAGGAAGTGCGCGCGCTCGGGGCCTTCGGCCTCGATAACGGCGGACAAAGCGTCCATCCACTCTCGGGTTTCTTGGTTGTCGATGTCACTTCCGATACCCAAGGGTAAGGACGTAGCGGTGTTTTGCGCGGTGCTTGTCATGGCGTCTCCTGCTCGTGTGGTGCTTGTAGCGTACAGGATGAAAATTCTCGCACAAAAGCCATTAAATTTCAAATAATGCTTTCTTATTTTGCTATGTGAAATTTAGTTGACGGAGATCTTGGGCTTCGTAGCGGGCTCTACACTCGCCCAATGCGCCATGCTGACCCCTATTTGCTGCACGCCGACCCGGACCTTTCCACGGTCAAGCGGGCCAGGCGCTGGTGGCGTCGGCTCTCGCCGCAGCGCCAGGACCGGGTGGCCATGCTGGCGCCGCTGGCGGCCGTGGTGTTGTTTATGGCGGCCATTGTTTCGGCGCTGCTGTACCTGCAAATAGAAGAGGCCGACCGCGAGCAAGAAGGCGTACGCCGAGATGTCGAATACACCCAGCAACAACTGCGCTTGCGCTTGCTAGAACGGCAGGAACAATTTGGCGCGCTGGGCCGTGAACTAAGCAGTCAGGAGTTGGACGCACGGGCTTTCCGCCTGCGGGTGATCGCCCTGCTCAACCAATACCCCGAGGTGCATGGCGCTGCCTGGCTGGATGCGCAAAGGCGTTTACGCGCCAGCGGTGGTGCCACCTTTAACTGGAGCTACCCGGTCTACGGCCGCAATGCGGTCGCTTTGGACGCCGACGGCGAATACGCCTTTAAGTGGGCCGCAGCGCAGCGCCAGGTGGTCTATTTGATGCAACCCAAAACCGGCGCGGTGGCGCCCCTGTTGCAGCTCTTCATTCCGCTCGTGGAGAAAGGTCAGCCAGCGGGCGTCATCCTGGCCGAGCTGTCTATCGACGGCCTGTACCGTTACGGCATCCCCAACGAAATTGCCGCCCGCTATGGCATTTCGCTACTCGACGCTAAGGGCAATGTCGTGGCCGGCGTAGCCCTGCCCATCAAAAGGCCGGTCAGCCAAATCCTTCCCTGGACGCGCAAGCCCAGCAGCTACTCCATGGCCGTATCACCCGTGGGCTCAGACCTGCTGGTGCGCGCTGAGGCCTACCGCGCCTCCATGGGTGTGATTGGCACCGGCTTGTTCTGGCTGGTCAGCGCCCTAAGCGTGATGACCGCCTGGATGCTGATTGCCAACTGGCGCCACAGCCGCAAGCGCCTGCAGGCGCAGCAGGCCTTGCTAGCGGAGACCAACTTTCGTCGAGCCATGGAGAACTCCATGCTCACCGGCATGCGCGCCATGGACTTACAAGGGCGCATCACCTATGTCAACGCCGCGTTTTGCATGATGACCGGCTGGAGCGAGTCCGAACTGGTGGGCCGCACTGCGCCCTTTCCTTACTGGCCTGACAGCGACCGCGAAGAGCTGTCAGCCCTGCTGGGCCAAGAGCTTTCAGGCAAGACCAGTCAAGGCGGCATCCAGGTGCGAGTCAAGCGGCGCGATGGCACCTTGTTTGATGCGCGCATGTATGTAGCGCCGCTGATTGACGCCATGGGCACGCAAACCGGCTGGGTCACCTCGATGACCGACATCACCGAACCCAATCGGGTGCGCGAACAGCTGTCTGCGTCGCATCAACGCTTTACCACCGTACTGGAGGCGCTGGACGCGTCGATCTCTGTAGCCCCCCTGGGCAGTGACGAACTGGTATTTGCCAACAAGCTCTACCGCCAGTGGTTTGGTACCGCAGCCGGCGGGCATTTGCAATTGGTGGCCGAGGCCGGCGTGCCGCAGGCACGCACCAACCATGACATCAGCGACGACGTAGATTTGTTCGCCGGCTTGCCCATGAACACCTTAGCGGAAGTGGATGCCGAAAGCGCTGAGATTTATATCAGCGCCCTAGGCAAGTGGCTAGAAGTGCGCACCCGCTACCTGAGCTGGGTTGACGGGCGCCTTGCGCAAATGGTTATTGCCACCGACATCAGCAGCCGCCGCCTAGCCGAGGAGCAAGCCGCGAGCCAAGCCGAACGCGCGCAGAGCGCCAGCCGCATGATCACCATGGGTGAGATGGCCTCCAGCGTAGCCCATGAGCTCAACCAGCCGCTCACTGCCATTAACAACTATTGCAATGGCATGGTCTCGCGCATCAAGGACCAACAAATCACGCCAGAGGAGTTACTCGGCGCACTGGACAAAACCGCCAAGCAGGCACAACGCGCCGGTCAGATCATTCAACGCATACGCAGCTTTGTAAAGCGCAGCGAGCCCAATCGCATGCTGGTCGCAGTCGAGCCCATGGTGGCCGAGTCGCTGGAGTTGGCCGAAATCGAACTGCGGCGTTTCAACGTGCGCCTCATATGCCATGTGGCCAGCCGCCTGCCGCCATTGCTGGTGGACCGCATCCTGATTGAGCAAGTGCTAGTCAATCTGCTGCGCAACGCGGCCGAATCCATTGACACGGCACGCAGGGCCAGCCCCGAACGCAGCGTGGAACTGCGCGTCAGTGCCGCCATCTTTGAAGGAAAAAAATGTGTGGAGTTTTCGGTGCAGGACAGCGGCAACGGCATTGCAGCCGATGTAATGCCCCGCCTGTATGAGGCCTTTTTCTCCACCAAGGCCGAGGGCATGGGCATTGGTCTAAGCCTATGCCGCTCTATCGTCGAGTCGCACCGTGGGCGCCTGACAGCCGAGAACCTCTACAATCAAGCTGCGGTTACTGGCTGCAAGTTCACCTTCTGGCTGCCCTTGGGCTAGAACGGTAAGAGAAGAAAAGAAGTTTGCATCAAGCGAGAAAATACATGCAGGAATCTTCCAATAGTTTGCTCCCGAAAAAAGGTACTGTGTATGTTGTCGATGACGACGAGGCGGTACGGGACTCTGTGCAATGGTTGTTGGAAGGCAAGGGCTACCGGGTGCGCTGCTTTGATTCCGCCGAATCCTTTCTCAGCCGCTACGACCCGCGTGAAGTGGCCTGCCTACTGGTCGATATCCGCATGGGTGGCATGACCGGGCTCGAGCTGCAAACCCGCCTGATTGAAATCCGCTCGCCCCTGCCCATTGTGTTTATTACCGGCCATGGCGATGTACCCATGGCGGTGGACACCATGAAAAAAGGCGCGATGGACTTTATCCAAAAGCCTTTTAAAGAAGCCGATTTGGTGCGCCTGGTAGAGCAAATGTTGGACCATGCCAAGGACTCGTTTGCCGACTCGCAACTGGCCGCCAGCCGGGATTCGTTACTGTCCAAACTCACGATGCGCGAGTCACAGGTACTGGAGCGTATCGTGGCCGGCCGCCTCAATAAACAAATTGCCGACGACCTGGGCATCAGCATCAAGACGGTGGAGGCGCACCGCGCCAACATCATGGAAAAGCTCAGTGCCAACACGGTGGCCGATCTGCTGAAGATCGCCCTGGGTCAGTCCAACCCCAAGGGCTGAGTCGCTTGGCTGCGGCCTCGCGTCGCCGACCCGCTTGCAGGCTTGCGCCCTCATTCTTCCTTTTTTACTTTCATCCCAAAGACCTAGAGCTATGACCACACCCCACACCGCTTCCATCATCGACGGCAATGCGCTGTCTACTCAATTACGTGCTGAGGTGATGCGCCGCGCCGATGCGCTCAAGGCCCGCGGCATTACACCCGGCCTGGCGGTACTGCTGGTTGGTGAGAACCAAGCTTCCCAGGTGTATGTGCGCAATAAAGTAAAAGCCTGTGCCGATGCAGGCCTGCACTCGGTGCTGGAACGCTACGACGCCGACATGACCGAAGCGGCCTTGCTGGCACGCATTGACGCGCTGAACAAAGACCCCGCCATCCACGGCATCCTGGTGCAGCTGCCGGTGCCCCGACATATTGACGCCAACAAAGTCATCGAAGCCATCGCGCCCGAAAAAGATGTAGATGGTTTTCACATCGCCAGCGCCGGCGCTTTGATGGTGGGGCAACCGGGCTTCCTGCCGTGCACGCCTTATGGCTGCATGAAGATGCTCGAATCCATTGGCTATGACTTGCGCGGCAAACATGCGGTGGTCATTGGCCGCAGCAATATCGTGGGCAAGCCCATGGCGATGCTCTTGCTGCAAAAAAATGCCACCGTTACCATCTGCCACAGCGGCACCAAAGACCTCAAAGCCATGACGCTGCAAGCCGATGTGATTGTCGCGGCGGTGGGCAAAGTCAATGTGCTGACGGCCGATATGGTCAAACCCGGCGCGGTAGTCATCGACGTGGGCATGAACCGCAACGCCGAAGGCAAGCTGTGTGGTGATGTGGACTATGCCGGCGTGCGCGAAGTGGCCGGCCACATTACGCCGGTGCCTGGCGGCGTCGGCCCCATGACCATCACCATGCTGCTGGTAAACACCTTGGAATCTGCGGAGCGTCTGGTATGAGCGACAACCCATTACTAAGTACCGAC
>CAMBFN010000101.1 GCA_945865425.1 Comamonas sp. lk | reverse complement strand
ACGGCTCGCGCCCGCCACAAAAAAGTTCTCGCCCTTGCCAAAGGTTTCCGCGGTCGCCGCGGTAATGTCTTTCGCGTCGCTAAAGAAGCGGTGATGAAGGCCGGGCAATATGCCTACCGTGACCGCCGTACCAAAAAGCGTGTATTCCGTCAGTTGTGGATTGCCCGTATTAATGCGGCAGCGCGTCAGTGCGGCATGACCTATAGCCAATTTGCCAATGGTCTGAAAAAAGCGCAGATCGAGATTGATCGCAAAGTGCTGTCGGACATCGCAGTGCACGACATGGCAGCTTTTGCCAATATCGTGGAGCAGGTCAAGGCCAAGCTCGCCGCTGCTTAAGGGTTAATGCGGCGCGCCGCCCCATGCGGGCGGCCGCCGATACCGCCCGCAAAACCGGGCTAGCGCTTAAACCAAGCACTAGCCCGTTTTTCATTGAATAACCGCCACTATTGCCATGAACGAACTCGAAAGCATTGTTGCCTCCGCCCGCACTGCGTTTGCTGCCGCCTTGGCGAGCGCCGACCTGGAAAATGCCAAAGCCCAATTTTTGGGTAAATCGGGCCGCATCACCGAGTTAATGAAGGGTATGGCGGCGCTCAGCGTGGAAGAGAAGAAAACGCTGGGTGCGTCGATTAATGTTGCCAAGCAGGATATTGAAGCGGCGCTACAAGACCGTCGTCAGGCGCTGGCCGAAGCGCAATTGGAAAAACAGTTGCAAGCCCAGGCCTTGGACGTCAGCCTGCCAGGGAGAGCGCGCGGGCAGGGCAGCTTGCATCCGGTGTCACTGGCGCAGGAGCGTATCGAGCACATCTTCGCGTCTATGGGTTTTGATGTGGCCGACGGTCCCGAAATCGAGAGCGACTGGTTCAGCTTTACTTCCCTGAACAATCCGCCCAACCATCCTGCGCGGTCTATGCAGGATACGTTTTATATTGATACCAAAGGCGCCGACGGCGTCTATTACAACCTGCGTCCGCATACCAGCCCGATGCAAATCCGCTACGCCCAAGCGCACGTGCGCAAGCATGGTGGCGATTTTGATGTGGCAGCAGGTCGCCTTTTTTCCGGCGACATGCCCGAGATCCGCGTCATCGCGCCGGGCCGTACCTTCCGCGTGGACAGTGATGCCACGCATTCACCGATGTTCCACCAAGTTGAAGGCTTGTGGGTCGGCGAAGACATCAGCTTCAAAGATTTGAAGTCTGTTTATTTGAGTTTTATCACTAGCTTTTTCGAAACCGACGCATTGCAACTGCGTTTTCGGCCGAGCTACTTTCCTTTCACCGAGCCCAGTGCCGAGATTGACATCATGTTTGAATCGGGCCCATTGCAAGGCAAGTGGCTGGAAGTATCCGGTTCGGGCCAGGTACATCCGCAAGTGATACGCAATATGGGACTGGACCCGGAACGTTACATCGGTTTTGCCTTCGGCTCTGGCATCGACCGCTTGGCGATGCTGCGCTACAGCGTCAATGATTTGCGCATATTCTTTGAAGGTGATGTGCGCTTTTTGTCCCAATTTGCCTGAGCCTATTGGGCTTTCGCGATAGATCTGATGTACCAAGTTCACTGAACCCCTATGCAATTTCCTGAATCCTGGTTGCGCAGTTTTTGCAATCCGCCCCTGTCCACCCAAGCGCTGGCCCATACCCTGACCATGGCCGGTTTGGAAGTCGAAGAACTGCGTCCCGTGGCACCCCCTTTCAGTCAAGTGGTGGTCGGCGAAATCGTAGAAGCGGTGCAGCATCCCAACGCGGATCGCCTGCGTGTTTGCCAGGTCAATGTAGGCGCGGGCCCATTGCTCAATATCGTCTGCGGTGCGCCCAATGCGCGTGTGGGTATCAAAGTGCCGTGCGCGCTGGTCGGCGCCCAATTGCCGCCCGGTGAGGATGGCAAAGCTTTTGCGATCAAGCTAGGCAAACTGCGCGGCGTGGAAAGCCAGGGTATGTTGTGCTCGGCCAAAGAATTGCAGCTAGACGATGACCACAGCGGTTTGCTGGAATTGAATCCGAACGCGGCACTTGGCCAGGACATCCGCCAGTGCCTCAATTTGGACGACACCTTGTTCACCCTCAAGCTCACGCCCAACCTGGCGCATTGCCTTAGCGTGTATGGCGTGGCGCGTGAAGTCGCGGCGCTGACGGGCGCGCCTTTGTTGCCTTTGGATGCGGCGCCTGTCGCCGCCAGCCATACCCAAGTGCTTCCCGTGAAAGTGCTGGCGCCCGATTTATGTGGTCGCTTTTCCGGCCGCGTGGTGCGCAAGCTCAACACCCAGGCCAAAACGCCGGCCTGGATGGTCGAGCGCCTGGCCCGCTGCGGCCAGCGCAGCGTCAGCGCTTTGGTCGATATCTCCAACTATGTGATGTTCGAGTCCGGTCAGCCCACGCATATTTTTGACCTGGACAAAATCGCCGGTGGCTTGACGGTGCGCTGGGGGCAGGCCGGCGAAAAGCTCGCCTTGCTCAATGGCAACACCGCCGAAGTGGACGCTGCCGTGGGCGTGATTGCGGACGACGCGCAACTGGAGTCCCTTGCTGGCATCATGGGCGGCGCTGCCAGTGCCGTATCCGATACCACCGAAAGCGTCTATGTGGAAGCGGCTTTCTGGTGGCCGCAAGCCATAGCCGGGCGCTCGCGCCGCTTTAATTTTTCTACCGACGCGGGCCACCGCTTTGAACGTGGCGTAGATCCGGCGCTGACGGTGCAGCACATCGAGCGCATCACGCAGCTGATTCTGGAGATTTGCGGCACGCCCGAAACCACCTGCGGACCGGTGGACGACCAGATAGTGCGCCTGCCAGAGCCTAAAACCGTGAATTTGCGCGTGGCACGTGCGGCCAAAGTCATCGGTATGCCCTTGACCCAGGCCGATTGCGCAGCGGCTTTGCGCCGCTTGGGACTGGTCTTTACCGAAACCCCTGGCGCACTGTGCGTGAGCGCGCCTTCCTTCCGATTCGACATCCACATCGAAGAAGACCTGATCGAAGAAGTGGTGCGCATGATCGGCTTTGATCAGTTGCCCAACACGCCGCCGCGCGCGCCGGTATTTGCCAAGGTCGGTTCGGAAAGTCGGCGCAACCCTTTTTCCGTGCGTCGCCAATTGGCTGCATTGGCCTACCAGGAAACTATTAATTTCAGCTTTGTCGATGAGCGCTGGGAGCATGAATTGGCCGGTAATGCCGACCCGGTGCGATTGCTCAACCCGATTGCCAGCCAGATGAACGTGATGCGTTCGTCCTTGATTGGCTCCTTGGTGCAGGTGCTCAAGTTCAACCAGGACCGCAAGGCCTCGCGGGTGCGGGTATTTGAAATAGGGCGGGTTTTTTTCCGTGATTCTTCCGTTACCGATGGCGATTTAACCGTGGCCGGCTTTCACCAGCCCATGCGTGTGGCAGCCCTGGCCTGGGGTGGGGCTGACGCCTTGCAATGGGGCCGCAACGACAGCGCAGTGGATTTCTTCGATGCCAAAGGCGATGTAGAGGCCTTGTTTGCCCCAGGCTCACCACAATTTAGCGCGGCAGCGCACTCGGCCATGCATCCTGGGCGCTGCGCGCAAGTTACGCTGGATGGCAAAGTGCTCGGCCATGTGGGCGAATTGCACCCGCGCTGGGTACAGGCCTATGGCTTGACCCAGGCGCCCCAGGTATTTGAGTTGGACTTAGAAGCCTTGCTGCAAAAAGCGATGCCGGTGTTTGAGCCGGTGGCCCGCTTCCCCTCGGTGCAGCGCGACCTGGCCATCATGGTCGCCGATAGCGTGCACCACGAGGCCATCATGGCCGCGATTCACGCAGCTCCCACCCAGGGCCTGCTACAAGACGCGCGGGTGTTTGATATCTACCGCCCGCCTGCCGATACAGCCGGGCAGGGCGCAGCCGAGCACAGTGTGGCCCTGCGCCTGACGCTGGGCAGCACGCAAGCGACCTTGACGGAAGCGGAAATTGAAACTACTGTTGCGGCTGTGGTGGCCCAATTGGTATCCCGCTTGGGTGCCCGCCAGCGTGTCTAAGACCGTTTTTTATTTTTCAGACCTGAACGCGCCAGACCCGGATTCCTCCTATGCAAATTTCTGTTGATAGCCTGGAAACAGCGGCAGTGACCAAAGCCCATCTGGCCGATATGTTGTTCGACCAATTGGGCTTGAATAAGCGCGAGTCCAAGGACATGGTGGACGCTTTTTTTGATCTGGTTTCCGCACAATTGGTGGACGGCACGGATGTCAAAATTTCTGGCTTTGGCAACTTCCAAATCCGCACCAAAGCGCCCCGCCCGGGCCGTAACCCGCGTACTGGCGAAGCCATCGCCATTGAGGCGCGCCGCGTGGTGACCTTCCACGCCAGCCACAAGCTCAAGGATCAGATCCAGGCCGAACTGCAGAAAAGCTAAGCGAGCGCCACTGCTTCGGGTACGGCAGCTACGGACTCCTGCATTTCCCCGATTGCCTTGCGGCCCAACTTAGAGTAATCTCTTTACTTTTCCCCCTAGCGCATTGATTTTCATGGAAAACACACTTCCATCCATTCCCGCAAAGCGGTACTTCACTATTGGTGAGGTGGGGGATTTGTGCGGCGTAAAACCCCATGTGCTGCGCTACTGGGAGCAGGAATTTACCCAACTGCGGCCCATGAAGCGCCGCGGCAACCGGCGCTATTACCAGCACCATGAAGTGCTGATGATCCGCAAAATTCGCGATTTGTTGTACGAGCAAGGCTTCACCATCAGCGGTGCGCGCAACAAGATGCAAGAAATCCAAGAGTCCGAGCGTGAGAAAAAACGCCAGATCGATGGACGGATGGATGGGTCCGCCGCGACCTTGGACCAAGGCGGTTTGGATGATGCGCCGGCTTTCGCGCAAGCGCCTGGGTTGGCGCATGCGCATTGGCAGCAAGTGCGCTCGGAACTGCTGGAAATTCGTGAACTACTGGCTGCAGCCTAAGAGCTTGCAACACTTGCGCGGGATATAATCACAGGCTTATTCGGTGTGTGGCGCAGCCTGGTAGCGCACTTGCATGGGGTGCAAGGGGTCGAAGGTTCGAATCCTTTCACACCGACCAAATGAATCAAGGACTTAGTGTCGAAAGGCGCTGAGTCCTTTCTTCTTTGTGGCCCCAGAATCATCACTTTTCCGGGGGTGTACTGAATTTTGTGTTAACGGTCTAATGGCGGGTAACCGTCGAACTTCCAGGAGTGGATATGACCGTAAATACTGGAGTCCAGTCAGACAGCGTGAAGAATGTCGCCAGGTGTTCTTCGGCGTCACGAAGGGAATGCTCTTTACCGTCTCCCAGCAGGGTAAGAAAGGGAAGCATGCAGGATTGATAGTCGGGTATTGCCATGCCCAGAGAATAACCGCATGAATCAATGGTCACCCGCCCACGTGATGAAGCCTCGACAGGTTCAAGGCCGCCCGATGGTGGCCCTTTTGGGTTGTGCAACGTACGAGCGCGCTAAAAGACCTGATCGACGAAGCTGAGCGCTTTCACGCAGACGACGATTTGATCATCAAACATTTGTTCTTGTCGATGCATGTCTGGTGATGCTCGGTCGGGTCCCCCTTTGGCCGAGGATCCAAGTCAAAGGCAACACATACCCGTCCTTTGAACACACACGTGTACGGGACCTATGCCCCCGTACCCACTTCACCGCTCTAGTCCAGCATCGCAGCGACGCGGGCCCGCACTTCTTCCACCAAATCGTCCGGCGCTTGCTCAATCAGGGTCAAACCGCGTTGCGAGGGGTCAATCATCCTAAATTGGTGAACCAAGACCACGCCTTGGGTTTGGGTGCCGGAGCCCATCAAACTGACCGACAGACCCGCGTTGCGTGCACCCATGCCGCCCTGAGTAATGGGGCAAACGCCAATCATGCCCAGCCGGTTCAGGTCGGCGTGCGTCACCACTATGCTGGGCCGACGGCCCTGTTGCTCCCGGCCCAAAGTGGGGTCGAAGGTGGCGACCACGATGTCGCCGCGCTGCCAAACTTTGCGGCTCAAAGAGGAACTTCCTTGCCGACGGCGGGCATATGGTCCCAATCTTGGTCGATCACCAATGGCTCGTCGCCCTGCATGGCCAGCAGCTCATGCAAGCTGTACTTGCGCCGATGGACTGGCGAAATGATCAAGCGCCCGGCGTCGGCCTCAAAAGAAACTTTGTCGCCCGCCTGTAGGCCAGTGGTCTTGGCCAAGGACTGTGGAATGGTCACCGCGATGGAACCACCAGCGGCGCGCAGTGTGGATGTGTGCATGGTTTGCCCTGTAAATTTCTGGCCAAGTCAAAAACGTAGCACTAAGTTTAACTGGTGATTGCGGTCGCCATTCCACAGCGGGCTATTTGCGCGCTAGGATGCCGCCTCGCGCTAGAGTCCAGCGAGCTTAAGGCCATTGGCTTGCATGCTTGGTCTGGCTTCTAATTTTGATATCTGCGCTGCAGGCGCTACAAGGAAATTCACGCTATGACTTCGACGATGCTGCGCGACGACAAGCAAGGCCTGGCAGTGCTCACGATCAACCGCCCGGATAAGCTCAACAGCTTGAATGTCGAAGTGTTTGAAGCCCTAGAGGCCCATCTGGCCGATCTTGAGCGGCAGACTGACATGGTAGGCCTGGTGCTCTTGCGCGGTGCGGGAAGCTGCTTTTCTGCCGGGCATGACTTGGGCGATCTGGCCAAGGGCGAGCAGTTGCCGCGCGCGCATTTTCAGTCGCAGGTGATAGAGCGCCTGGCAAACCTGCCCCAGCCGGTGATTTGTGCGGTGCACGGGCATTGTTATACCGGTGGTTTGGAGTTGGCCCTGGCGGGCGATGTGATTGTGGCCAGTGCCAACGCCAAGTTTGCCGACACGCATGCCAAATGGGCTTTGACGCCTTTGTGGGGCATGAGCCAGCGCCTGCCGCGCCGCGTGGGCCAGAGCCAGGCCATGGAAATGATGCTGAGCTGCCGCACCGTGGGCGCGCAGGAAGCGCTTAGCCTGGGCTTGGTGAACCGCTGCTTTGCGGACGAGGATTTCTTTGACGCGGTGGATACCTATGCACAGCAGGTGCTGGCCAATAGCTGGTTTAGCCATCGTGCCAACAAAAAATTGCTTTTGCAAACCGACGGCCTGCCCTTAGATGCAGGCCTGGCGCATGAGGTGTATCGCCACGAGGGAGTTGGCCCCGATGTGCATGCGCGTATCGCCAGCTTTTTACAGAAAAAATCTAGCAAATCCTAAGAGCCAGGTAAGCACTTATCCGGAAGTGAAGTCGCTGGGCCGCAGACGCGCCAAGCGCCAGCGCATATACCAAGTGGTCCAGGGCCAGTTGGTGCTGTTATTGCCATTGCGGTCGATAAAGTAGCTGCTGCAGCCACTGTTCCACACGGTTCTCTTGAGTGCAATTTGTATCGCCTGGTTGTAGCGCTGGTGTGCGCTTGGGGCGACCGCGATGCTCGCATGCTCCTTCGCGCCGGTGCTACGGATGGCCGCCAGGATGAATTTCACCTGCGCCTCGATCATCACGAAGGCGGAAGAAAAAGCATACAAATTGGGACCGCACATCATGAATAAATTGGGACAGTCTTCCAGCATGGTGCCCAGATAGGCACTGGCAGAGCCTTTCCAATGGGTGGAGAGGGCCTGTCCCGATTGTCCAAAAATAGCCTGCGCAACCGGCGGCTCTGCGACTTCGAAGCCGGTTCCCCAAATGATGACATCGGCCTGGCAGCGTTCGCCA
>CAMBFN010000100.1 GCA_945865425.1 Comamonas sp. lk | reverse complement strand
TATCGAAGGCTTTACCCGCGTCATGACGACCGCCATCGCATTGGAGACGTCTAAAGGCGACTTGCCTTTGGCCCTGGCGCTGGGCTTTGCCCTGCTGTTAGTGGTGCTGCTGCTCAATGCACTGGTAGCGCTATTGCAGCGTTGGGGGCAGGGCGGCGGCTTGCGCATGGGTACTTCGGGGGCGGTGGTGTTGTGAGCGTACAAGTCCAGGTCTTGCAAGCCGGTGTGCAGTTCGGGCCGGATGGCCGCAGCCTCAGGCGCTGGCGCGCAAACACCGTGGCTGCTTTGGAAGGCATCAGCTTTTCCATCGCATCGGGTGAACGGCTTGCCTTGGTAGGCGCCAACGGCGCGGGCAAAAGTACCTTGCTGCGCTTGCTGCATGGCTTGCTGCACCCAGGCGCGGGCCGGGTGGATGCGCAAAAAGGTTTGCGCCAGGCCATGTTGTTTCAGCGGCCCCATATGCTGCGTATGCGCGTGGATAGCCAATTGGCACTGGGCCTGTGGCTGCGCGGCACGCCCTGGCGGCATGCTCGCCAGCGTGCCGCTGCGACCTTGCAGCAATTTGAACTGCAGGAACTGGCTGCGCGCAAGGCACACACTTTGTCCGGTGGGCAGCAGCAACGCGTAGCCATGGCGCAGGCTTGGGCCTTAGAGCCGCAAATGCTGTTGCTCGACGAACCCACCGCCAGCCTGGACCCGCATGCCAAGACCGAAGTGGAAAGTCTGCTGCAGGCTTTTTCCCAGTTCCGCCCACAGGCCAGCTTGGTATTTGCCAGCCACAACCTGGGCCAGGTCAAACGGCTGGCCACGCGGGTGCTGTATCTGGAGCGCGGGCACTTGCTGGCCGATCTGCCCGTCGATGTTTTTTTTGATTCTGAGCGCTTGCAGGCGCAATGCCCCTCGGCCTATGGGTTTGTAAAAGGAGAACACTTATGAAACGTTTTTTATGGGCAGCCTTGGTGGCTATGGCTTTGTGCATGCCGCTAACGGCGACGCTGGCCCAAGCCCCTATCGTGATGGCTTCCACCACCTCTACCGAGCAATCTGGCTTGTTTGGGCACCTGTTGCCGGCCTTTAACAAAGCGACGGGCGTCGAGGTCAAGGTCGTGGCTTTAGGCACCGGCCAGGCCATCGACATGGGCCGACGCGGCGATGCCGACCTTTTGTTCGTGCACGACCAAGTAGCGGAAGAAAAATTTGTCGCTGAAGGCTTTGCCCTGAAGCGCTTTGCGGTCATGTACAACGATTTTGTGTTGGTAGGGCCCGCTACAGACCCGGTGCAAACCAAAGGCGCCGACATCGTGCAAGCCCTGTCCAAAATCGCCGCCAGCAACGCTGCCTTTGTCTCGCGTGGCGACAAAAGCGGCACCCATGCCGCCGAACTGCGCTTTTGGAAAATGCTACCCCCGCCTGAGGCCAAGGGTAGCGGCTACCGCGAGTGCGGCTGCGGCATGGGCCAGGCCCTCAATATGGCTGCGGCCACCGGCGCCTACGTGCTGACAGACCGTGGTACTTGGTTGAGCTTTAAGAACCGCGCCGATTTACAAGTGCTGGTGCAGGGCGACCAGCGTTTATTCAACCAATACGGCGTGCTGACCGTGAACCCGGCCAAGCATCCGCATGTCAAAGCGCAGGATGCACAAAAATTTGTTGATTGGGTGTTATCGCCCGCCGGCCAGACCGTGATTGCCGCCTACCGAATCGATGGGCAGCAGTTGTTTTTCCCGAACGCCGGAAAATAGACTGCCGCGCGGCCGGAGCAGGCCACAAGCGGGTTAGCATAAGCCTCAAAATTTGGGAGGCTCCTTGAATAACTTTGAATACCGCAACATTACACGCCGTCAGCTGTTAATTGGCGCCCCCGCCTCGGCGGTCGCTTGGTCGCCAGGCTTGGTATGGGCCGATACCTGGCCCAACAAGCCGCTGCGCCTGGTAGTGCCTTTCGCGCCTGGCGGCAGTTCTGAAATTGTGGCCCGCGCACTGGCCGGTGAGATGGCCAAGACCATCGGGCAAAACGTGTTCGTCGAAAACAAGCCCGGCGCTGGAGGCAATATTGCGATGCAAGAAGTCGCTAATTCCACCGATGAACACACGCTCATACTGGGCCATATCGGTACGCTGGCGGTCAACCCCTACATCTTCGCCAAACTGCCCTACGACCCGAATAAAGACTTCGCGCCGATCACGCTGGTTGCCAAAGTGCCCAGCCTGTATGTGGTGCACCCGGACCTGCCGGTAAAGAACCTCAAAGAATTTGTGGCCTACGCCAAAACCAGACCTGGCCAACTGAACTGCGGCTCTGCGGGCAACGGCAGCGCGGGGCATTTAGCCTTTGAATACCTCAAAATGGTGAGCGAAACCTTCATGCTGCACGTGCCCTACCGCGGCACCGGCCCCATGTTGACGGACTTGATGGCCGGGCGATTGGATGCGGCGGCGGTGGGTGCGCCAGCGCTGCTGCCATTCATCAAAGCAGGCAAGCTGCGCTGTATCGCTACCGGTACGAGTGCGCGTCTGGCCCAGCTACCCGATGTGGCCACCGTGGCAGAGCAAGGCTACAAAGGCTTTGAAATGACGCAGTGGTACGGCTTGATGGCCCCTAGCAAAATGGCCAAAGCCAATATCGACAAGCTGGAAAAAGAGGCCATGGCCGCGACCCGAACCAAACTGGTTCAAGACAAACTCAGCCAAGACACCGCGCTGGCTGTGGGCAACACCGGCGCTGAGTTTGAGGCCTTCATCAAGCAAGAACAAGCGCGCTGGAAGCCTGTAATTGCGCGTGCCCAAATCAAGCCGGACGGCTTGTAAGCTGCCGCACTGGCGCTAGCAGCACCAGCACCGCGCCTGCGCCGCCTTTATGGGGTGGGGCTTGCACAAAGGCGATGACTTCGGCCTTTTGCACCAGCCAGCGCAGCACCTTGTCTTTGAGCACCGGTGCTTTGCCTGGCGAGCCCAGGCCTTTGCCGTGTACCACGCGAACGCAGCGCAGGCCTTGCTTGTGCGCATCGCGGATGAACTGGCCCATAGCCTCGCGCGCTTCGTCGCTGCGCAGGCCATGTAAGTCCACTTGGCGCTGAATACTCCACTGGCCCTTGCGCAGTTTTTGCACCACGTCCGCACCTACACCGGGACGGCGAAAGCTCAGGTCCTGGTCGGTATCGAGCAAGCTGCTGATATCAAACTCGTCGCTCAGTGATTCTTGCAGCGCCGCTTGCGCGTCCAGCTCGTGTTGCAGTACGGTCGCTAGCGGGGCCGGTCGTTTTAGGTCGGCGCGCGTCACCGTGCTCATGCGCTGCACTTTACCCACAGCGCTTTCAAATAAATTGCGCTCTTTCTCAGCCCGCTTGGCGGCCAGCGCGCGAGCTACTTGCTCGGCCTTGTCCTTGGCTGCTTGCGCTTCCAGTTGTTCTTTGATTCTTTTCAGGTCTTGCAAGCCGGGCATGGGGCGATTGTCCATGCAAGCAGGCCGGGCGCGCTAGATCGCTCACACCAAGCCTTGCTCGGCCATCGACAAAGACTGGCCTTGCGCCACGATGATGTGGTCCAAGACGCGTACATCAATCAGCGCCAGCGCGGATTTGAGGGTTTGCGTGAGCGCCTCGTCAGCGCGCGATGGCTGCACCGAGCCGCTGGGGTGGTTGTGTGCCAGCACCACGGCGCTGGCCTGATGGTGCAAAGCGCGTACGACCACTTCGCGCGGATACACACTGGTTTGGCTGACTGTGCCCTTGAACATTTCTTCCATCGCCAGCATGCGGTTTTGCACATCCAGAAACATCACCGCAAACACTTCATGGGGCAGGGCAGACAAATGCAGTTGAAAAAACTGCCGGACCGCTTGCGGCGAGTCCAGCACCGCGCGCTCTTGTAGGCGCTGCGCCATGGCCCGGCGCGCCAGTTCCAGCACCGCCAGTATTTCGGCGCGTTTGGCCGGCCCCAGGCCTTTAACCTGCGCCAGCGCTTTGGGGTCGGTGTGCAGCAAGCCGGCGATACCGCCAAAGCCTGTGCTCTGCGCGCCGTTTTCCGCCACTTGGTGGGGGGTGCGCAGCAGTTCGTCCGCCAATTGCAGCACGTCTTTGCCGGGGATACCGGTGCGCAACAGGATGGCCAGAAGTTCGGTATCGCTGAGGGCAGCAGGGCCGCGTTGCAGCAGTTTTTCGCGTGGACGGGCATCCACAGGCATGTGGTCCAGGGGCATAGCGGCAGAGTGTGTGACAGCGTTGATCGGTAGGGCCGGGGCGATGGTGCTGCGGTACATAGCCGCTGCCCCGTATCCATACAATAGCTGCAGATTATCCACAGCCCTATGACCTACGATCTTCCCCGCATCCAAGCCGCTTCGTTTTTAACGCTGCATTACCGGCTGGCCGGTCCGGCGGGCGACGTCATCAACACCTTTGAAGGCAAACCCGCTACCCTGAGCCTAGGCACCGGCGAGCTATCCCCCGAAGTGGAGCGTTGCCTCATGGGTCTGGAGGAGGGCGCACACCGCACTTTTGACCTGCCTGCAGGTGTGGCCTTTGGCCCGCGCAACCCGGATATGCAGCAGTGGGTAGCCCACAGCCTGCTGCGTGAAATGGGCGATCCTCAGGAGCGCTATGCGCCGGGCGATGTGGTGCAGTTCCCCACGCCGGACGGGCAAAATAGCTATGCCGGTGCTGTGGTCGCGGTCAAGGAAGATGCCAGCGGCCAGGGCGCGCAGGCCGACGGTTCGGTATTGTTCGATTTCAACCACCCGCTGGCCGGTCAGCCCGTCAGTTTTGAAGTGAAAGTGATTGCTGTTTTATGAACCCTCACGGCCAGAAGTCCAGCGATATTTTGAATGGCAGCGAAATCCTGCTGGCCGAGCCACGCGGCTTTTGCGCCGGGGTGGATCGGGCCATAGAAATTGTGGAGCGCGCGCTTTCCAAATTTGGCGCGCCAATTTATGTACGCCATGAAATCGTGCACAACACCTTTGTGGTGAACGACCTCAAATCCAAGGGCGCTATCTTTATCGAAGACCTGGATGACGTACCGCCCGGTGCGACCCTGGTTTTTTCTGCGCATGGGGTGAGCAAGGCGATTCAAGACGAGGCGGCGCAGCGGGGCTTTAAGGTATTTGACGCCACCTGCCCCTTGGTGACCAAGGTGCATGTGGAAGTGGCCAAGCTACACAAAGAGGGCTACGAGTTCATCATGATTGGCCACAAAGGGCACCCGGAAGTGGAGGGCACCATGGGCCAGCTGGAAAGTGGCATCCACCTGGTGGAAGACGTGGCCGATGTGGCCCTTGTGCAACCGGGGCAGTCGGCCAAGCTGGCGCTCGTCACGCAAACCACGCTGAGCATGGACGACGCGGCGGATATTGCAGCAGCCGTCAAAGCGCGCTTTCCGCAAGTGCGCGAGCCCAAGCAGCAGGACATTTGCTACGCCACCCAAAACCGCCAGGACGCCATCAAAATCATGAGCCCGCAGGTGGACATCGTGATTGTGGTGGGCAGCCCTACCAGTTCCAATAGCAACCGTTTGCGCGAAGTGGCCCAAAAACTGGGCACCGTCAGCTATATGGTGGACAACGCCAATGAGCTGGACCCGGCTTGGTTTGTAGGCCGGGGCCGCGTGGGCCTAACGGCCGGCGCCTCGGCCCCCGAGATTTTGGTGCAGGCGGTCATCTCGCGCCTGCGCTCGCTGGGCGCTCTTTCTGTGCGGCGTATGGACGGGGTGGTCGAGACCATCAAGTTCCCGCTGCCCAAGGGACTTAAGCCGGATTCGGACGGTCACGGCGCATCGGCACCTTAAGCGGGTTGGCTCAGGGCCTAGAGCCCGGCCCGCCTAAAATCCTTGCTTTCGGCTTGTGCCCGAACCCTTAATACTTCACCATGCTCGACATCACCCTGCTTCGCAAAGACCTGCCTTCGGTGCTGGCCCGCCTTGAAACCCGCAAAAGCCCGCAAGCTTTTTTGCCCGTGGACGTATTTACCGTGCTGGAAGCCGAGCGCAAAACCATCCAAACCCGCACCGAAGAGCTGCAAGCCAAGCGCAACAGCCTGAGTAAGCAGATCGGCCAGCTCAAGGCCAAGGGCGCTGCAGGGCAGGCCGAGGTCGATGTGGTGATGGCGCAGACTGCCGACATTAAATCCGAGCTAGACGCCTCGGCTGCGCGCCTGGAGGGCATTCAGGCCGACATGCAGGACCTGCTGCTCAACGTGCCCAATTTACCCCACCAGAGCGTCCCCGTTGGGAAAGACGAGCATGCCAATGTGGTGGTGCGCAGCTGGGGCACGCCCAAGGCCATGGACTTCACCATCAAAGACCATGTGGATGTCGGCGAACCCTTGGGCCTAGACTTTGACATGGGCGTCAAACTCAGCGGCGCGCGCTTTACGGTGATGAAAGGCCCAGTGGCCCGCCTGCATCGCGCTATCGCCCAATTCATGCTGGACGTGCAAACCCAGGAACACGGCTACACCGAGTGCTATACGCCCTATATCGTCAACGCCGAAACCCTGCGCGGTACCGGCCAACTGCCCAAATTTGAAGAAGACCTGTTTGCCGCCAAAAAAGGCGGGCAGGACGCGCAGACGGCGGACAACGCTGCGCTGTACCTGATTCCCACCAGCGAAGTGACGCTGACCAATTTTGTGCGCGACACCGTGCTGGCCGAAAACCAACTGCCCATGAAGCTGACGGCGCACACAGCCTGCTTTCGCTCCGAGGCCGGCTCCTACGGGCGCGACACGCGCGGCCTGATCCGCCAGCACCAGTTTGACAAAGTAGAAATGGTGCAGATCGTGCACCCGGACCACAGCTACGCTGCGTTGGAGGAGATGACCGGGCACGCCGAAGCTATTTTGCAAAAGCTGGGACTGCCCTACCGGGTAATGAGCTTGTGTACGGGTGACATGGGCTTTGGCGCGGCCAAGACCTATGACCTGGAGGTATGGCTGCCGGCGCAAAACACCTACCGCGAAATCAGCAGTTGCTCTAACTGCGAAGGCTTTCAGTCACGCCGTTTGCAAGCGCGCTTTAAAAATGCGCAAGGTAAGAACGAACTGGTCCATACGCTCAACGGCTCGGGCCTGGCGGTAGGCCGCACGCTGGTGGCGGTGCTGGAAAACTACCAAAACGCCGACGGCTCAGTCACTGTGCCCGAAGCGCTTCGTACCTACATGGGTGGCCTGGAGACGCTGAGCCCCTGATAGAATCGACATCCGCTACGACAGCGACCCGGAGAGATGGCAGAGTGGTCGAATGTACCTGACTCGAAATCAGGCGTACCGCAAGGTACCGTGGGTTCGAATCCCACTCTCTCCGCCAAGACTATTTCGAACTGATTCCAAGTCGTTCGAACAATCTACAACCTGCTCGGGGTCTCCTTGGGTGCGAGCCGAGAACACTATCCGGATCAGACAGCTTCTTCATAGGCCACACGTGAATTAGAAGTAAAGATAGTGGCTCGGTGATCGTTGTTTCTTGTCTGAAGTAAATTGAGCTCGCATAATTGGACAATGAAAGTTATCTTCAAGCCTATTTTCTTAAGCTGTGCCCTTGTCGTGTGTAGTAGCTTTGCATGGAGCGCTACCGTTAAGGACTTGGAGATCAAAGCAGACGGCCAGACTTGGACCTACCACCTGCATGTCCCACTGCAAGCACGCTCAGGTGGTGCACCGCTGGTCGTGGTTTTTCATGGAGCAGGCGGCAATGGAAAGGACTATCTCATTAAA
>CAMBFN010000099.1 GCA_945865425.1 Comamonas sp. lk | reverse complement strand
CCTGCGCAATAGGCCATGAATTCCCATAAAAAACTATCCGGCGGATACTGCGCCAGGTCGTACATGCCCATCGATGCGGCGACCAGGGGCACGTTGTCTACCACGGCGCTGACCAGGCCGATGATCAGCACGATCACATCCAGGCGACCCACTGCATGGTCCAGCCAGGTGGCCAGGGCCGGCAAGATATGGCTGTGCTCGAGCACCGCCACCGCCAGCAAAATACCGATAAAAAACACAATGGCCGACATGTCGATGCGCCCTAGCGCGCTGACCAGCGTTAGGCCTTGCTTATCGTCATCATCTTTGCGCTTGTGCATTAGATCGCCCACCAGCCAAAGCATGCCCAGGCCCAGAAGTACGCCCATAAACGGGGGTAAATGCGTCACCGCTTTGAAAACCGGCACCATTACAAGCACGCCCAAGCCTAGCAACAACATCACGGTTTGCTCAAATTCCGTAGTACTGGCCTTGTCCGAGGCCATATTCTTGGGCGACTCCACCACGCGCCCACTGGCCAACCAAGCGGCCACAACCAAGGGAACGAGCAAGTTGACGATGGACGCCAGAAACACGCCTTTCATCACCGCCAGGGTGGTGATCTGCCCGCCAATCCAGAGCATGGTGGTGGTCACATCGCCGATCGGCGACCAGGCGCCGCCGGCATTGGCGGCGATGATGATAATGCCGGCAAACATCAACCGGTCTTCCCGCTTATCGAGCAGGCGCTTCATGAGCGAAACCATCACGATAGCGGTGGTCAGATTGTCCAAAATGGAGCTCAGAAAAAAGGTAGCTATCCCGATCATCCACATCAGCACCGGCAGGCGGGTGGTGGAAATGCGCCGCGTCAGCACCTCAAAACCGTTGTGTGCGTCGATTACCTCGACGATGGTCATGGCGCCAATCAGGAAAAAAACAATTTGCGCCGTGCCGGTGAGCGATTCAGCCAACTCGGCATTGACCGCGCCCGCCTCGGGCCCGGCCATGGCGTACACCACCCAGAGCGCGCCCGAGCCCAACAGGGCAGCCGCCGATTTGTTGACGCCCAGCGGATGCTCAAAAACAATAGCGGCGTAGGTAAGGATAAAAAGGAGCGAGAGTGCGAGGGTCATCCCCCGAAGATAACCCAGAGCCGGGAGGGCGCCTATGGGGGATTGCCCGTATTGCTTGCCCAACCCAGGCGCTGGTCGTCATCTTTGGGTTGACATTTCTCTTTTGTTATATTTAATACTTTAACTATATTTAATTGGATTAACGATGTTCAAAGAATTTAGAGAATTTGCGCTAAAAGGCAATGTAGTTGATTTAGCCATCGGGGTGATTGTCGGTGCCGCATTTGGGAAAATTGTAGATTCCATGGTTGTCGACTTGATCATGCCACTGGTCTCTATGGTGTTTGGTCGCTTTGACTTTTCCAACTACTTCATTGCATTGGCCCAGGTGCCTGAGACAGTGCCGCTTACGCTCGATGCCCTGAAAAAAGCAGGGGTACCAGTTTTTGCCTATGGCAACTTCATTACCGTGGCAGTCAATTTTCTGATCTTGGCCTTTGTGATCTTCTTGATGGTCAAGCAGATCAACCGCATGAAACGGGCGCAGGCCGCACCGGCTGAGCTAGCACCAGCAAGTACGCCTGAGGATGTTTTGCTGCTGCGTGAAATCCGAGATCAACTCAAACGCTGACCCATTGATCCGCTACCCCTTGTTTGCATGATTGGCCGGAGCAGCGCAAAAACTATTTCAGCCCTTATCTTCCCGGTCCATGCTCCGGTCAATCGCGCGCAAGCGCGTCAGCGGGTCGCTCTCTTGCAGCAGGTCTTGTTTGTAAACGGTGGGAAGCGGCAGCAGTTCGGCCCAACGGTTGGCGACCCAGCCGCATTCGTCCAGACGAAAGGGGGGCAGCAGGGGTAGCTCTGGTAGGCGCCCGTCTTGCTGCGCCATCGCGATGCCCCGGCCCAGGCGCTGGGCTAGGTATTCCAATGCGGGCGGGATGTCCAAGGCGGCATCGGGCGCCAGGTACTCCACATCACCTTGCCACACGCCCAGCGGGCCGGCGTGGGTGCGGTGCAGGGCAAAGCGCTGGCCGCCATGGCAGCGTACGCGCAGCAGCGCGGCCTGCACGGTTTCCAGGCTGTCGATATGGGCCAGGGTGCCATAGCTGTGCAAGGTGGGTTGCTGGCCGGGCACGGTCACTTCCTGGCCTTGCTCTATCCAGGCCACGCCAAACGGTATTTGCTCGCGGTGGCAGCGGCGTACCAAGTCCAGGTAGCGGACCTCAAAGATTTGCAAATCCAGGCGCCCATCTGGGAACAGGCCGTGGGAGAGGGGGAACAGGGGAATGGTTTGCATGGAGCGGTGGGTGGCAGGCAGTGCGGCAGGATACTATCGCGCCCAGTGTCCGCGCATGTTCAAAGGCGTCAAAGCCCTTGCATGCAGATCGCCACTAGCCTCATTTTTGGAAAGTAGCACCATGAAAGCCATTTGGAAGAACACCGTGATTGCCCAAAGCGACGATATCGTCATGGTCGAGGGCAACCATTATTTCCCTGCCAGCGCCTTGAACCGCGAGTTGGTGCACTTCAGCAACCACCGAAGCAGCTGCGCGTGGAAGGGCCAGGCCCATTACTATTCGTTGATGGTCGATGGTGAACTCAACCCCGACTGTGTGTGGTACTACCCAGACCCCAAACCCGAAGCGGTCTCGATCCGTGACCGGGTGGCCTTCTGGAAGGGTGTGCAGGTCAGCGACTGACTGCAGATCGAAGGCCTTCCCAAGCCCAGCCTGAAAATCGCTGAAGGCGCCTCAGGCGATCAGGTCAAACAGGCGGCCGGTCAGGCCGTCGGTAAAGCTTCTGGCCTCTTGGGGCTGGCTCGCAATCGGCGGTGCATGGCTCAGGTGTTTGGGCGGGACGACAAAAGCCCAAGGGTAGGCGGGGCGCAAGTCCTGCGCACAGCGCCAGGCGCCGGGCAGGTTGCTGCTTTGCAGGGCGGCGCCGATGTGGCTGATATGGCTGTTGTGCGCCATGTCCTCGTCCTGGCTGACCACAGCGCTAAAGGACAGACGTGCGGCGTCCAAGGAGCCCGATTGGAGGGACGCGATCAATTGGCGCAGGCGCTGTTCGCGCTTTTTCTTGCGTTCGCCCGAGTTGTCTGCGTAAGGGCCTGAGCGGATTTCCCAGCCCATGCTTTGGATTCCCATTCCTTGTGCCATGGCGCACTCCTGCGTTGGCTATAGGGCGTTTGCACGCCTTACTTATCCGCTGCCCAGGGTCAACTTTGGCCACTGCCATCGTGCGGATGCCTGCAAGCGGCGCCTACAAGTTGCCGCTTGTGCTTCGGTCTAGCAAGTTGCGGGCCAAAGAAAATGTGCCGCCCCCCAGGTGTCGACGAATGATGCCAAGCGCCTCAGGCGAGGCGAGCACCTTGCGGGCCCCATTTTTTACTGCCTCTGTGTTTGTGTATCCTTTGCTTTGCCCACCCGACCCCAAGGAGTTTCATGGCCCCCGCCCCCCTTTTTTTGCCGCCCGACGATACGCAGCGCCGCCAGCTGCATGATGAGGTTCACGCCCGCCCGCCGGCCAGTTTGCAGCTGCCCGCGCTGGTGACTTTTGTGGCGGTGCTCAATACCAATGTCAGTCGTGAGCAGGAGGCCGCGCATTTGCGCGCCTTGCCAGGGCATGCGGCCCTGCCGGCAGATAGCCTGGAGGGCAATTTTTTGCGCCTGCACATGGACGGCTATTCCCTTAAGTGGGAACGCCATACCGAGTTCACCCGCTACTCCATCGTCCAGGCTTTGGCTGCATCGGATAGCGTACGCCAGCCCGCCGAGGTGATGGCGACGCTGGCTGCGCCGGCGCAATGGCTGCGCGCCATCCCCGGCGCCACGGTGGCCGCGGTGCAGCTGGCCATGGTGCATGGGGATCTGGAACAAGGTGGCATGTGTTTGGAGCTGGCGCAAAAGTGGCTGGGTGGTTCGGACATCGTGGGTTCGCAACTGGGCCATGGCCATTCGGCGGCTTACACCGAATTCAAAATCGGCGCCGACGGTTTTGAACGCATGCTGGTGGTAGCGCCCCTGGGCACCAGCCAGGCGCGTGCCGGGCGGATTTCTCAGCGCTTGCTGGAGCTAGAAACCTACCGCCTGATGGCGCTGCGCGGCTTACCCGTTGTCAAAGACTTAGGGCCGCAACTGGCACGGGCTGAGACCGCGCTGGCCGATATCACCGCCCGGCTGGAAGGCAATACCGCCAGCGACCAGCAATTGCTGGACCAACTGGTAGCGCTGGCTGCGCGAGTGGAGCGCCATGTAGCCGTGCATAGTTATCGTTTTTCGGCGACCCAGGCTTACAACACTCTGGTGGTGCAGCGCATCGCCGAGTTGCGCGAAAAAGTCATGCCCGGCACCCAGACGATTGGCGAATTTATGCAGCGCCGCCTGTCGCCGGCTATGGCCACGGTGGCGGCCACGGCGCAGCGTCTGGCGACTTTGTCCGAACGGGTATCTCGCACCAGCGCCTTGCTGCGCACCCGGGTGGACATTGCCACTGAATTGCAAAACCAGCAATTGCTCGAAAAACTGACCCGCGGGCAGGAGTTGCAACTGCGCTTGCAAACTACGGTGGAAGGCTTGTCGATCGCGGCTATTTCTTATTACGTGGTGAGCCTGCTGCATTACGCCGTAAAAGCCCTGATTGCGGCGGGCGTGCCCATCAACCTGGAGGTAGCCATGGGGGCTTCGGTGCCACTGGTGCTGTGGGGCGTATGGCGCATCACCCGCAAAGTTCACTCGGCTCTAAATAAAAAATAAGTTGGCTACAAGCTTGCGCCTAGCCCATGCCGTAGCCCATGGTCTGGGGCAGCCATAGCACGATTTGCGGGAAGACGGTGATGGCCAAAAGTAGTGCCAGCAGCATCAGTAAAAACGGCCAGCCTTCTTTCATCATCGCGCTAATCGGTATGCCAGTGAGCGCTTTGATGACAAACAGCAGCATGCCAAAGGGCGGGTGAATCAGGCCGATCATCATATTGAGCACGACCAGCACGCCAAAGTGCACCAGGTCGATGCCCAACAAGTTGACCGCCGGTAGCAGCATGGGCACAAACACCAGCAACAACACCGATACGTCTAAAAAACAGCCCAGCACCAAAAACAACAGGTTGACGAAAAGCAAAAACTGCAGGCGTGACAGTTGCATGCCTTCGACCCCATGCGCCATCGCCTGGGGCACGCCCTCTGCAGTAAAGGCGTAGTTCAGGATAAAGGAGCCGGCCAGTATCAGGGTGATCACTGCGCTGCTGCGGGTGGACTCCAGCACCACGGCCCAAAAGCTTTGCCAGCTTAGGGCGCGAAATACCAGCGCCGCTAGCACCAGCGCGTGCAAGGCCGCAACCGCTGCCGCTTCGGTGGGTGTGAATGCGCCACTGTAAATACCGCCCAGCAGCACCAGCGGCATAGACAGGGGCAGGGCGCCACGAAAAAAAATTTGCGGCCACTGGCGCAAGGGTACCGGCGCTTCGCGCGGCATATTGCGCCGTGTGGCGATGATGTGGACCACCAGCATCATCAACAAGGCCATGCATACGCCGGGCACCACGCCGCCTAAAAACAGAGCCCCGACCGAGGTGCCCGAGACCAAGGCGTAAATCACCATCGGGATGCTGGGCGGAATAATGGGGCCAAGCGTGGCGCTGGCCACTACCACCGCACCGGCAAAGCCGGGCGTGTACTCGGGCTTTTTCAGCATTTCTCGGATGGTGACCAGGCCCGGTCCGGCGGCGTCGGCAATCGCGCTGCCACTCATGCCGGAAAAAATAACACTCACCACGATATCCACTTGCGCCAGGCCGCCGCGCATACGACCAACCAGAATGCGGCAAAAATCGAAAATGCGTTCGCTCACCGTGCCTGCATTCATGATGTTGGCGGCAAACACAAACATGGGCACCGAGAGCAGCACATAGTTGTTGTACAGGCCGTTGCACACTTGCTCGGCGACCAGCCCCAAGTCTTGGCCCTTGGCCAGCAGGTAAGCGATGCCGCCAGCCAACATGCCAAAGCCTATGGGCATGCGCATCAGCATGCTGCCTACCATCACGGCCACCAACAAGGACAAAGGCTGGCTCATGGTGGGTGCATACTGCCATCGCCGCTGGTGCCATCCACTGGACCGCGCAGCGCCTGCGTAATCTGCACCAGACTGCGCACTACCATGGCCAGCAGCAAGACGATAAAGGGCAGATAGACAGCCATCAGCGGCACGCCCAGTACCGGCGTGCCCTCGCGCGCCATAAAGCGCCCATAGTCCCAGCTGGCCGGTAGCGCGGCCAGCGCCAGGCCACCGACCAATGCATTGCCAAGGATTTGCAAGATCCGGCGCCATCGTGCATTGGCTAGGTTCCAAACCAAGTCAAAAGCCACATGCTCGCGCTGCGGCACCATGGTGGCTGCGGCCCACAAAATGATCCAGACATACAAAATGACCGCAGCTTCGTCGCTCCAGGCCAGGGGTTGGTTAAAAGCAAAGCGCGCGGTGATTTGCACCACGAAGACCACAAACAGGGCGATAAACAAGAAGCCGCCCAGCGCCTGAGCGGCTTTAAGCGGCCAGGCTTTCATCGCGCGGTCAAGGCCTTAGCGCACCGCATTGATGCGCTCCAAAAGACCGGCCGGCCAGGTCTTGCCGTAATCGGCACTCTGGTAGGCCGCTTGCACGGTCTTGTGAAAGGCAGCGAGGTCGGGCGTGCTGACCTGCAAGCCCTCTTTCTTGAAAAACTCCACCAATTGCGATTCTTCTTTCAGACGGTTTTCATTGTTGAAAGCCGCTGCCGCTTGCGCCGCCGCTTGCACCTTGCTGCGCTGCCCCGGGCTAAGTGCTTGCATGGCTTTGTTAGAAATAGCGATAAACAGCCCATCGACCAAATGGCTGGTCAGCACGATTTGTTTGGTGACTTCATAAAACTTAGCGGCTTTGACCGTGGGAAGCGGGTTGTCCTGCGCGTCAATCGTTCCTGATTTGAGGCCCAAATACACCTCTCCAAAGGCCAGCGGCGTAGCCGTTGCGCCCAGGGCTTCGCCCAAAAACAACCAGTCTTTGGAGCCGGGCATACGTAACTTGATGCCTTTGAGGTCAGACGGCGTACGCACCGTGCGCACTTCGCGCAGGTTGAGCTGGCGTGTGCCCAAATAGCACGTTGACAAAGCGCTGATATCCATTTTTTCGGATACGGTTTTGAAGAGTTCGGCACCGATAGGGCCGTTAAAAATCTTTTGCTGCTGGCCTGGGTCACGCACCACATAGCCAGCGGTGAAGATGGAAAACTCGGGCACTATTTTGGCAATGTCGGCGGCTGAGACCGTCGTCAACTCCAAGTTGCCGCGCGCCATCGCGGCGGGTTCAGCACCTTGTTTGAACAAGCTGGCGTTCAGGTTAATTTGCACATCAAACTCGCCTGGTGCGCTTTTGTCTAGGTGCTCTTTGAACACTACCCACATCTTGGCGTGCCAGTCGTCGGGTACCGCAGGCGATGAAATTCGCAATACGGTTTTGCTTTGCGCATGGACCGGCAGGCTGTAGCTGAAGGCGCTGGCGGCGCCTGCGGCCATCAGGTGGCGCCGGGTCAGCGCGCCGGACAGAACTGGAAAAGGGGTTTGCATAGCGGTGCCTTTTTGAGAAATAAATAAACCTTGCCAAGCCGCAGCTGCTTGCCGTCTCGTCGGTGCAGGCTCAGGACGCCAGCGCTTCGAGTAACTCGGTCTCGATGGCAATCTGGGTTTTATTGTGCTGCAAAGGCGCGCCGTGAATCAAAAAAGTATCTTCCACGCGCTCGCCCAAGGTAGCGACTTTGGCCAGTTGCACCACGATATGGTGCTGCG
>CAMBFN010000098.1 GCA_945865425.1 Comamonas sp. lk | reverse complement strand
GCGCCCCACCCAGCCAAGGCGCACAAGGACTCCGCCGCGCGCAGGCCCGATACCCAAGGGCCACTGTCTTTGGTGGTAGTAGGCGACATGATGCTGGCCGACGGGCCCATGGACGCCATGCGCAAAGGGCAGGACCCCTATGCTGGCTTTGCCAGTTTGTTTGCCGGGGCCGACATTCGCATCGGCAATCTGGAATGCGTAGTCGCCACGACCGGCAGCCCGGAGGACGACAAGCCCAATGTGTTTCGCGTGCATCCGCGCGCTTTGAAGTACATCAAGCGCCACTTTGACGCAGTAGGCCTAGCCAACAACCATTCGGGCGATTTCGGCCAAGAGGCTTTTGCGCAAATGCTGGGCCTACTCAAGCACAACAAGATCGGCGTCTATGGCGGCGGCATGAACCTGGCCGAGGCGCACACGCCCTGGATCATTGAGCGCAAAGGCGTGCGCGTGGCTATTCTTGGTTACGACGAGTTTCAACCGCGCAGTTTTGAAGCCGATACCGACCGGCCCGGCGTGGCCTGGAGCGAGGATTCACAAGTGCTGCGCGACATCCGCACCGCGCGCACCGTACACAAAGCCGATGTGGTGATTCCGGTCATGCATTGGGGCTGGGAAGACCCCATCGCCAACGACCGCCAACGCCAGCTAGCCCGCCTAATGATCGACGCCGGCGCCGACGCCGTGATCGGCGGCCATCCGCATCAATTGCAGGACACCGAACGCTACAAAGGCAAGCCAATTTTTTACAGCCTGGGCAATTTTGTATTCGACGGCTTTCCGCTGCCCATCAACTACCTAGGCTGGGCCTTGCGCATGGAGTTGGACAAAACCGGGGTGCAAAAAATAGCGGTCCATGTCTCCCACATCGGCCCCACTGGATTGCCTAAGCCGGGCAAAGTACTGGCAGACCCAACGCTGAAGTAGCGCCTTTTGGGCACCCCGCGCTAGTTAGAAGCGCGGTCTAATCGCCCCCCAACTCCTGGGCAATATCGTCTACCAGTTGCTGGCGTTGCTGGGCGCGTTTGCCCAAACGCATAGCGACGTGGTGGCCAAGCAGTTGCAACATGCTGGTGGCCGCCATGGCGGAGAAGGCGTGGTCGGTACTGCTGCTGTAGCAGGGCAGCACCACGCTGGCAAAGCGCTGCGCCCAGGCGCTGTGGCGCACATCGACCACCGCCACGGTTTGCACGCGGGTGGTGCCGGTGTGGGCGGCGAGGCGGTCCATGGCACTGTCGCGCGGCTGCGTCATGATGAGCAGCAGCGCATCGCGCGGACCTGCCATAGCCAGGTCTTCAGCCCAGACGCCGCTTTGCATGCCCAGTGCGTAGACCTCAGGGCGGATGCGCGCCAGTTGCGGGCGCACAAAACGCATCAGTCCCTCGTCCATGCCCAGTCCCAATAGCCAAACTTTGGGTGCTTTGGCTAGCAAGCTGGCGGCGGCGAGTAAGGTGTCGCTGCGCAGGGACTCGAAGGTACGCGCCAGACTTTCGGACTCGGTTTGCAGGTGCGCGCTGATGCTATGGCTGCGCACCGGTGCCGCTGCACCTGGCAGCCGTTGCGCCTGAAACGGCGGGGCCAGGTTGCGTTCTTCGCGCGCTTGCAGACGCACCTCATTGAAATCGGCATAGCCCAGGCTGCGAAACAAGCGCGCAGCCGTGGCCTTGGACACATCGGCCATGGCCGCCAGCTCGGTGGCCGAGAAGGTCAGCATGTCGTCGGCGCGATCCAATAAGAGCTTGGCCAATTTGCGCTCACTGGGCGAGAGCTGCTCAAAGTGCTCTTGGATAGCTAGCGTCAGGCGGGTGGTCATGGGCGCAGTATCGCAATACGGACAGGGCCCCCGCCAACGGGGAAAAGTGCCACTGTGACCCGAAAATGCAAGCGCTGGGACATGGGCCAAAAGGCGATGGTTGAAACAATTATTCCATGATACTATGATTATCTGAAACAGTAGTTCCAGCTTCGCAGCCCTCTGCTGCGCCGCGATCAGACCGGGCAGCAAGCCCAGAATTTGTCAATACCAGCGCACGAGGAAACCGATTGGCCGCTTCCGCTTTTGCCCGTGAACAACTGTGGGACGGCCTGCGCGCCGTGGCGCTGCCGGACTCGCGTTTTCATATGCGCTTTTCCGAGTTCATCCCCGACTTCACCGGCTCGGATTCCGCCATCGACCGCCTATGGGCCCTTCCCGGTTTTGACGCGGCACGCCATGTATTTGTCACGCCAGACAACAGCCTGACCGGGCTGCGCCAACGGCTACTGGCGCGCGGCGTCAGCCTGGTGGTGTCCAGCTACAACATGGCCAGCGGCTTTTACTTGCTGCGCCCGGGCGCAGTGCCCAAAGGCCACGAACTGTATGGTGCGTGGCCTGACGGGCTGGCGCATTTTGGCGAGCCGCTCTCGCTCAACGCACTGGCCGATCTGGGCGCTTTTGATTTTGTCGCGACGGGCGCCTCAGCGGTAGCTAGCTCTGGCGTGCGCTTTGGGCGTGGCCATGGGTTTTTTGATCTGGAGTGGCGCATCTTTAGCGACATGGGCTTGGTGGATAACCTGACGCCGCTGGTCACGGTGGTGCACGATGTGCAGGTGCTGGACAAAAAGCTCTACCCCAGCCCCGACGACGTGCTGGTGGACTGGATATGCACCCCCACGCGCAGCGTGCAAGTGGCGCGTGAAACCCAGCGCCCGCGCGGCCTGAACTGGAAAGACATCACACCCGAACAAGTACACGCCATTCCCGCATTGGCCGAGTTGCGACGCATCATCGGCCTGGCCTAAATGCCGTTTTCTAAACGCTTTTTGTACCGATTTCCCCGCCCCTTGTTTTTTAACTTCCCACCTTCAAAGGATGACACCATGAAAGCATCACGCCGCCAGTTTCTTGCCACCTCCGCCGCTTTGGCGTCTATCGCGCCTATGGGCGCCTGGAGCCAAAGCGCTGCCAAACTCACCCTGCAAGCGGCATGGGTGAACGATGCCGAATTCATGGGCTACTTTGTGGCCATGGACAAAGGTTTTTACAAAGCCGAAGGCCTGGACCTGACCTATTTGTCCGGCGGCCCAGACGTCATCCCTGAGGCTTCGCTGCTGTCTAAAAAGGCCGATGTTTGCCTGACCACAGTAGAGACCGCCATCAAAGCCATTACCGACCAAAAAGCGCCGCTGGTCATCATCGGCGCGCAATACCAAAAGAACCCGGTGGGCATCGTCAGCCTGGCCTCCAAGCCATTGAAAACGCCGCAAGACCTGATCGGCAAAACCATTGCCGTGCCGCCGGTCAACCGCCTGACGGTAGAGGCCATGCTCAAGCTCAACGGCATCGACAAAGCCAAGGTCAAGATCGTGCCTTACGCCTACGATCCGACGCCGCTAATCAAGGGCGAGATCGACGGTTCGCTGGACTTCACCACCAACGTGCCTTTCACCATCAAGAGCATGGGTAAAGACGCTACCAGCTTCCTGCTGGCGGACTTCAAGCTGCCGCTGTTTAACGATGTGGTGGTGGTGACGCAAGAGACTTTGAAGACCCGCCGCAAAGACATCGTGGCCTTTATGCGCGCCAGCCGCAAGGGCTGGGACGAGAACTTCAAAGACACCAAAGCCTATCCACCCAAGTTCAAAGACACCTGGTTCAAAGGTACCGGCCGCAGCATAGAAAACGAATTGTTCTTTAACGAAGCGCAAAAAGCTTTGATGGTGAATTCGGGTGGCATTTTTGCCATGAGCGACCAAGCGATTGCCAACTGCATTGCAGCACTCAACGCAGTCAATGTGAAGGCCGATAAATCACACTTTGACACCAGCTTGCTCAAAGAAATCTGATGCGTAGCAGCGAACTGCGCATAGCCCAAGTCGGGCGCGTGTTCGCCGTCTCCGGCGCTGCCCCTTTAGTGGCGCTGGAGAATGTTTCTTTGCACTGCCCGGATGGTTCGTTTACCGCGCTGATCGGGCCTTCGGGCTGCGGCAAGTCCACCTTGCTGCGCCTGGTGGCGGGGCTGGAGCAGCCCGACGGCGGCACGGTGCGCATCGGCGAGGAAACGCCGCTGGCTTTGCAGCAACGCGGCGCGCTGGGCATTGCGTTTCAGGACGCAGCGCTTTTGCCCTGGCGCTCGGTGGTGGACAACGTGCGCCTACCGCTGGATGTGACCGGCGCACCAGTGGACATAGCGCGCATTCGCAGCCTGGTGAAACTGGTGGGCCTTCAGGGTTTTGAGAGCGCGCTGCCTTCGCAGTTGTCCGGCGGTATGCGCCAGCGTGTAGCGATTGCGCGGGCGCTGGTAACGCAGCCCGAAGTGCTCTTGCTGGACGAGCCGTTTGGCGCGCTAGACCAAATTCTGCGCCGCAGCATGAACCTGGAGCTGCAACGCATCTGGCTGGAGCGGCCCACCACCACGCTGCTGGTGACGCATGGCATCGATGAGGCCTTGTTTTTGGCCGACCGCGTGGCGGTAATGCAAAGCCAGCCCGGGCGCATTGCGCAGATCGTGGAAGTGCCGTTTGCCAGACCGCGCAAAGTGGACTTGTTTAACAGCCCCGAGTTTCGCGCGCTGGAGCAGCAAGTGGCCGGTATTTTGTACGGCACGGCCTAGCGCAACGGGCATGGATACGCCGACCCGCCACCGCGCTGCGCTGCCCGGCTTGCTGCTGATGCTCCTGCTCTGGGAAGTAGCTGGTCAAGCGCAGTGGGTGGGCCAGGGCGCCTTGCCCGCGCCTAGCGGCATCCTGCGCCAATGGTGGCAAGACCGGGGCGACTACCCGCCGCATATTTGGGGCACGCTCAAAACTGCGTTTGCTGGTTTTGTCATCGGCAATACGGTGGCAGTAATGATGGGTATGTGGTTTGCCTGGTGGCGCCCGGCGGGACGTTTGATGGCCGGCGTCAACGTTACTTTATTTGCCATGCCGGCGATTGCGCTGGTGCCAATTTTGGTAATCGCACTGCAAGGCGATACACCGCGCGTGGTGCTCGCGGCACTGTCGGTGTATTACCCAACCATGGTCGCCACGGTGTTGGGCCTGACGCAAGTGGACGCGCGCTTGGTGGACCTGGTGCGCGTCTATGGCGGCAGTGACGCGCAGGTGCTGCGCCGCATCCGCTTGCGCAGCGGCTTGCCAACTTTGCTGGCCGGTTTGCGCGTGGCCGCGCCCGCTGCAGTACTGGGTTCGCTGCTGGCCGAGTTTGGCAGTGGCGGCAATGCCGGATTGGGCACGTATTTAATCGGCTCGCTAGGCAGGGCCGACCCAGCGCGCTTGTGGGGCATTGGCCTGACGGCTACGGCCATCAGCGGCATCGCCTACGGCTGCGCGGGCCTGATCGCGGCGCGCTTTGCCGGCAACACCCAAAGCGCCAGCACTCCGCTAGGCTTTCAGGCGGGGTTAGATAGCGAAAGCGCCACCATGCGCTGGGCCATGCGCCTGGGCACGCTGGCCATGCCGTTTGTGCTGTGGTACGCGGTAATTGCGCTGTTTACGTTGCTGGGCGTGTCCGACATCGTGCTGCGCGACCCCATGGGCGTACTGGAACATTTGTTTACCGTGGACAACGCGCCTGAAAACCGCGAGCTGTTGCTGGACGCACTGTCGCAAACCCTGCCCTACACCGTGCTGGGCATGCTGGCCGGGCTGGCGGTGGCGCTGCTGCTGGCGGTGGGCACCACGGTCTATAAAGCGCTGGGCCACAGCCTGATGCCGGTGGCCTTGGTCAGCCAGTCCATGCCGCTGGTGGCGCTAACGCCTTTGGTAGTGCTGGTGTTCGGGCGCGGCTCGGCCAGCATCCTGGTAATCACCATATCGGTCACGTTTTTTCCGGCTTTTGTCACGATTGCCCAAGGGCTGGCACTGGTACCAAGCAGCGCTACCGATTTTGTGCGTGTTTATGGCGCAGGGCGCTGGCGGCAGTTGCGTCTGATTGCGCTGCCTTGGGCGCTACCGTATTTATGCGCTGCTGCGCGCTTGGCGGCACCGCGTGCGTTTTTGGGCGTGATGATTGCCGAGTGGCTGGCCACTGGCACCGGCATCGGCAACTTACTCAATGTGTCGCGCGGCGTGCTCGATTTCGGAATGATCTGGAGCGTCGCGGTGGTAGCCATCATCATTGCGGTGGCGCTTAACGGCCTGGTCGTGGTACTGGAGCGCTACGTGCTGCAACGCTATGCGATGGCGCCTGCGGCCTGAGTGCGCAGTCAACCTTTTTGATGGAATGAAAGAAACCTATGGAACACACCGACCATAAACACACGGTGCGCGAGCGCGTGTTTAGCGCCCTGCGCGAAGTGGCCTTTGCCGACAGTCGTTTTCATTTTGATTTCGGCGAATTCATCACCGACTTTGTCGGCAGCAGCGCGGCTACTGATCGCTTGATGGCGCACCGGTATTACCAACAGTCCGAATGCATCTTCATCACGCCGGACAACTGCATAGAAGAACTGCGCTACCGCACCCTGTGCGATGGCAAGCGCATTTTGATGACCACCTATTCCATACGCCGGGGCTTTTGGCTGCTGGACCCGGCCACCATACCCAAAGACCGCTTGCTCTATGCGGCCACGCTCGACGGAATGGAGCGCCACGGGCGGCACATGACGCTGGCACAAATTCGCGCCGAGCTACCGCGTCTGGACTACATGATTACCGGCACTGGCGCTATCAATGAGCATGGCGTGCGCTTTGGCAAAGGCCATGGCTTTTTTGATGCTGAATGGGGCATGCTCTACCGCATCGGCGTGATCAATGCGCAAACGCCCACGGCGGCGCTGGTGCACGACTGCCAGGTGCTGCAAGAGACTTTGTACCCCGAGATTTTTGACACCGTAGCCGACGCGATTTTTACGCCCACGCGCACGATAGAAGTGACCAACCCGCACAAACCGCGCTGCGGCATCGTCTGGGATATGCTGGACCCGCAGATGCTGGCCACCATACCGCCATTGCAAGAGCTGCAAGCCATGGAAGCGGGTTTGCCGCCGCTGGCCTGAGCGATTTTCGAAAGACCACCACCATGACTTACACCACCATCGCCCGCGACCGCTTGCCCGACCTTTTGGCGCGCATGCCCAAAGCCGAGTTGCACATCCATATCGAAGGCTCTTTAGAGCCAGAATTGATATTCGCTCTGGCCGAGAAAAACGGCATCACGCTCAGCTACCCCAACGTAGAGGCTTTGCGCGCAGCCTATGCATTTACCGACTTGCAAAGCTTTTTAGATTTGTACTACGCTGGTGCCTCAGTGCTGATAGAAGAAGAAGACTTTTACCGCATGGCTATGGCCTATTTTGCGCGGGCACATGCCGACCATATCGTGCACACCGAGTTGTTTTTTGATCCGCAAACCCATACCGAACGCGGGGTAAGCATGGGCGCGGTGATCCAAGGCCTGGCACGGGCCTGCGCGGACGCCAACGCCCAATGGGGCATCAGCGCCAGCCTGATCCTGTGCTTTTTGCGCCACTTGTCCGAAGCATCTGCCTTCGATACTTTGGAGGCTGCCTTGCCTTACCGTGCGCACTTTATAGGCGTGGGCCTGGACTCGGGCGAACGTGGCAACCCGCCAGAAAAATTTGCCCGCGTCTTTGCCAAGTGCCGCGCGCTGGGCCTGCGCATCGTGGCCCATGCCGGCGAGGAAGGGCCACCGGCCTATATCGAAAGTGCGCTCGACGTCTTGCACGTGGAGCGCATCGACCACGGCGTGCGCTGCAGCGAGGATCCAGCGCTGGTGCAACGCCTGGCCGCCAGCCGCATGCCGCTGACGGTGTGCCCGCTGTCCAACGTGAAGCTCTGTGTGTTCAAAACTATGCAAGAGCACAACCTGGCCACACTGCTGCATGCCGGGCTGTGCATCACCCTCAACTCGGACGACCCGGCCTATTTTGGTGGCTACCTGCTCACCAATTTTGAAGC
>CAMBFN010000097.1 GCA_945865425.1 Comamonas sp. lk | reverse complement strand
GATGGCCACACCGCCATGCTGCTCGCTGCGGCCCAGCACCTGGCCAAGCACCGCGACTTTGACGGCACCGTCTATGTCATCTTCCAACCTGCCGAAGAAGGCGGCGGCGGTGCGCGCGAGATGATTGCGGACGGCTTGTTTGAAAAATTCCCGGTCGAAGCGGTATTTGGCCTGCACAATTGGCCGGGCGGGGATGTGGGCGAGTTTGCCGTCAGCCCCGGTCCGGTGATGGCATCTAGCAATGAATTCAAAATCGTGGTGCGTGGCAAGGGCGGCCATGCGGCCATCCCGCACAACACCATCGATCCGGTGCCGGTAGCCTGCCAGATGGTGCAGGCCTTTCAGACCATCATCAGCCGCAACATCAAACCCATAGAAGCAGGTGTGATTTCCGTCACCATGATCAATGCCGGTGAGGCCACCAACGTCATCCCCGACAGCTGTACTTTAGAGGGCACCGTGCGCACCTTCACCGTGGAAGTGCTGGACAAAATTGAGGCACGCATGCGCGCGATCGCCCAGCATACCGCCGCCGCTTTCGGCGCCGAATGCACCTTTGAGTTTTCGCGCAATTACCCGCCCACCATCAACTCCGAAGCGGAGGCCTTGTTTGCGCGTAAAGTGATGGCCTCTATCGTGGGCGAGCACCGGGTACAAGTGCAGGAGCCGACCATGGGCGCGGAAGATTTTTCTTATATGTTGATGGCCAAGCCCGGCTGCTATGCCTTTATCGCCAACGGGGACGGCGCCCATCGCGAATCCGGCCACGGCATGGGCCCCTGCATGCTGCACAACCCCAGCTACGACTTCAACGACGCCTTGCTCCCGCTGGGCGCTACTTACTGGGTGCGGCTGGCACAGGCCTGGTTGGCGCCCAAAGTCTAGGGGGACCCAAAGCGCCGCTCTGCCATGTGTAGCAGGCCGTCAAAAATCAGGTTGTCCACCAGCTCAAAGGGGCGGGTCATGGAAGGGGCCATTTTCCAACCGGCGCCGCCGGTCATGATGCATAGGGGTTCGCCGCCGCAGTGGCTGCGCACATGCTGCACCATGCATTCGACCGCGCCGGCAATGGCGTAGGTACCGCCACTGGTCAGCGCGTCGCTGGTGTTGGTGGGGAAGGGGCGCACCTCGCCGGTGGGAACATGCAAACCAGCGGTACCGGACTCCAATGCGCGCAGCATGATGCCGTGGCCCGGAATAATCATGCCGCCTAAAAACCGCCCGTCGGCCGATACCGCTTCAACAGTCACTGCGGTGCCCACCATGACCACCACCATCGGGCGGGCCGGCCCCTGGGCACGCATGCGGTGGTAGGCGCCGATGATTGCGACCCAGCGGTCGGCGCCCAGGCGGGTGGGATGGTCGTAGCCGTTGACAACACCGGCTTCGCTGTCGCTGGCCACCACCCATTGCGGGGCAACGTCCCACAGCTCCATTTGCAGTTCCACGCGGCGTTTAACGGCGTCGCCGGCTACCACGCTGCCCAGTACATGCTGTGGAGCTGGTAGGCTGCTCCAAGCGCCGTCGGCCAGCTTGTCGATGTTCTCTAAAAATTCAGCGCCTTGGGCCAGCAGGGCGGCGCCGGGATGCGCTGCGCGGTACTGGGCCCATTTGAGGCGGGTATTGCCGATATCGAGCGCCAGAAAAGTCATAAACAATGGAAAGTTTGGGCGCATTATCGCCAAGCGCCGGGAATGGTTTACAGTTGACGTTTACGTAAACGTCAATGCCGCCACCGGCCAACCCTATCGCACCCGCACCAAGGCTGTTTCACCATGACCGATTTATCCGCAGAATTCAAGGCACTTGCCAATTACCGGCCGACGCACAAAGTGCGTTTTGTCACTGCTGCCAGCCTGTTTGACGGTCATGACGCCGCGATCAACATCATGCGCCGCATTCTGCAAGGCATGGGCACCGAAGTCATCCATCTGGGCCACAACCGCAGCGTCGAAGAAGTGGTCACCGCCGCATTGCAGGAAGACGTACAAGGCATCGCCATCAGCTCCTACCAGGGCGGGCATGTGGAGTATTTCAAGTACATGGTGGATTTGCTCAAAAGCCGGGGTGGCGCGCATATCCAGGTCTTTGGCGGCGGCGGCGGCGTGATTGTTCCTGCCGAAATCCGCGAACTGCAAAGCTATGGCGTGAGCCGCATTTACAGCCCCGAAGATGGTCAAAAAATGGGTCTGGCCGGCATGATCGGCGAAATGGTGATGCGCTGCGACCGCGAACTGAGCAGCTTCGCCCCCAAAGAGTTAGCAGCCATTCAAGGCCATAGTGATGCCGCCTGGCGCGCGTTGGCGCAGTTGATGACCGCTGTCGAAGCCGGCAAAGTGGCCCCCGATCTGCTGCAAGCCCTGCGCACGCAGGCCGCCGCCGCCAAGGTGCCCACCATCGGCATCACCGGTACCGGTGGCGCCGGTAAATCCTCGCTCACCGATGAACTGATTCGTCGCTTTCGCCTGGATTTGGGCGACAGCTTGCGCATTGCGGTGATATCTATCGATCCCTCTCGCCGCAAGAGCGGCGGTGCACTGCTGGGCGACCGTATCCGCATGAACGCGATTGCACCCTGGGCCGCGGGCCAGAGCGCGCCGCGCGTATTCATGCGCTCGCTGGCTACGCGTGAATTTGGCTCGGAAATCAGCCAGGCCCTGCCCGACGCGATCGCCGCTTGCAAGGCCGCAGGCTTTGACCTGATTGTGGTCGAGACCTCGGGCATTGGCCAAGGCGACGCGGCCATCGTGCCCTTGGTCGATGTGCCCTTGTACGTGATGACGCCGGAGTTTGGTGCGGCCAGCCAGCTCGAAAAAATCGACATGCTGGACTTTGCCGAATTTGTCGCCATCAACAAGTTCGACCGCAAAGGCGCAGGCGACGCGCTGCGCGATGTGTCCAAGCAAGTTCAGCGCAACCGCGAGGCCTGGGGTCAGCCTTTCGAGGCGATGCCGGTTTTTGGCACCATGGCCGCGCGCTTTAACGATGATGGCGTGACCGCGCTCTACCAGGCCATGCTGGTACGTTTACAGGACCTGGGCTTGCAAACTCCGGTGCAAGGAGTGCTTCCCCGCGTGAGCGTGCGCTTTAGCTCCAACCAAACTCCGGTGGTGCCCCCAGCGCGCACCCGCTATTTGTCCGAAATTAGCGATACCGTACGCGGCTACAAAAAGCGCGCCCGCGCCCAGGCCGCGCTGGCTCGCGAAATCCAGCAACTGCACGCCGCTGCGGCCATGCTGCAAGTGGACCGCCCAGTCAAAGCACGCGCCGCCCAAGCCGCTCTGGCGCTGGCCGGTGAACGTGAAGTGCAGCAGCACGCTGATGCCCGCACATTGCTGGCGCAATGGCCGCAAATGCAGCAGGACTACGCGGGCAGCGAACTAGTCGTCAAAGTGCGCGACAAAGAAATGCGTACCGCCCTGACTACTACCTCGCTCAGCGGCACGGTGATTCCCAAAGTGGCACTGCCCAAATACCAAGACCATGGCGAAATCTTGCAATGGCTGATGCTGGACAACGTGCCCGGCCACTACCCCTATACCGCCGGTACTTTCACCTTCAAGCGCGAGGGCGAAGACCCTACCCGCATGTTCGCTGGCGAGGGCGATGCCTTCCGTACTAACACGCGTTTCAAGCTGCTCAGCCAGGGCATGCCGGCCAAGCGCCTGTCCACTGCGTTTGACTCGGTCACGCTCTATGGAAACGACCCGGACTTGCGGCCCGATATTTACGGAAAAGTGGGTAACTCCGGCGTCAGCATTGCCACCTTGGAAGATATGAAAGTGCTGTATGGCGGCTTTGATTTGTGCAGCCCCAGCACCAGCGTGTCCATGACCATCAATGGCCCTGCGCCCAGCATCTTGGCCATGTTCATGAACACGGCCATTGACCAAAACCTAGACAAGTTCCGCGCCGAGAAAGGCCGCGAACCGGATGCGCAAGAAGCCGCCGACATCCGCGCCTGGGTCAAGCAAAATGTGCGCGGCACGGTGCAAGCTGACATCCTGAAAGAAGACCAGGGACAAAACACTTGTATCTTCTCCACCGAGTTTTCACTCAAGGTCATGGGCGATGTGGCACAGTATTTTGTAGACCATAAGGTGCGCAATTTCTATAGTGTGTCTATCAGCGGTTATCACATTGCTGAGGCCGGTGCCAACCCAATTTCGCAACTGGCCTTTACACTGTCCAATGGCTTTACTTTTGTCGAAGCCTACCTGGCGCGCGGCATGCATATCGATGACTTTGCGCCCAACCTGTCCTTCTTCTTTAGCAACGGCATGGACCCGGAATACACCGTCATGGGCCGCGTAGCACGCCGCATCTGGGCGGTGGCAATGAAAGAAAAATATGGCGCCAACGAGCGCAGCCAAAAGCTCAAATACCATATCCAAACCAGTGGCCGCAGCTTGCATGCGCAGGAAATCCAGTTCAACGACATTCGCACCACGCTACAGGCGCTGATCGCGATTTACGATAATTGCAACAGCCTGCACACCAATGCTTTTGACGAGGCCATCACCACCCCCACCGAAGACAGTGTGCGCCGTGCGATGGCGATACAGCTGATCATCAACCGCGAGTGGGGCCTGGCGAAAAACGAAAACCCATCCCAAGGCGCTTTCATCATCGAGGAATTGACAGAACTGCTGGAAGAAGCAGTGCTGGCCGAGTTTGAAAAAATCTCCGAGCGCGGTGGCGTCTTGGGTGCGATGGAGACCGGCTACCAGCGCGGCAAGATCCAGGACGAGTCCATGCATTACGAAATGCTCAAGCACACCGGCGAGCTTCCGATCATCGGTGTCAACACCTTTCGCAATCCGCATGGCGAGCAAGTGCTAGAAACCCTTGAGTTGGCGCGCAGCACTCCGGAAGAAAAAGAAAGCCAGTTAATGCGCCTACAGGCCTTCCACGCCGCGCATGCCCAAGAATCACCGGCCATGCTCAAGCGTTTGCAGCAGGCGGTGATTGACAACGGCAATGTGTTTGAGGTGCTGATGGACGCAGTGCGTGTCTGCTCGCTCGGTCAGATTACCAACGCCTTGTTTGAAGTGGGCGGCCAGTACCGGCGCAATATGTAATTCAGGCGCTGGCGCCTTGCGTTTCAACTAGGCCGTAGCGTTGCACCAGCGTTGCGCGGCGAGAGGGGTCTAGGTTGATATTGCTCGTATCGCGCCCCACGCGATCGAGCAGGCGTTTGTCCATCATCCAAAACCATAAGGGTGGAATATAGGCCACCACAAACATGCCAAAGTAGCCGCTGGGCAACGTGGGCAAGTCCTCGAAATGGCGCAGCGACTGGTAGCGCCGCAGCGGATGCGCATGGTGGTCCGAGTGGCGTTGCAGCTGAAACAAAATCCAGTTCGAAAAAATATGGTTGCTGTTCCAGGAATGGTAGGGCTTGCAAGTCTCGTAACGCCCATTGCTGCTTTGCTGGCGCAGCAGGCCGTAATGCTCGACATAGTTAGCCGAGGTCAACTGAAAGTTAGACCAGAAAGCCGCCAGGATTAGAAATGGCAGAATTTGTGGCCCCAGCCAGGCCATTAAAGCTGACCATAGCAGCACGGTGAGCAAAGCCGGTTGCAGGATATGGTTGTGCCAGGAAAATACCGGCAGACCAGCCTGGCGCAGGCGTGTGCTTTCCAGCTCCCAAGCGCGTACCCAGGCGCCTGGCATTTCGCGCAACACAAAACGGTAAATCGATTCGCCCATGCGGGAGGATGCTGGGTCTAAGGGCGTAGCCGCATCACGGTGGTGGCCGCGGTTGTGTTCGATAAAAAAATGCCCATACGCCGAAGGTGCCAGCACGATTTTGGCCAGCGCTTTTTCTAGCGCGGTGTTTTTATGGCCCAATTCGTGGCCAAGATTGATACAAAAACCGCCTACCGCGCCGCAAATCATCACCATGGCGAGCCAGCCGTACAGCGGCAAATCCTGATTGGCCACAAACCAGGCGCTGAAAATAAACGCAGCCCATAGCACCGGCGCTAAAAGGTAGGTAATCCAGCGGTAAAAGCGGTCTGCTTCCAGGGCCGCGACCGCCGATTCGGGCGGGTTACTCAGGTCTTCACCCATGAAGTAATCGATCAAGGGAATGAAGCCGTAGAAAAACAAGACTGGCGCCCAGAGCAAGCGGGCATCGCCTGACCAAACCATCAAGCCTGGGCCCACCAGCACGGTGGTGGGGACCAACAGCGACAAAAGCCAAGCGTAGCGCTTGCGGTCGCGGTAGGGTGTGTCGGGTGAGGTGGGGAGCGTCGCTTGCATGGCAGCGAGATTACCACTTGCAGGTCGAAAAGCAAAAGAAAGGCGAGCTAGGCCCCAATCCATTGACTACGACTGCCCCGCTCACCCATCTCAGCGTCCAAATCCGCACGGCAAGCTCTCGCAGCAACAGCCCTATCCGGTCTACAAAATCCAAATTGGGTGTTCAAGCCCCCCTTCACCCGCGAGGGGGTGAAGGGGCGGGGGGAAGCGGGGGACAAAATCCGCTCTCACGCCCCCAACTGCTGCACCAGCCAGTTGCACAAAGCACTGTCCGCATTTTCAAAACCGTGGATCACCGTGAAATGGTTAGCGCCCTCGATGGCGTTCAGCTCGGCCCGATTGCCTTGCGCCACCCAAGCGCTTTGCATCAGCCGCGCCTGTCGATCAAACTCAGCCGTCTCCGCCCCACCCCAGGTAATCCAAAGAGGCGTCTTGCAAGGCCGCGCCATAAACGCCGGGCTATTGCGGCGGATGACACCATCGTCCAGCTGAATCATGGGCTGCAAATAGCTAAAGCGCAGCGGTGTGATGTCGTAAATCCCGCTGATACAGATCGCCGCCTTGATCGGGTCCTGCGCCAGCCCGTAGTCCCGTGCCCACTCCGTTTGCAGGCACATGGCCGTCAGGTGGCCGCCGGCCGAATGCCCACCCACAGCAATGCGCTCTGGGTCGCCACCGTACTCAGCGATATGGCGCACCGTCCAGGCCACCGCAGCGCGCACCTGCCGGGTTATTTCGTCTATCGTCACATGCGGGCACAGGGCGTAATTCACCACCACGGTGGTGATGCCGCGCGCCTGCAAGCCCAGCGCCACGCCGCTAAATTCTTTGCTGGTCAAAGCCCGCCAGTAGCCGCCATGGATAAACACAAACACCGGCGCGTTCGCTTGCTCGGCGGGAAAAATATCCAAGGTTTCATGCAGCGTCGGCCCAAAGGGAATGTCCAGCGTGCAGCGCAAGGTGGCGCGTGCGTGCTGCGCCCGCTCCACAAAATGCCGCCCGGGCGCGGCCGGGTCTGGCAGCGTCAGCGAGGTGTTGTACTGCGCATCGATCTGCGCTTGCTGGGTAAATTCGCGGTACAGCGGCGGGACTGCGGGGGTGGTTTGGGGCATTGGGTTTGTCTCTCAATCGGTAGTCTTTGCAAACCTAACAATCCTAGCCGCGATTAGACAAGCCGCACCTTTACGCTCTTGCCCTTGATACGTCCGGCGTTCAGCTTGGCACAGGCGGCCTGGGCGATGTCGCGGGCCACGGCTACAAAAGTACAAAACTCAGTGACCTGGATTTTGCCGATGTGCTCCCGCGTATAGGCTGGGCCGCCCTCCGCATGGGTAAGCGCGCCCAGCACGTCGCCAGCGCGGATCTTTTCTTTGCGGCCACCCAGAATTTGCAGCGTCACCATCGGCGCCAGCAAGGGCTGATTGCTAGCCGGCGTCAGGGTGTCCAGGCCGTACCAGGTGCTGGACATTTTTTGATAGACCTCGATGGCGCCGACGCGGCCCATGTCGTTGAGCGTTGCCACACTCAGCGCCAGGCCCGCAGCGCCGGCACGCCCGGTGCGGCCTACGCGGTGCACATGCACTTGCGGGTCGGGGGTGATGTCCACATTGATGACCGCAGCCAGTTGATCAATATC
>CAMBFN010000096.1 GCA_945865425.1 Comamonas sp. lk | reverse complement strand
TAGGGCATGCCCACGCGCTGCGCTTCGCGCGCCACATCAGCCACGATGTACATGCCTTTTTCACGCGGCACGGCCAGGCCACGCATCACCATGGGCAGTACAAAACGGATTTGCAGCTGCGCGCCGTAATGCTCGGCCAACTGGCGCACGCGCGGCAAGGCGATATAGGTGTAAGGGCTGCGGAAAGAGCAAAAGTAATGCAGCTGCGCCTTGGGCTTGCTTGCGGTGTGCACCGCAGGTGCGCCGTTTAAGGCAATGTCGCGCACGGGCACCAGCAGCGTTCTGGCGGGTTCCCGGCACAGGCCCTCGTCGCGCAGGCGCTGCTCCAAGTAATGCAAGCGGTCTATGCCCCAGTACCACTCGCCGCCATAAAAAAACGTGGCGCCCAGGTAATGGCCCAGTTGCTTACGCAAGGCGGTGCCGGCTGCTTTGGCGGCCTGCGCATCGGTCTGGGCCCGGCCCTGCACTTGGCCCTCGGGCTGCGGATGCGCGCTCCACAAGCGCTGGCTGATGGCCGCCGCATCCACCACAAAGCGGCCGGCCTGCAAGCTGGTGGCTAGCGCTGTCTCGGCAGCGGCCACGGCCGCGGCATCCGGCTGCGATATGGGTGCATCCAAGCCGTTGGCCCGCGCTAGCAAGGCGGCATCCCGCAAGGACCATTGCCCCAAACGTTCGCGGTCCGGCGCTGCCGAGTCTTCAGGCGGACTGACCAAATGGGCCAGCAGGTCCACGTCATAGCCATCGCTCAGACGCTCAAGCAACTGCACGCATAAATGGCTGTACGGGTCATCGGCCTGATGGAAGTAATGCACTTGCGCCGCTGCGCCCTTCATACGGCGCACCAGGCTAGTGCGCGCGCGCTGCCATTGGCGAGTGGCCGGGTGGGTAAGGATGCGCACCACGTGCTTGATAACTGTATTTTTGAGGGCAGACATGGGATTTTTGGAGGGCTATAGAACGGCTTGCAAGCGGATGGTAGGCGCAAATCGGCGCGACCGCAGCATACAGAACTGTAGGGTTCCAAGCCTGTGCGCCACGCACGGGTTAACTCGCAATATACCTCGCAAAGCGCAGGCTGTGAAAAGCAAACACCCACCAGCCAGGCTCGCCGAAAGTGCCGCTTCAGCAAACGCTCAAGGCGTGTCTTCGCCCTCGCCCAGCAGCTTATGCAAAAGCACGCCACCCAATGCACCAACCAACTGCGCCAGCACAAAGCCCGGCGCATCCTGCGGTGCAATGCCGGCAAAGCTGTCGCTCATCATGCGCCCGAACACAGCGGCCGGGTTGGCAAACGAAGTGCTGGCGGTAAACCAGTAAGCGGCACCGATATAGCAAGCCACAAGGGGCGGCGTTTTGCCCGCTGGCGCACGCAAGATCACCAACAGCAGACCGCCTGTCGCCACCGCCTCAGCCAACCATTGCGCCGGGCCGGTGCGCAGCTTGGCCGACCATTGAAGGATAGGTAGCTCAAACATGGCATGCGCCAGCCAGGCGCCCAAGGCGGCGCCCAGCAGCTGGGCCAGCAGGTAACCGGCCAAACGCTCACGCGGCAGTTCTTTACGCCATGCCATGACCAGGGAAACCGCCGGGTTGAAATGTGCGCCGCTGAGCGGGCCCAGAATTTCAATCAACACCCACAAGGCAAACACGGTGGCAAAGGTGTTGGCCAGCAAAGCCACGGCCACATTGCCTCCGGCCAGGCCTTCGGCCATGATGCCCGAGCCGATGACGGCGCACAGCAGCGCGCAGGTGCCCAGGCACTCGGCCAGGTAATGTGCGTGGCGCTTCATGACTGCGCCAGGCGGCGCGCCTCTTTTTGAATCGACAACATACCCAGGCTGGCCAAAGGCAAATTGACCAATAGCTCCAGGCGGCGACGGATTTGGTACAAGGTTTGGGTGAATGCGGCGCGTTTTTCATCGTCGCTACCGTCGCCAGCGGAAGGGTCGGCATAACCCCAATGTGCGGTCGCCGGCTGACCTGGCCAATAAGGGCAAACTTCGCCGGCGGCGTTGTCGCACACGGTAATCACCAGGTCCATCAGCGGCGCATCAGAGGCGGCAAACACATCCCAGCTTTTGCTATGCAAGCCCTCGGTGGCAATGCCGGCACTGCGCAAGGTCTCTAGGGCCAGCGGATGGGGTTGCTGCTGCGCACGCGGGCTGCTACCAGCCGAAAAGGCTGCAAAGTGGCCCCGCCCCATGTGGTTCAGTAAGGCCTCGGCCAGGATGCTGCGCGCGGAGTTGTGGGTGCATAAGAAGAGCACGTTGAGAGTTTTGGTGTCGGACATAGTTGCGAGCCTTTAGGGGGTGGAACAAAGCGCACTTGCGCGGGCGGAATCCACTTCACAGGCGTTGCCCTGGCAGCAGTTGTCGCTCAGGTAGGACAGCACTTGCTGCATACGGTCAAAGCGGGCCCGGTAAATCAGGTTGCGCCCGGCGCGCTCCTGCGACACCAGGTCCGCGTGCATCAACTCTTTGAGGTGAAAGGACAGGGTGTTGCCCGCCACCTCCAGCTGCGCGGAGAGATCGCCCGGCGTTAAACCAGCGGGACCGGCTTGCACCAGCGCACGAAAAATACCCAGGCGTGAGGACTGCGCCAAAGCGGCCAGTGCACGGACGACATCATTTGATTCCATACTTCAATGATAGTTGAAATATATGACTTGGCTGTGACATCCGGCCCTAGTGCGGCTATATTGCAAGCGGCGGTACGCACCGGCCTACTTTTTTGCTCGGAACCCTATGCCCTACGCCTACATCCTGCTCGACCAGCAAACACCGATTGCCACTATCACGCTCAACCGGCCCGACAAGCGCAATGCCCTGTCCGCCGAGATGATGCGCGAGATCACCCATGCGCTGCGGGCGGTGGGCGACAGCGATGCGCGGGGCCTCATCTTGGCGGCCAATGGCCCGGTGTTTTCGGCAGGCCACAGTTTTGCCGACATGGCGGGGCAGGACCTGAACCATTTGCGCGCCTTATTCGATTTGTGCACCACCATGATGAACACGGTGCAAGCGCTGCCGCAACCGGTGATCGCCAAAGTGCACGCCCTGGCCACGGCAGCGGGTTGCCAACTGGTGGCGACTTGCGACCTGGCGCTAGCGGCCGATAGCGCCAGCATTGCAATTCCCGGCGGCAAGGCCAGTTTGTTCTGCCATACGCCGCTGGTGGCGGTGGCGCGCAACATCGGGCGCAAACGGGCTATGGAAATGGCGCTGACGGGCGATGCCATCGATGCGGCCACCGCCGCCGACTGGGGCCTGATCAACCGGGCGGTACCTGCCGCGCAACTAGACGCTGCCACGCTGGATTTAATCAACCGCGCCAGCCAAGGCTGTGCCATATCCAAAGCCATGGGCAAACAAGGCTATTACCAGCAAATCGACCTGCCGCAGCAAGAGGCCTACGCCGTATCCGGCGAACGCATGGCCCAAGGTGCAGCGCGCGACGCGGCGCAGGAAAGCTTCAGCGCGTTTTTGAATAAGCGCAAGGCTTAAGCCACTAGGCCGTCAGCTGGCGCATAGGCGTAGCCCAGGGTCTGGGCAACGGCTTCATAAGTGACCTGGCCCAACGCCACGTTCAGGCCCTGGCGCAGGTGTAGGTCGTCGTGCAAGGCCTGTTTCCAGCCCTTGTTGGCAATAGCCAGCGCATGGCCTATGGTGGCGTTATTGAGCGCAAACGTAGAAGTGCGTGCCACGGCGCCGGGCATATTGGCCACGCAGTAATGCACCACGCCATCGACCACAAAGGTAGGTTCGGCATGCGTGGTGGCGTGCGAGGTCTCAAAGCAGCCGCCCTGATCAATCGCCACATCGACGACTACCGCGCCTTTTTTCATGGAAGAGACCATGGCGCGCGTAACCAGCTTGGGCGCCGAGGCACCGGGAATGAGCACGCCGCCGATGACCAGTTCTGCATCGAGCACCGCATCTTCCAGGTTTTGCACACTGCTGTACAAAGTGTGGATGCGGTTACCGAACACCAGGTCAAGCTGGCGCAGACGATCGACATTGCGATCGATCACGGTAACGCGGGCGCCCATGCCGACCGCCACTTGCAGCGCATGCGTCCCCACCACGCCAGCGCCCAAAATCACCACATGCGCAGCCGGTACGCCGGGCACGCCACCGAGCAAGACGCCCATGCCGCCTTTGGACTTCTCCAGATGCGCCGCACCGGCTTGCACCGCCATGCGCCCGGCCACTTCGCTCATAGGCGCTAACAGCGGCAGGCCCCCGTTGGCGCCGGTAATCGTCTCGTAGGCAATGCACACCGCGCCTGATTTCACCAATGCGGCCGTTTGCGCCGGGTCCGGCGCCAGATGCAGGTAGGTATACAAAATTTGACCGGCCCGCAGCATGGCGCATTCCTGCGCTTGTGGCTCTTTAACCTTGACGACCATGTCGGCCTGCGCAAAAACGCTGGCGGCATCAGGCGCTATCTGCGCACCGGCTGCCTGGTACTGCGCATCGGTTAACCCGATCGCGGCGCCGGCACCGGTTTGCACCAGCACGCTATGGCCATTGGCGCACAAATCGCGTACGCTGGAAGGCGTCAGGCCGACGCGGTATTCATGGCTTTTGATCTCTTGGGGTAGTCCGATAAGCATGGCTTGTCTCCGCGCAATTAAGGTGGAGGCGAGTGTGCGGCAGGCGGTTTTTAATTAACAGTTTTATGAAAATTAAGCTATATTCATTAGAGAAACTAATAATTAAAGACCATGCAGATTTTTGACCCGCACGCCTTGGAATGCCTGGCAGCTATCGTGGAAGAAGGCAGTTTTGAGCGCGCGGCACAGCGCCTGTCGATTACGCAATCGGCGGTGTCGCAGCGCTTGCGTACCCTGGAAGTGCAGGCCGGTGCAGTGCTGATCGTACGCACGCGCCCACTCAAGGCCACGCCTGCCGGGCGCTATTTGCTTAAACACGCGCTGCAACTGCGCCTCTTGCGCGCCGACCTGGGCCGTGACCTGCAAGCGCTGGCGCCGCGTGAAGCGCAAAGCACGCAAGGGCAAGAGCGCATCGCCATTGCCATTAACGCCGACAGCATCGCCACCTGGGTGCTGCCGGCCTTGCAAGCACTGGTGCAAGACGGCATGGCGCTGGAGATCATTACCGATGACCAGGATTTCACCCACGAGTGGTTGCGCGAAGGCCAGGTACAAGCCTGCGTCACGGCGCTGGCCAAACCGCTACGGGGCTGCCAAGTAGTGCAACTAGGGGTGATGGAATATGTGGCGGTAGCCAGCCCCGCCTATGCCGACCAACATTGTCCCAAAGGCTTGAGCGCACATGCTTTGGCCACCATGCGCTTTCTAGCCTTTAACCGCAAAGACGATTTACAAGCCCGCTTTGTGCGCAAAGCCTGCGGCCTGAAAAACCCCGGTCTGCAGCAAAATTTTTTACCCAGCGCGCATGGCCGGGTGCGAGCTGCGCTGCAAGGCTGGGGCGCCACGGTAGTGCCGCTGCTGCAAGTGAAAGAGCTGCTTAGGAGCGGCGAGCTGCGCGACCTGGCGCCCAAGACCCGCCTGCCCGTAGCTTTGTACTGGCACTGCTGGAAACTGGAGTCTGCACTTTTGCAATCGTTGACCGCCGCGGTGCGCAGCGGCGCGGCCAAAGCACTCAAAGTTCAAGCCGCCTGAGCCACCCAGTCCAGCAGCTTGAGCCGCTGCACTTTGCCCGAGGGGCCGCGTGGCAAGTCCTGCACGAAATGAAATACCTTGGGCGTTTTGTAGCGCCCCAAGTGTTCTGTGCAAAAAGCGCGCAAGGCCGCTTCATCAGCAGTGCAGCCTTCGCGCAAGACGATACAAACCAAGATTTCTTGGCCGTAATGGGCATCGGGCATACCGGTAGCCGCAGCGTCCAGCACGCTGGGGTGGCGCAGCAATACTTCGTCAATTTCGCGCGGCGCGATGTTCTCGCCGCCTTTAATGATCAGTTCTTTGATACGCCCGGTGACAAAGAAAAAACCATCGGTATCCCGGTGCCCCAAATCGCCGGTGCGCAGCCAGCCATCGGGGGTAAAACTGGCGCGGGTGGCGTCGGGGTTTTTGTAATAGCCCTGCATCACCTGCGGGCCTCGGATGGCGATTTCACCGGTGCTGCCGTCAGGCACTGGTCCTAAGTCGGCGTCGATCACGCAAGCCTCGCAGCCCGAGGCTTTGCCCACTGCGCCGAGCTTGCGCAGTTGGGGGTCATAGGGATTAGAAAAAGAAGGCGCCACCGTCTCCGTCAAGCCCATAGTCTCAATGACGCCAATGCCAAAGCGCTGTTCAAAGGCCTGCAAATGCGCCGGCGGCAAGGCCGCAGAAGCGCTGCGGCAAAAGCGTATCTGCCCCAGGGTTTCACCCTCGGGCGTAGCGCCTTCGAGCAAATAGGAAATCATGGTCGGCACGACATTGATCCAAGTGCATTGCGCTTGCACTGCCTGCTGCCAAAAACGCGCCGCCGAAAACTTGGGTGGCATAGCCAGGCTGCCGCCATGGGCCAAAGGGGCAAGCATGGTGACGGCAAAGGCATTGATATGGTAGAGCGGCAGCACCGCCAGCACACGATCACGCGCGCCCAGCCGATGTTCGGCACTGATAGACATGGCATTGGCCGCCAAATTGGACTGCGTAAGCACCACCCCTTTGGGCACGCCGGTGGTGCCCGAGGTGTACATCAGCAAAGCCATAGCCTCGGGCTTTGGCGCTGGGGTGGGGGTCGGCAACAAAGCGCCGAGCAAGCTGTCATCGGCATCCATATCCGGGCTGCACACCACCAAGGCCACGGGCCGCGTCAAGCAGATCAAGACCGCTTGCACGCGCTGCGCCCAGTCTGGGCTGGCAATCACCAACTTGCAATCGCTATGGTCCAGCACATAGCGCATTTGCTCGGGGCTGGAAAGCAGATTCACTGGGTTGACACACCACCCGCCATGCATAGCGCCGAGTAACAAACACAAGGTGTTCAAACCATTGGGCATGACCACCGAAACCGTATCGCCCGGCTGCAAGCCCTGGCCTAGCAAAAGCGTGGCTACCTGGGAGCAATACTGCGCCAGGGCAGCAAAGCGGATGCTGTTTGGCGCCTGACCTTCGCCCTCGCGGACATCAACTGTCAGGGCGTACAACGCCTCAGGCCGCGTCGTGGTTTGCACCTCCAAGAGCGCCCGCACGGTGCGTGGCCATACGAGGTGTCTCATGCGCGCCCGTATTTGGCAAAGTAATCCGCCAGCAGTTGCTCCTCGGAAGGTACGTGCTCAGGTATTGGGCGCGAAATACGCGTGATGTTGAGGTAGTGCCGGTAGTTCATGTTTTCGGAAAAATTATTTTTGCCCCAAGTACCGCAGCCCATGGACAGGCTAAAAGGCAAGCCGTTGTCAAAGCTGCCTCCGGTGGCGATGCAATGCGCCTGGTCCACGATCACGCGCGATACCGGCAGGCGCAAGCCCAGGGCCAGCGCACGTTCGGGCCGCGCACTGTGCAAACCCACTGAATGCCCGGCGCCTTGGAACGCGTAAATACGCTCCACGGTGGCCATGGCGGATTCGAAATCCGCCGCGTGGTACAGCGTTAACACCGGGCAGAGTTTTTCGCCGGAAAACGGGTAGTCCTCGCCGGTACCGCTTTCTTCCACCAGCAGTACGCGCGGCTGCAAAGCGGCCACTTCCAGCAGCCCAGCGCGCTGCGCCACGACCGTCGCGCTTTGGCCGATCACCGCGCTAGAGAGCTTGCCATCGGGCCACATGAGGGACTGCAAACGGGCTTTTTGCCCAGCATCGAGCAGTACCGCGCCACCGGCTTGCAATGCCTGCAGCAAAACCGGTGCGGCTGCATCGAGCACGACCAGGCTGTTTTCGGAGGAACAACTGGTGGCGTTGTCAAAGGTCTTGGAGCGCAAGATGCGCTCGGCGGCCAGGGCCATGTCCGCGCTCTCATCGACGATGCCCGCCACATTGCCGGCACCCACACCAAAGGCTGGTGTGCCACTGGCATAGGCTGCGCGCACATTGGCTTGCGAGCCGGTCGCGACCACCAGATCGCAGGCGGCCATGAG
>CAMBFN010000095.1 GCA_945865425.1 Comamonas sp. lk | reverse complement strand
AGCACGTCTTCGTAGGCGCTGCGCGCGGCATGGGTGAGCACTTTGTCCCGCACAAAGCGGCCGTTCACATAACAAAACTGCTGGTCGGCACGGGCGCGTGCGGCGTCGGGTATGCCGACGCGGCCCCACACCCGCATGCTGCGTGCGCCCAAGCCGCTAGGGTCTTGCGGGCCGGGCGGGCTGCGCCAATCGACCGCAATGGATTGCGCCAAAAAATCGCTGCCCAATACATCGGCCAAACGCCGGTCCAGGGCGGCACGTTGGGTGGCGCGCAATAACTCTGTGGTATCTGCTTCGTCTGCTGACGCATCCGGTGATTGCAAACCAAGCGTTTTATCGCTATGCGCGCGCCACTGCTCCACCAACTTGCCTTCGTGCCAAATAGCAAACCCTACGTCGGGCCGCGCCAGGGCATGTCGACGCACGGCTTCTATGCAATGGGCCAGTTCGGTGGCATCGGTTTTGAGAAACTTGCGCCGCGCCGGGGTGCTGTAAAACAACTCTTTCACTTCCACCGTGGTACCCGTTTCGCGGGCTACTGGGCGCAACTCGCCGCTGCGCCCGTCCAGTAAAAATGCCTCGGATTGGCCCGACGCGCGCGACAAGATGGCACAGTCGGCGATCGCGTTGATGGCGGCCAGCGCCTCGCCCCGAAAGCCCATGGTGGCCACTGATTCGAGGTCTTGTAAATTGCCGATTTTGCTGGTGGCGTGGCGCTCAAAGGCCAGCGGCAATTCGGCGCGCACTATGCCCATGCCGTCGTCTTCCACCGCAATCAGGCGCACCCCGCCCGCCAGCAAGCGCACAGTCACTTGGCGTGCGCCGGCGTCCAGCGCGTTATCCACCAACTCGCGCACCACCGAGGCCGGGCGCTCCACCACTTCGCCGGCCGCAATTTGGCTGATCAAAGTATCGGGCAGGGGCCGTATTGGCTTGCGGGGGCTGGGGTTGGGGACGTTCACGCGGGGATTGTAGGTGGGGGGTGGCGGCGATAATGCCCGCATGGAACTCGCCGCGACCTTGCTCGACTTTGTATTACACGTTGACCGCTATCTGGAAATGTTTGTCAGCAATTACGGCCCGTGGGTCTATGCGCTGCTGTTTCTGATTATTTTTGTGGAAACTGGCCTGGTCATCATGCCTTTTTTGCCGGGTGACTCGCTGCTGTTTGTGGTGGGTGCGATGTGTGGCGTGGGCTTGATGGAGTACCAGCTCGTGGTGCCCTTGCTGCTGGCAGCGGCGGTGCTGGGCAACCAGACCAACTACACCATAGGGCGCTACTTTGGTGCACGCGTGTTTCAGTGGCAAGACTCGCGGCTTTTTAACAAAGCTGCGTTCGACCAAGCCCATGCGTTTTACGAGCGCTATGGCGGTATCACCTTGGTGGCCGCGCGCTTCATGCCTTTTGCGCGCACCTTCGCGCCCTTTGTCGGCGGCGTGGCGCACATGACGCGCGCTAAGTTCACTTTTTATGACGTGCTGGGCGGCGTGCTGTGGGTCGTCGGCATCGTGACCGTGGGCTATTTCTTTGGCAATATTCCCTGGGTCAAACTGCACCTGGACAAAATCATCTGGGCCATGATTTTCGTGCCCGGCTTGTTGGTGTTGGTGGGTGGCTGGCGGGCGCGGCGAAGTGCTATGGCGTCCAAGGCGCAACAGCCAGATTTCTAGCCCCGCGCTAGCGCCAGGTCCACCGTTTGGCGGCTCGCCCACCAGCTCACCACCATGGCGGCCAACAGGGCGGCTAGGCCAAACCAGTGCAGGTCCAGCATGCGGCCCTGGGCGACTAGCCAGCCGCCGCTGGCCGCGCCCATAGCCTGGCCGGCGTACATGGCTGAGCTGTTGAGCGCTATGGATGCGGAAGCGAGTGTGGGCGCAATGCCTGCCAGGCGTGCCTGCTGCGCTGAATTGGACGCAAAGCAGCCCAGACCCCAGGGCAGGATGATGATGGCGGCCAGCAGCACATTGGTGGCTAGCGGCCATAGCAGCAGGCTCAGCGCCATGGCGCCCACGCTCCACATTACCGCGCGCGGCGCGCCGCTGCGGTCGATATTGCGCGACATCAGCACGTTGCCGATAAAGCCAAAGGCGCCAAACCAGGCAAACAAGAGGCTGAGGTCTATCGGGCTGAACTGCAGTTGCTGCTTGAAATAGGGCGCGAAGTACGAGAACAAAATAAACTGCCCCGCCGCAAACAATACGGTGACAGCCACGCAGAGCATCAGCGCTGGCGAGCGCAAGGTTTGGCCCCAAGCCGCGCGTGAAAGCGCGGGCGGGCGCACCCCATCGGGCATGCTGCGCCACACCCAGGCGGCGCTAACTAGGCTAAGGAGCGCTATCGCCCCAAAGGCCACGCGCCAACCTAGCGTGCCGCCGATCCAGGCCCCCAAGGGCATACCCACCACCGAGGCCACGGACCAACCCATAAACACAAAAGTAATCGCGCGACCACGTTGCTCGGGCGTCACCAATAAATTGACACACGAGGCTGCCTGCGGCGTGAAGATGGCCGGGGCAATCGCGGCCAACACGCGCACAGCCATCAGCGAGCCAAAGTCCGGCATACAGGCGCTGGCCAGCAAAAACACGCCGTACCACAGCAAGGCCAGTGCGAGCAGGCGGCGCCTATCCCAACCAGCCACCAGCGTCGCGCACAGCGGCGCGCCTAGGCACATCACCACCGCCGCTGCGGTAATCAGCTGCCCCGCCACCGGCACCGAAACTTGCAAATTGCTACTGATGTCATTGAGTGTGCCCGGCACCACCATCACGCCGGTGCCGATGACAAAATTGCCGAACAACAGCGGCCACAGGACACGCGGCAGCGGCGCGCTGGCACTTGGTTCAGCTTGCAGCGGGGCGCTTGCGCTGTGTTCAAGCGGCATCGTGGTGCATCACATACAACTTGCGCGTGGTGGCGTGCAGTTCCCACTCGCCACGCCAACCCTTGGGCAGCACCAGCACTTCCCCGGCGCGCACCTCTTGCGCGCGGCCTTCGGGGCCGTGCAGCGTTACGTGGCCGGACACGATATGGCAGGTCTCGGACATGGTGTCGCGCACCGCCGTAAAGCGACCGGGCGTGCATTCCCATACGCCGATCTCCATCAGTCCGTCATTCGATTTGAAAAGTACCACCGAAGCCTCGAACTGGTTGCCCGTGAGCGTGGTGGGCTTGGGACGGGATGCGCCCAAGTCGGTGGTGGACAGGTGTGCGAATGTTTGGAAGTGCGTCATGCAAAGTCTCCGAGGGAATGTGTGTCGCCCAGCCGAGGCTAGCGGCCTGTGATTTTGTTGGCCATTGTCGCAATGCGCGAGGTGCGGGACAGGCCAGCAAATTCACGCTTGTCCGCCCAATGGTAAAGCTGGTACATGCCGTGAATGCCCAGCCAGCGAAAAGGCTCGGGCTCCCAGGGCCGCACGCTGCGGTTAACCCAGGGCAGGCGGGTTAAATCGGTATCTTGGTTCAGCAGTAAATCGGCCAAGGTGCGCCCGGCCAGGTTGGAGCTGGACACACCCAGACCCACATAACCGCCAGCCCAGGCCATGCCGCTGGCGCGGTCCAGGCCCACGGTGGTGCACCAGTCACGCGGCACGCCCAGCACACCGCACCATGCATGCTCCAGCTTTACACCGCGCGTTTGCGGAAACCAGCGCAGCAGCATGGCTTGCAAGCCCTCGATGCTGGCTTGTTGCGTGACGCCATTCACATCGGTCGCTGAGCCAAAGCGGTAGGGCACACCGCGCCCGCCCATGGCAATACGGCCTTCTCGCGTGCGCTGCGCATAGCCATAGGTGTGCGCCGCATCGCCCAAAAGCTCGTGCCCGCTCCAGCCAATTTCATCCCATAGTGCTGCGGGCAGCGGCTCGGTCATGACCAGCGCGCTGTTCATTGGCATCCATTGGCGTTTGAGGCCGGGCAGCCCGGCGGTAAAACCTTCGGTGGCGCGCACGATCAAGGGCGCACGCACCACGCCCTGCGCGGTTTGCACCCGGCCTTTTCCCAAGCCGATGACCGCGCTTTGCTCGTAGATAGACACGCCCATGCGCTCCACCACATCGGCCAGCCCGCGCACCAGCTTGGCTGGCTGCACGCGGGCCGTGCCGTGGTGCACCAAGCCGCCCATCACCTGGTCTACGCGGATGCGCGCGCTTGTTTTGGTCCCGTCAATCAGGCTGACACGGTCCTCGGGCACATCCCATGCGCGGGCTTCGCGGTAGCTGGCCTGCACACGCGCCCATTGCGCCGCGTTGGTGGCCACGCGCAGCGTGTCGGCGCGCACGATGTCGGCATCAATCTTTTCGCGCTCTGCAACGGCCAGCACTTCGTCCACCGTGCCGTGCATAGCGGTCTCCATGGCGATAACGGCGGCGCGACTGGAATTGGCAAGATACTTTTCGCGCGACCAACCAAAGCCCCCGGACAGCCAGCCGCCATTGCGCCCCGAAGCACCAAAGCCGCAAAACTCTTTTTCCAAAATAGTGACGCGCAAATCCGGCTGCGCGCGCTTGAGGTAATACGCCGTCCACAAACCGGTGTAGCCACCCCCCACGATGCAGATATCCGCATCCCGGTCGCCGGGTAGTGGAGCGCGGTAAGCCGGTAGGCCGCCGATGTCGGCGTACCAGAAGGAGATGTTTCCGTTAGTGGGGTGGGGCATGGTGGCGAGCTTACCGCTTACGCTAAAGCGCTGTGGCTTTTCGAGTTGTTTTCTTTGATCATGCGCTATTACGGCTCGTGGGGGGCAGTTCACTTGCGCCGCGCTGTGCGCCAGATAAAGCATGCTGCGAAGGCCGAAGCTTTAACCTATTTTTCAAATTAACTTATTAGGTTAAAATTCTTCTGTGGAAAAAGGCTCACCTCATTGCAAGTTGTCAGCCGTCAAAGCCTTGGTTCAAGCCGGTCGGGTCAGGGCTACAGCAAGCGCCTTCGTCGGCGCGCGTGATCTTGGTATCAATGACCTGGCCGGGATGTGTGCCATCGTCTTGGCGCTCAACTCCGATGACTTTTACAAGAGCATGACGACCCATGGCGACCATCGCATTTGGCAGGATGTGTACCGTGGCAAGACGGTGGACGGTATTGAGGTTTACCTAAAACTGACCGTTATTGATGATCTATTGATTGTTTCCTTCAAGGAGCTATGACTATGAAATGTCCATGTTGCGGCGCGGCAGAGTTGACCCAAGACACGCGCGACACACCCTATACCTACAAGGGTGAAACCACCAACGTCCCCGAAGTCACGGGTGAGTTTTGTCTTGCATGCGGCGAAGTTGTTTTGGACCGTGCGCAAGGCGACCGTTACAGCGAAATGGTGGGCATGTTTCAACGCCAGATAAACGCCGCCTACGTCGATCCTGCGTACATCGCCAAGGTACGCAAAAAGCTTGATCTTGACCAACGGCAGGCGGCAGAACTCTTTGGTGGTGGCGTCAATGCCTTCTCGCGCTATGAGAACGGAAAGACGAAGCCGCCACTGGCCTTAGTTAAATTATTCAAACTACTGGATCGTCACCCTGATTTACTTGCAGAGGTCAGAGTCGGCTAAATTGCATGCACCCTCTAGAATTGCCATCCCTCGCCCCCGCGAATAGCCCTTAGCCCTCGGAGTCCAAACCATGTCTGATGGCCCAGCTGCCAGCCCCGCTTTGCATAGTGCAGAAGCTGCCCAAGTCGCGTTTGAGTCTGCGCACGCAGGCATGCCCCTCGAGGACGCGTCAGACGCGCCAGACGCCCCCCAGCCTTTGATGGCTGCTAGCCCAGTCAACACCCTTTCCAAGCCCGCCAGCCACCACAATCTGGCGCAGCAAATGCAAGTCTTTTTGACGCGCACGGATATTGCGCAAAGCCGCAAAAACCGTTTTTACCTGCAGCAGGTGTTTGAATTGCTCAGCGAGCTGGACCAGCACACCGCACGCCGCGGCCAATTGCAAACTTCCTTGCAGGAAACCGAAGCGCATATTCAGCGCATCCGCCACAGTTTGGTAGAGATCGCCGGCGATTCCGTCGACGCTGAAAACGAAGCCCTGGCGATTGCCCAGGCGCGCGCCCATTTGGCCGGCTTGTTGCGCGACAAGATTGTGCAGACGTTTGAATGAGAGCAGGGAACATGGTTTTTATTGCTACTTTTTGGGCTGCCGTGGTTAACCTGGTGTTACTGGTGGTCGCGCTGGCGCTGCATCCGGCATCGCTCGAAGGTTTTCATTGGCTGAGCGACTTGCCTTGGGCCTGGTTTGGCACTGAAGTAGGGGGCATGCTCGACATGCGGGCAGTGGACGCCAGCGCGCTGTGGGCTTTGTGGATTGGTGTCAGCGGCGCCCTGTTTGCCGGCTCGGCATTGGCCTATGCCATTTTGCAAACGGACGGCAAGCCAGCGCCTTCGGCGGCGGTGGCGCAGCCCCCGGTTGCGGCTATGTTCAGCGATCTGAGCACCGGCATGGAAGGCTTGGGTGGATTCGGCACTGCTGAAATTCCCGCCCTGGCCCCTGCGGCCGAGCTGCCGAGACACCAACACCCAGCCCATGAAATTCACCTTGCAGATGCCGCGCCAGATGCCCCCGCTGCGTCCACTACACCCCAAGCGGAAAAAGCCCAAAACATCGCCGCATCCCTGCAGCAAATCGACCCCCAGCTAAGTGCCAGCTACGACGCCCTGCTGCGCGAACTCGAATCCCCCCGTTCCCTCTAATGGGGGTCAGATCCCAATTAATTTTGCGGTCAGATAAAGCCTCGGCACACTGCGGCGAGTTTGTTGCCTTCAGGGTCGCGCACATAGGCGGCGTAAAAGTCAGGGTTGTAGTGGGTGCGCAGGCCGGGCGCGCCCTCGCAGCTACCGCCATGCGCCAGGGCTGCCGCGTGGAAGGCATTGACCTGCACCCAGGAGTCCGCTTTGAAGGCGACCATCACGCCATTGCCAAAAGTGGCTGCTTGCCCGTCGAATGGCTTGCCCAGCCAAAGCGCAATTTCGTGAACGCCCTTGTCGCTGTAACTGCCCCAACCGGCCAGGCCGTCCCAATCGTCCTCGCCCGGGGTATGGCAGCGCTCGTGCCCCAATGCGACCATAACAGGGTCGTAAAAGCGCACCGAGCGGGCCAGATCATTGGTGCCTAAGCAAAGGTAAGTGAACATCGCGCACCTTTTTGAATTGATTTTCAATATAAATGGGTTCTGACCCCAATGAAGCAGGCTGAATTAGGTTCTGACCCCAATTAAGCTGGTGAGTTGGTAGATCGCGTCCATGGCTTCGCGGGGGCTCATGGTGTCGGGCTTGAGGGAGGCGACGTAGGCTTCTAGTGGGCTGGGTGCGGTGGCGGCGGGCGCGGGGGCGGGTGCGAATAAATCGACTTGGGCTTGGGCGGTGCTGGCTTGTTGTTCCAGGGCCTCCAGGGTGTGGCGGGCTTGGTTGAGCACCGCCGCCGGTATACCTGCCAGGCGGGCGACTTGGATGCCGTAACTGCGGCTGGCCGGGCCTGCTTCGATGGCATGCAGGAACACAATGTCGTGGCCGGATTCGGCTGCGCTGACGTGCACATTGACCGCACCACGATGCGCAGCGGGGAACTCGGTCAGCTCAAAATAATGCGTGGCAAACAGGGCGAAGGACTGCGTCTTGTCGTGCAACTGACCGGCAATCGCGCCGGCCAGGGCCAGGCCGTCAAACGTCGAGGTGCCCCGCCCGATTTCGTCCATAAGCACCAAGGACTGCGCCGTGGCACTGTGCAAAATTTGCGCGGCCTCGACCATCTCCAGCATAAAGGTGGATTGCGCATTGGCCAGGTCGTCGGCTGCGCCTATGCGGGTGTGGATGGCGTCCACCGGCCCCAAGCGGCAGGCCTTGGCTGGCACATACGAGCCCATGGAGGCCAACAGCACAATAAGTGCTACCTGGCGCATATACGTCGATTTACCGCCCATGTTCGGCCCGGTGATGATTTGCATGCGCTGGCGTGGGCCTAGCAGCGTGTCATTGGCGATGAAGTTGCCGCTGCTCAGTTCGGCCAAGCGCGCCTGCACCACCGGGTGGCGGCCTTGCAAAATTTCGATGCA
>CAMBFN010000094.1 GCA_945865425.1 Comamonas sp. lk | reverse complement strand
CATATTCCCGCTCGATGACAATGCCAGTTGGGAGCGTAATGCTGCCTCGCTCAAACAACTGCACCGCTTGCGCGAGCGCATTAAACAACTCGAAAGTGACGCCAAAAAATGATGGATATCCACCAGATTCTCAAACAACTGCCGCACCGCTACCCTTTTTTAATGGTGGACCGAGTGTTGGAAATCGACAAAGGCAAGACCATCAAGGCCCTGAAGAATGTCACCATCAACGAGCCCTTTTTCGAGGGACATTTTCCGCACCGCCCGGTCATGCCTGGCGTCTTGATGCTCGAGGCGCTGGCCCAGGCCGCTGCCTTGTTAGCCTTTGACGCGCTGGATGCCTCGCCCAACGACCAATCGGTCTACTACTTTGCCGGCATTGACGCGGCGCGCTTTAAGCGCCCTGTCGAGCCGGGCGATCAGTTGGTGTTGGAGGTGGAGTTGCTGCGAATGAAAGCGGGTATTTTCAAGTTCAAAACGCGCGCCAGCGTGGCTGGAGAGACGGCCGTGGAGGCTGAGCTGACCTGCGCCATGCGCAGCATCGCGCCCAAGGATTGATATGAGCGGCATTCATCCCACCGCCCTGATTGATGCGGGTGCTGAGCTTGATATGGACGTGAGCGTTGGCCCCTATACGGTAATTGGCCCTCATGTGCGCATTGGCGCGGGGACGACCGTCGGCGCACATTGCGTCATCGAAGGCCACACCACCATAGGGCGGGATAACCGGATATTTCAGTTCAACTCGTTGGGCGCTGTCCCACAGGACAAAAAATACGGCGGCGAGCCCTGTGAGCTGGTCATCGGCGAGCGCAACACCATCCGCGAGTTTTGCACCTTCAATATTGGTTCGCCCGGCGATGTGGGTGTCACCCGCGTGGGCGACGACAACTGGATCATGGCCTATGTGCACCTGGCGCACGACTGCCAGGTCGGCAACCACACCATATTTGCCAACAACTCCCAACTGGCCGGCCATGTGCAGGTGGGCGATTGGGTGATATTGGGCGGCTTTACGGTCGTGCACCAGTTTGTTCGTATCGGTGCGCACAGCATGACGGCCATGTGTTCGCTGCTGTTTGCCGATTTGCCGCCCTTTGTCATGTGCCAAGGTCAGCCGGCGGCTGCGCGCTCCATGAATTATGAAGGCTTGCGCAGGCGCGGTTTCTCGCCCGAGCGCATTGCGGGCGTTAAAGCTATGCATAAAGCCTTGTACCGCCAGGACCTGAGCCTGGAGGCGGCGCAGGCGCATATTGCAGCAATTAGCCAGACGCAAGTGCAATGCGAACCAGACGTGCGCATGATGAACGACTTCCTGCAACAGACCAGTGCCCAGCGCGGCATCGTTCGCTGACCGTGAGCCGCCCCGGCGCCGCGCTGAGCTCCCTGGCCATGGTGGCAGGCGAAGCCTCTGGCGACTTGCTGGCCTCCTTGCTATTGCAGGCGGTGCATCAGCGCTGGGCCGGCGTACCTGCATTTGGCGTAGGCGGCCCGCGTATGGCCGAGCAAGGCTTTGAGGCCTGGTGGCCGCACCACAAACTGGCGGTGCACGGGCTAGGCTGGGATGTGCTCTTGCGCTACCGCGAGATTGTCGGTATCCGCAAACAATTATTCGCGCGCTTAGTCGAAAACCCTCCGTCGCTTTTCATCGGCGTGGACGCGCCTGATTTCAATCTTGATTTAGAAGCGCAATTGCGCGTGCGTGGCGTTAAAACGGTGCACTTTGTCTGCCCTTCGGTTTGGGCCTGGCGCGCCGAACGCTTGCTCACTATGCGGCGCAGTGTGGACCATGTGCTGTGCCTGTTTCCCTTTGAGCCGGCCTTGCTGGCGCAGCATGGCATAGCCGCCACCTATGTGGGCCACCCGCTGGCGCAAGTGATTCCAATGCAAGTGGATCGTGCGGCCGCGCGCCAGCAGCTGGGCCTAAAGCCAGAGGACGACGTGCTGGCCTTGCTGCCGGGTAGCCGCGGCTCCGAGATCCGCTATCTGGCCCCAGTTTTTTTCCAGGCGGCCGCACGCATTGCCAAAGCCAGGCCGCATCTCAAATTCCTGTTGCCCGCAGTGCCCGGCCTCGAGGCTGTGATTAGCCAGATAGCACGTGACAGCGCCATGGCCGAGCGGGTGCAGATCGTGTCTGGCCAATCGCACACGGTCTTAGCCGCCTGCGATGCCACTTTGATCGCCAGCGGCACCGCCACGTTGGAGGCCGCTTTGTTCAAGCGCCCCATGGTGATTGCCTACCGCATGGGCGCCATGAGCTGGCATTGGATGCGGCGCAAGCGTCTGCAGCCTTGGGTGGGCTTGCCCAATATTCTGAGCGGGGAATTTGTGGTCCCTGAGTTTTTGCAAGACCAGGCGACGCCCCAGGCGCTGGCTGAAGCAACCATGTATTGGCTCGATTGCAAAGCCGCAGATCCGACCGTATTGCGAGGGCTGGAAACCCGCTTTGATGCCTTACACGAGCGCCTTCGGCGCGACACCGGTACCTTGGCGGCCCAAGCCATAGACAATATGCTCCATGCCTAAGCTCATCGGCCCCGTTCAAACCGCCCTGCAATGGGAGGCCGGTGGCTTGGTGGCCGGCGTGGACGAAGCGGGTCGGGGGCCTTTGGCAGGACCGGTGATGGCTGCTGCCGTGATCCTTGATGAACAGCGCCCCATTGCTTACCTTGCCGACTCCAAAACACTCACGCCCAAGCGGCGCGATTTTTTATTTGATGAAATACGCGCCAAGGCATTGTGCTTTTCCGTGGCGCAGGCCTCGGTGGAAGAAATTGACCAGCTCAACATCCTGCAAGCCACCTTGCTGGCCATGCGCCGCGCGGTGCAGGGCCTGCGCCTGCCGCCGAAATTGGTGTTGGTGGATGGCAACCGGCTTCCGGTTTTGGACATCCGCGCCGAAGCCATAGTCAAAGGCGATAGCAAAGTGGCGGCGATATCGGCGGCCTCGATTCTGGCCAAGGTCAGCCGCGATCGCTGGTGCGCCCAGTACCACCAGGAATTTCCGCAATACGGTTTTGACGCACACAAAGGCTACCCCACGGCGGCGCACCTGGCGGCGCTGCGCGCCCACGGGCCCTGCCCAGAGCACCGCAAATCCTTTGGCCCGGTGGCCACCTTGTTGGTGTGACTACACCACAATTTATCAGCTCGCGCGATAACCCGCAGTTACGCGCCTTGCGCAAACTCGCGGTCGACAACACCGGCTACCGTAAATCCAGGCAAGTCTGGGTGGAGGGCGAACATTTGTGCAGTGCCGCTTTGTTGCGCAGGGTGCGGCCCGCCATGACCGTCATTGCCCAAAGCCTATGGGCCGATGGCCAGTCGCCCTGGTCCGGCCATGCGCCAATCACCTTGGTTTTGCCCGATGCCTTGTTCAAAACGGTCAGCTCACTCGAATCGCCTGGCGCCGTGGGCTTTGTCCTAGACTTAGCTGCTCCGAGTGCGCTGGATGCGGTGGCGCCCACCGTGGTGCTGGACCGGGTGCAGGACGCCGGTAACGTCGGATCCATTTTGCGCACCGCCGCCGCCTTTGGCTTCACACAGGTGATCGCGCTGCGCGAGACGGCCGCGCTCTGGTCGCCCAAGGTGTTGCGCGCGGGTATGGGCGCGCATTTTGGCCTGACCTTGTTGGAAGCCATGGAGGTCGATGCGCTCGAAAGCTTGCGGGTTCCCCTGCTAGTCACCAGTTCGCATGCGGGTGAGCTGATACAGGCTGCGCGCTTGCCATTTCCCTGCGCCTGGGTGCTTGGGCATGAAGGGCAGGGTGTGTCGCCGACCCTGCTGGCGCGTGCCGCGCTGCAAGTGCGCATAGATCAGCCCGGTGGCGAGGAGTCGCTCAATGTCGCTGCCGCCGCAGCCATTTGCCTGCATGCCAGCTGCGCAGGGGCAAGCGCTGGCCCAAACCCTGGGTCCCGGCGCCTTTAGGCCGCAAAAAAGCCCTCGGTTACAATGGTGGGCTTTTTCGGAACCCGGCGTCTCCCAAGCGCTTCCAAAGCACCATCCCCTACCAATAACAGCTGCCAGAGGTCTTCTCTGGGCGCTTGGGCGCACCCGTAAACGACTCGGAGAAGCCCGTGCTTTTGTCTCTCAAGGGAAATGCCCCTTCTGCTATTTTGGCGCTCGCTGATGGCACGGTATACACCGGCCAATCCATAGGCGCAGCCGGTTCCACCCTGGGTGAGGTGGTTTTCAATACCTCCATGACCGGTTACCAGGAAATCCTGACCGACCCCAGCTATTGTCAACAAATCGTGACGCTGACCTATCCGCATATCGGAAACTACGGCACCAACGAAGAGGATGTGGAATCTGACCGCGTGCACGCTGCCGGATTGGTCATCAAAGACCTGCCCCTGCTCGCTTCCAATTTTCGCAGTACGCGCGACCTGAGAACCTATTTGCGGGACCATGGCACCGTGGCCATTGCCAACATCGATACCCGTGCGCTGACGCGCCATTTGCGCCAACATGGCGCGCAAAACGGCTGCATTCTTGCGCTAGAGACCGGACAAATGCCGGATGAAGAGCGGATGGCGCAAGCGGTCCAATCGGCCCGCAGCGCAGCTTCGATGGCAGGTTTAGACCTGGCCAAAGTGGTGAGCGCCAAAGAAGCCTACACCTGGTCGCAGGCCGAGTGGGCTTTGGGCTCGGGCTATGCGCAAGCCGATGTACCTCGCTTCCATGTCGTTGCCTACGACTTCGGCGTGAAGCGCAATATTTTGCGCATGCTGGTAGCGCGCGGCTGCAAATTGACGGTAGTGCCTGCGCAAACTTCCGCCCAAGCGGTGCGGGCCTTGCAGCCGGACGGTGTTTTTCTGAGCAACGGCCCGGGCGACCCGCAGCCCTGCGACTACGCGATTGCGGCCTGTGCCGAGCTGATTGAAGCGGGCCTGCCTACGTTTGGCATTTGCCTGGGCCACCAGATCATGGCGCTGGCCTCTGGTGCGACAACTTTTAAGATGAAGTTCGGCCACCACGGCGCCAACCACCCGGTCAAAGAGCTGTCCAGCGGGCGCGTCAGCATCACCAGCCAGAACCATGGCTTTGCCGTGGACCCGCACTCTCTGCCCGCAAATTTGCGGGCCACCCATATCAGCCTGTTCGACAACACCCTACAAGGCCTGGAGCGCACCGACAAACCGGCGTTTTGTTTCCAGGGGCACCCCGAGGCATCGCCTGGGCCGCAGGACATTGCCTACTTGTTTGACCGTTTCATCCGGGAGATGGAGGCGCGCGCGTGAGCTTTTACGGCGTGACCGACTTGTGGACTTATGTGGTCGGTGCGGTCGGCATTATTTTGCTGCCTGGTCCGAATTCACTATTTATTTTGTCCGTTGCCACGGTGCGTGGTGTGCGGCCTGCTTACCGGGGCGCGTTCGGGGTATTTTTGGGCGATATCGTATTGCTGACGCTGGTCGGCCTGGGCGCGGCCGGCCTGATGCGCAGCTACCCCGAGCTGTTCTTGGTTGTGAAATATGCGGGCGCAGCCTACCTGGCCTGGGTTGGCATCCAACTGTTGCGTAGTGCTCTGGCCACTGCCCGGGACCCAGTCGATAAGCCCGTGGGCGAAGCGCAATTGCCGGCCCACCTGGCCCACCCCTTTCGCCGGGCCTTGCTCATTAGCCTGCTCAACCCCAAGGCGATTTTGTTTTTGTTGTCCTTTTTCGTGCAGTTCATCGACCCAGCCTATCCCGAGCCCTGGCTACCCTTTCTGATATTGAGCGCCATCGTGATGGCCTGTAGTGCCGTCTATTTGAGCTGTTTGATTTTTGCGGGTGCGCGGCTGGCCGCAGTGTTCCGTCGCCGACCAGTTTTTTCCGCCGGTCTGTCCAGCGCCGTGGGGGCCTTGTTTGTGTGGTTTGGCGTAAAGCTGGCCGGTGCCAGTTTGGCCTGAGGCGCGCCTAGAGAGTTGCGTGCGCAAAAGACGGACGCGGGCTTGAGAGAAGAATTTGAGAGAGTTTATTTATGCCAAAACGTAGCGACATTCATAGCATCCTGATCATTGGGGCAGGCCCCATCATCATCGGCCAGGCCTGCGAGTTTGATTACTCTGGCGTACAGGCCTGCAAGGCCTTGCGAGAAGAGGGCTACAAAGTCATCCTGATCAACAGCAATCCGGCCACCATCATGACTGACCCGGACACCGCCGATGTCACTTACATCGAGCCAATTACCTGGGAAACGGTAGAAAAAATTATCGCCAAAGAGCGCCCTGATGCGATATTGCCGACCATGGGCGGACAAACTGCACTCAATTGCGCTTTGGATTTATGGCGCCAGGGTGTGCTGGAAAAGTACGCGGTGGAGTTGATCGGCGCCACGCCTGAGGCCATCGATAAAGCCGAAGACCGTCTGAAATTCAAAGACGCAATGACCAAAATCGGCCTGGGCTCGGCACGCTCCGGTATCGCGCACAGCATGGAAGAGGCCTGGGCGGCTCAGAAAACCTTGGGCTTTCCTACGGTCATCCGGCCCAGTTTCACGCTGGGTGGAACCGGCGGGGGTATCGCCTATAACGCCGAAGAGTTCGAGACCATTTGCAAGCGCGGTCTGCACGCCTCGCCGACCAAAGAGTTGCTTATCGAAGAGTCCCTGCTCGGGTGGAAAGAGTACGAAATGGAAGTCGTACGGGACAAGGCCGACAACTGCATCATCGTGTGCTCGATTGAAAATCTGGACCCTATGGGCGTGCACACTGGCGACTCGATCACCGTGGCGCCGGCCCAAACCTTGACGGACAAGGAATACCAAATTCTGCGCAACGCCAGCTTGGCTGTTTTGCGCGAAATTGGGGTAGATACCGGTGGCTCGAACGTGCAGTTCGCCATCAATCCAGACGACGGTCGCATGGTGGTTATTGAGATGAATCCCCGCGTTTCGCGCTCCTCGGCGCTGGCCTCCAAGGCCACGGGTTTCCCGATTGCCAAAGTGGCCGCCAAATTGGCCGTGGGCTATACCTTGGATGAATTACGCAACGACATTACCGGGGGCGCCACACCTGCCAGTTTCGAGCCTAGCATTGACTATGTGGTCACCAAAATTCCGCGTTTTGCGTTTGAAAAATTTCCCGCAGCCGACAGTCGCCTGACGACCCAAATGAAATCCGTGGGTGAAGTGATGGCTATGGGCCGCACCTTCCAGGAGTCCTTTCAAAAGGCTTTGCGCGGCCTGGAAGTGGGCGTGGATGGCATGAACGAAAAAACCCAGGATCGTGAAGTGCTGGAGCGCGAATTGGGCGCCCCCGGCCCCGAGCGCATCTGGTATGTGGGCGATGCCTTTGCCCAGGGCATGACGGTCGAGGAAGTGTTTGCCCTGACCCGTATAGACCGCTGGTTTTTGGTGCAGATTGAGCAGATCGTGCAGATCGAATTGGAGCTCGAACGCCTGCCCCAACCGGCAACTGGCACCGTACTGGACAGCTTGGATGCGCCGACCTTGCGCGCCCTTAAGCAAAAAGGTTTTTCCGACCGCCGCCTGGCGCGCCAACTGCGTACCAGCGATGCGCAAGTACGCGAACGCCGTATCGAGTTGGGCGTGCGCCCGGTCTATAAGCGGGTGGACACCTGCGCCGCCGAGTTCAGCACGAACACGGCCTATATGTATTCCACCTACGAAGCCCAGGGCGCAGAGTGTGAATCGCAGCCTAGCGATCGCAAAAAAATCATGGTGCTAGGTGGCGGGCCTAATCGCATCGGCCAAGGTATTGAGTTTGACTACTGCTGTGTCCACGCGGCGCTGGCCTTGCGCGAGGATGGCTATGAAACCATCATGGTCAACTGCAATCCCGAGACAGTTTCCACCGACTACGACACTAGCGACCGCCTCTATTTTGAGCCACTGACTTTGGAAGACGTGCTTGAGATTGTGGACAAGGAAAAACCGCTGGGCGTGATCGTGCAATACGGTGGTCAAACGCCTTTGAAGCTGGCCCTCGGACTCCAGGCCCATGGCGTGCCGATTGTTGGGACCACCCCGGACATGATCGACGCGGCAGAAGACCGGGAGCGTTTTCAACAATTGCTGCATGCGCTGGACCTGCGCCAGCCGCCCAATGCCACTGCGCGCACCGAGGCCCAGGCGCTGGAAAAAGCCAGCGCCTTAGGCTATCCGCT
>CAMBFN010000093.1 GCA_945865425.1 Comamonas sp. lk | reverse complement strand
ATGTTTTCCGCCGCACTTTGCGCGCCGGTGACGATATGGACTTTGGCTTCCAGGCGCATGCCGCTCATGCCAATGGGTTCTTTCACATCCTGGCCGTCGATCACAAATTCCTGCGGCTCGACCAGCAGTAAGCGCTGGTCGCTGGAGATGTGGATGGCCTTGGCGGTTTCCACCACACGCGTGACGTCGGCCTGGCTCACTTCGCGGTCTTTGATCGCCACCATGCCACTGGAATTGAGGCCACGGATATGGCTGCCGGTGATGCCGGTATAGACGCGGGTGATTTTGCAATCGGCCATCAACTCCGCTTCTTTGAGCGCCTGCTGGATGCTGTGTACCGTGGCGTCGATGTTGACCACCACGCCGCGCTTGAGCCCGCTGCTGGGAGCCGAGCCAAATCCTGCCAGACGCAGGCTGCCATCGGGCAGCACCTCTGCCACTACCGCCATCACTTTGGCGGTTCCGATGTCCAGTCCAACGACTAAGTCTTTGTATTCGCGGGCCATAGCTAGTTACCTGTTGTGTTATTCATCATGGAGTGGGGGGAGGTGCCGTCGCTATCGTGTTGACGCCACGCAAGCGGATGGCATAACCGTTTTCATGCCGCAAGTCGGCCGATTCCAAGGCGCCCAGGGGCCGGCTGTAGCGGGCCACTACGCGCGAGAGGGTTTGCAAAAACGCCTGGGTGCGCTTGGCCAGCTCTTGGCTGTCTCCGCGTCCGGCTTCGATGAGGGCGCCACCGGCCAGGGCTATGCGCCAGCTGCCCTGCACGCTTAAGTCCAAGCTTTCGATCGTCAGGTTGAACGCGGAGAACTGCGGTTCTATCAAGCGGTAGGCGGCTAGTACCAGCGCGCTCTGGTTTTTCGGGCCATTGAGGCGCGGCAGTCCATATTGCTCCACTTCGCCGGTATTGGCATCAAACACTTCGCCGTAGCTGTTGAGCAAGCGCTGTTCACTTTCATCTCCCCAATAAGCGACTACCTGGTGCTCCTGCAACTTAACGCGTAAGTGGTTCGGAAAGTCGCGGTGCACCACCGCTTTGCGCACCCAGGGAATGGCTTCAAAGGCATCGCGGGTGCTGCCCAAATCCATGCTGAAAAAAGTGCCCTTTACGCGTGAAACTACATGCGCGCGCACGGTGGCGGCATTGCAATGGCTGACATCGCCAATGACGGTGATACCTTGAAATGCAAACACCTGGTGCGTGGCGACCCAGCGTGTCAGCGCCAGCGCGCAGGCCAGCACAAACACCGCAAATAAAACGATAGCCGCTGTGTTCATCAGGCGAACATCCAGGGCCGGGGCTTCGCTGCGCTTCATGCGGCCTGCCCCTTGGTGCTGTCCGCATCTAGCGCCGCGCTAGCCAGTAATTGCAGGCACAGGTCTTCATACGAAATACCGGCAGCGCGGGCGGACATAGGCACCAGCGAATGGCTGGTCATGCCGGGGGAGGTGTTCATTTCCAGCAAAAAGGCCTGGCCGTCATGGGCGCGCAGCATCAAATCAGCGCGTCCCCAGCCCCGGCAACCCAGCGTCCGATAAGCCGCGAGCACCATCGCCTGGATACTTTGCTCCTGCAATGCTGGCAAGCCGCTGGGGCAGTGGTAGTGCACCACGTCGGTGAAGTATTTGTTCTGGTAGTCGTAGGCGCCCTGGGGCGCCTCGATGCGCACAATAGGCAAGGCCCTCGCGTCGGCGCCGCTGCCTATGACCGCACAAGTGAGCTCCTGACCGAAGATAAATTCCTCGCACAGCACATCCCGGTCATAGCGCGCGGCCAGCCGCACTGCATCTTGCGTTTGCGCCGCATCCTGTACCTTGCTCACGCCTATCGATGAACCCTCGTGCGGTGGCTTGACGATAAAGGGCAGACCCAGGGCGCTGGCCAGGTCAAGGAGTTGCTGCGCATCGCTCTGGCCTTGTGGCCCGAGTACCCGGTAGGCCGGCGTGGCTAAGCCCTGGGCCAGCCAAATGCGCTTGGTCATCACTTTGTCCACCGCGATGCTCGAAGCCATCACGCCCGAGCCGGTATAGGGAATGCCCATCAACTCCAGCGCGCCTTGCACCGTGCCGTCTTCGCCATGGCGGCCATGCAGGGCGATAAAGCAACGGCTAAAGCCTTGGTCTTTCAGTTCCCACAAGGAGCGCAACTGCGGGTCAAAGGCGTGGGCATCGATACCGCGTGACTGCAGCGCCGCAAGCACGCCCTGGCCCGAAAGCAAAGAAACCTCCCGCTCTGCCGAGCTGCCGCCCATCAATACCGCGACTTTGCCCATGGCGCTTGCCTGCAAGAGGGTGGCCGTGCTCATAGGCTGACCTCCTGCGTGGCGCTTTGGCGCAAGAGCGCCACGATCTGTCCGGGTACTGCGCTGATGGAGCCCGCGCCCATGCACAGCAGCACATCGCCATCCCGGGCATTGCGTACAGCGGTAGCGGCCATCTCGCCGATGGCATCGACAAACACCGGGTCGGTATTGCCACGCACCCGCATGGCGCGGGCCAGGGCACGGCTGTCTGCGGCCACGATAGCCGCCTCGCCCGCCGAATACACCTCGGCCAATAGCACCACATCGGCCAAGCCCATGACTTTGACGAAGTCTTCAAAGCAATCGCGGGTACGGGTAAAGCGGTGTGGCTGAAAGGCCAGCACCAAACGCCGACCGGGGAAGGCGCCGCGTGCCGCTTCCAGCGTGGCCGCCATTTCCACCGGATGGTGGCCATAGTCGTCCACCACTGTCACGCTGCCGCCCCCGGGCAGGGCGTGGTCACCGTAGCGCTGAAAGCGCCTGGCCACGCCCTTGAATTCGCGCAAGGCTTTTTGCACCGCCGCGTCGGGGATGTTGAGCTCTACCGCAATCGCAATGGCCGATAGGGCGTTGAGCACGTTATGGTGCCCAGGCAGGTTGAGCACAATGTCCAGGTCGGGCAAGGTGACGCCATTGCGCCTTTGCACCCGGAAATGCATTAGCCCATGCGCCGCCCGGATATCGAGCGCGCGCACCTGGGCTTGGGCATTGGTGCCATAGCTGGTGACCGGGCAGGTCACCTGGTCCACGATGGCGCGCACTGCGGCGTCATCGGTGCACAGCACGGCGGTGCCATAAAACGGCATGCGGTGCAGAAAATCGACAAAGGCTTGCTGCAAGCGGCCAAAGTCATGTCCATAGGTTTCCATATGGTCGGCGTCAATATTCGTCACCACGGCCATCACGGGCAGCAGATTCAGGAACGAGGCATCGGACTCATCGGCCTCGACTACGATGTAATCGCCCTGACCCAGGCGCGCATTGGCGCCGGCACTGTTGAGCCGCCCGCCGATGACAAAAGTCGGGTCCAGGCCAGCTTCGGCCAGCACGCTGGCCACCAGGCTGGTGGTGGTGGTTTTGCCGTGCGTACCGGCAATCGCAATGCCTTGCTTGAGGCGCATCAGCTCGGCCAGCATTAACGCGCGCGGCACTACTGGAATACGCATGGCGCGTGCTTGCAGCACTTCGGGGTTGGTGGCTTGCACGGCGGTGGAGGTCACTACTGCGTCGGCACCTGCTACATGCTCGGTATGGTGGCCGACAAAAGTGCGGATACCCAAAGTGCCAAGACGTTGCAGTGTGGCGCTGTCGCTCAGGTCCGAGCCGCTGATGCGGTAGCCCAGGTTGTGCAGGATTTCGGCAATGCCCGACATACCCGAGCCACCGATGCCAACGAAGTGGATATGGCGTACCGCATGCTTCATGCCACGATCTCCTCACAAGCCTGCACCATGGCCGCAGTAGCTGCCAGGTTTTGCAGGCCTTTAGCTGCTTGCGCGTAGCGCAATAAAGTGCTTCGTTCACACGCCTGTAGCCAGTGGGCCAGGCCCTCGGGCGTCAAGCTGTGCTGCGGCATCAAGCACGCTGCGCCCTGGTCCACCAGAAAGCGGGCGTTATGCGTCTGGTGGTCGTCCACCGCCGCAGGGAAGGGGATGAACAAAGCCGCTGCGCCCACTGCCGCAATTTCGGTCACGGTGCTCGCGCCTGCGCGGCAAATCACCAGGTCGGCTAGCGCCATGGCGCTGGCAGTGTCTTCGATAAATGGCACAAGCCTGGCCTGCACACCGGCTTGCGCGTAGTGGGTGCGCAGTGCATCGATATGTTGCTCGCCGCTTTGGTGAATGATGATGGGGCGCAGGTCCGCGGGCAAGAGAGCCAAGGCTTGCGGCACGATGCGGTTGAGCGCGCTGGCGCCTAGGCTGCCGCCCAGCACCAAAATCTGCAAAGGTCCGCTGCGACCGGCGAAACGCTGATCCGGCGCGCCCTGTACCAAAAACTCGGCGCGTAAGGGGTTGCCCACATGCTGCGCTGCGTTCAGCGCAGCGGGAAAGGCGCTAAATGCCCGGCGCGCCACGCGGGCCAATACTTTGTTGGCAGCCCCGGCTACCGAGTTTTGCTCGTGTACCAGCAGCGGTATGCGTTGAAGCGCGCTCATTAAACCGCCAGGCAGGCTGATATAGCCGCCAAATCCCAGCACCACATCGGGCTGCACCCGGCCCAGTACCGCCAGGCTTTGCCAGCAAGCGCGCAGCAGGCGCAGTGGCAGCCACAAGAGACTGCTAATACCTTTGCCTCGCACGCCGGAAAATGCGATGGTTTCCAATGCAAAACCGCGCGGCGGCACCAGGCGGCTCTCCATGCTATTTGGTGCGCCCAGCCAATGCACGCGCCAGCCCTTGTCGCGCAAGGCTTGCGCAATTGCCAAGCCAGGAAAGATGTGCCCGCCCGTGCCTCCGGCCATCACCAAGGCGCAGGGCGTGCGTGCTGCGTTCGCGGCCATCATGCGGCTACCCCTTGCATCAGCTTGCGGTTTTCATAATCAATGCGCAGCACCAAAGCCAGCGCCACCAAATTGACCAAAATCGCCGAACCGCCATAGCTCATCAGCGGTAGCGTTAGGCCTTTGGTGGGCAGCGCGCCCAAGTTCACGCCCATATTGATAAAGCCCTGAAAACCCATCCAGATGCCCACGCCTTGGGCCACCAGGCCGGCAAACACCCGCTCTAGCGCTACGGCCTGGCGACCAATATGAATAATGCGCCGCGTCATCCAAAGAAACAAAACTATGAGCGCCAGCACGCCCACTAGACCAAACTCTTCGCCGATCACGGCCACTAAAAAATCGGTATGCGCTTCGGGCAGCCAATGCAGTTTTTCCACACTGCCGCCCAAGCCCACACCGAACACCTCGCCGCGCCCCAGCGCGATAAGCGAGTGCGTCAGCTGGTAGCCCTTGGCTAGCGCGTTGTGCTCACTCCACGGGTCTAAGTAGGCAAATATGCGCGCGCGGCGGTAGTCGTTAAAGGCGATCATCAGCGCAAAAGCTGCCAGCAGCACGCCCGAGATCAGGAAGAACATGCTTGCATTGACACCACCCAAAAACAAGATACCCATGGCGATGACGGCGATCACCAGGAAGGCGCCCATGTCTGGCTCAGCCAACAATAAAACACCCATCACCCCCACAGCAGCGGCCATAGGCCAGACCGCGCGCAGAAAGTCTTCTTTGACTTCCATCTTGCGCACCATATAGCCCGAGGCATAGACCACGGCAGAAAACTTGGCCAGTTCAGAGGGCTGAAAATTCGTAATGCCTAGCGATATCCAACGCCTAGCGCCGTTCACGCCTTTGCCGATATACGGAATCAGCACTGCCACCAGCAAAACCAAGGACGCCATGAACAATAGGGGCGCCAGCCGTTCCCAGGTTTGCACTGGCAACTGGAAGGCAATCGAGCAGGCGAGCAGACCCACGGCAATCGAGGCCAGGTGGCGCAGCAGAAAATAATTGTGCGTGTAGCCGGCAAACTTGGGGTTGTCGGGCATGGCGATGGTGGCCGAATACACCATGATGGCGCCCCACACCAAAAGCGTGGATACCACGGCGATTAAGGCATGGTCCAAGCTGCGCACGCGGCTGCTGCTTTGCGTATTGGCGTAGTTGGCGCGACGGCCCAGTCGCACCGGCAATGCCTCGCTCTCTTGTGCGGATTTGCCCAGACCCCAACGGCTCCACAGGATGGCGGCCCTATTCATAGCGCCGGCTCCAGCATCTGCCCTTGCGCCAAAGCCAATGACTGCACGGCTTGCGCAAAAACGGCTGCGCGGTGCGCATAGTCTTGGAACATATCAAAGCTGGCGCAAGCCGGTGACATCAGCACCGCATCGCCCGGCTGCGCCAAGGCCGCGGCTTGTTGCACCGCGTCGTCCATAGACGCAGCATCGCTCAAGAGGACACCGGCGCCCTGCAAAGCCTGGCGGATGAGCGCTGCATCGCGGCCTATCAGCAGCACGGCGCGCACATACGCGCGCAACGGTGCTGCCAGGGGCAAAAAATCTTGCCCTTTGCCTTCGCCGCCCAAAATCACAAGCAGTGTGCGCTCCTGGCCCAGGCCCTCTAAGGCGGCCACGGTAGCGCCGACATTGGTGCCTTTGCTGTCGTCAAAGTATTCGACCGCGCCCACCACGCCCAGCGATTGCATGCGGTGCGGCTCGCCGCTGTATTCACGCAGTCCGAACAACATAGGCCCGAGCGCGCAGCCGGTGGCGCTGGCCAGTGCTACAGCGGCCAAGGCATTGCAGGCGTTATGGCGGCCACGGATGCGCAGCGCATCGGCCGGCATCAGGCGTTGCAAAAATAGGTCTTCTACCGGCGCGTTGCGCCCGCGCTTAAGCGTTTCATCTGCAGGCGCCGCCCGCACCAGCCAGACCACGCCGTTAACTTCTTCCAAGCCGTAGTCGCCAGCGTGGGTCGGCGTCTGCGCGCTAAAGCACACATGAGCGCGTTGCACCGGCTTTTGCAATTTCACACGCTGCGGCTCGGGCAGCATGGCCATGACCTGCGCATCGTCGCGGTTGAGCAGCATCAAAGCCTTGCTACCGAAGATGCGGGCCTTGGCGCGCGCATAGTCCGCTAAGTCGGTATGCCAATCCAGGTGGTCCTGGCTGAGATTGAGCACGGTGGCCACCGTGGGCTCAAAGTCCTGGGCATAGTGCAGTTGAAAGCTGGACAACTCCAGCACCCAGACTTGCGGCAAGGCCTGCGCCTGCAGCGCCTGGGCCAGGGTGTCGAGCAAAGTCGGACCGATATTGCCAGCGACGGCCACCGTTTTTCCGGCGCGGGCGACCAATTGCCCGGTCAGTGAAGTCACGGTGGTTTTGCCGTTGGTACCGGTAATTGCGATGATCTTGGGTTGGTAGGCCTGCGATGCTTGCAATTGGTGCAAGGCTTGCGCAAACAAGCCTAGTTCGCTACCTACCCAAATACCCTGCGCACGGGCTGCATCGACCAAGCCGCTAATGCGCCTTGGAGCCAGTCCGGGACTGATGCAAATACGCTGAAAGGGGCCATACTCCAAAACTTGTGTATTGAGCGCGCCGTGCAATAGGCGTGCGGATGGAATGTCCTGCGTCAGGGTCGCAGCTTGCGGCGGGGCGGCGCGGTCGTCCAGTACCGTGACATGCGCCCCAGCGCGCGCGCACCAGCGTGCCATCGCCAGGCCGGAAGCTCCCAGACCGACGACTAACACCTGTTGCCCTTGCATGTTCATGCGCTTACCTCAGCTTTAAGGTGGACAGACCGAGCAGGCACAGCAGCATGGTGATAATCCAGAAGCGCACGACGACTTGCGTTTCCTTCCAACCCTGCTTTTCGAAATGGTGGTGCAAAGGCGCCATACGGAAGAAGCGGCGGCCTTCGCCATATTTTTTGCGGGTGTACTTGAAGTACAGCACTTGCAGCATCACTGACAGGGCCTCTGCCACGAATACACCGCCCATCATGGCCAGCACGATTTCCTGGCGCACGATGACCGCGACGGTGCCCAGCGCGGCACCCAAGGCCAGCGCACCGACATCGCCCATAAAGACTTGCGCCGGATGGGTGTTAAACCACAAAAACGCCAGACCTGCACCAGCGATCGCCGCGCAGAAAATCAGCAATTCACCGGCGCCCGGAATATGCGGCAAGAAGAGATACTTAGAATAAATCAGGCTGCCGGTGACATAGGCAAACACGCCCAAGGCTGAACCCACCATCACCACCGGCATGATGGCCAGGCCGTCCAGGCCATCGGTCAAATTCACCGCATTGCTCGAGCCCACAATCACCAAATAGGTCAGCACCACAAAGCCCAGCACGCCCAGCGGATAGCTCACCTGCTTGAAAAAGG
>CAMBFN010000092.1 GCA_945865425.1 Comamonas sp. lk | reverse complement strand
GATGCCGCGTATCACCTCGGTGGTGCCGTAGCTTTTGCGTATGCCTTGCAGCGTGACGGTACCCATGGGTGTGTTCCTTGTTGCGGTGGGCGCTATCAGGCGGCGCGCTGCGCCTGGGCATCGCCGGCCAGAAAGTCGCGGTACCACTTGGCGCTGTCTTTGAGCGTGCGCTGCTGGGTGTGGTAGTCCACGTACACAATGCCAAAACGTTTGACATAGCCCGAGGCCCACTCGAAGTTGTCCATCAGGCTCCAGACCATATAGCCCTTCATCGGCACGCCTTGCTCCATGGCGTGGTGCACCGCCTCGATATGGGTTTGCAGATAGCGCACGCGGTCGGCGTCATGCACCTGGCCGTTGACCAAGAGGTCTTTGAAGGCGCCGCCGTTTTCAGTGATCAAGAGCGAGGGCACGGGATAGTCCTGGTGCAAACGCACCAGCAACTCCGTCAGGCCCTGGGGATACACCTCCCAGTCCATTTCGGTCACTTCCAGGCCGCTGCTGCGCACGTCATAGCTGCCCTCTGCGCGCACTACGCTGCGCGAGTAGTAGTTGATGCCCATAAAGTCCACGGGCGTGGCGATGATGTCCATATCACCTTCTTGCACCGGCGGCGCGTCGCCGCCGAGGTGTTCCAAGATGTCCTGCGGGTAGCTGGCTTTGTACAGCGGGTCCATAAACCAGCGCACGAGCCGGCCATCGTCGAGCCGGGCTTTGGCCAGGTCCTGTGGGCTGTCGGTGGCGGCCTGGACCGGGGAGAGATTGAGCACAATGCCCAGTTCCGCTTTGCAACCGGCTTGGCGCAGGGCGCGTACCGCCATGCCGTGGCTGAGCAGCAAATGGTGGGCCGCGCGCATGGCGGTGCCACGCTCTTTAATACCCGGGGCGAAGATGCCGGTCTCGTAACCCAGAATGGCCATGACCCAGGGTTCGTTGTGGGTGGCAATCGAGGCCACGCGGTCGCCCAGGCGCTGGTGCATGCCCAAGGCGTATTCGACAAAGCGATGCGTGATGTCGCGGTTGGCCCAGCCGCCCTGGTCTTGCAGGGCTTGGGGCAAGTCCCAGTGGTTGAGCGTAAGGTAAGGTGCCAGGCCACGCTCGAGCATGCCATCGACTAGGCGCTCGTAAAAGTCCAGGCCTTGGCTGTTCCAAGCGCCACTGCCCAAGGGCTGCACGCGCGGCCAGGACACCGAAAAGCGGTAGGTATTGACGCCCAGCTTGGCGATCAGGTCCAGGTCCGATTGCCAGCGCTGGTAGTGCTCGCAGGCACGGCTGCCATCCGAGCTATCGGCGATGGTGCCGGGCTGGGCGCAAAACGTATCCCAAATGGACGGGCCGCGCCCATCGCTGCTTGTGGCACCTTCAATTTGGAATGCACTGGTGGCAACGCCCCAGACGAAATCGCGCGGGAAACGGGCTTTGAGTTCTAAGTCGGTAAGGGATGACATGGTTTCAGAAATCGATATTTTTTTGAGTGCGTCCAACGAATACTTATTTCACTGCACCTGCGGTCAGGCCGTCTATCAAACGGCGTGAGGAAATCGCAAACAAGACCAGCAGCGGCAATGTGGCAATGGCCGAGCCGGCCATCACAGCGCCCCACTCGGTATTGACCGGGCTTTGCATGCTGCGCAAGGCCAAGGGCAAGGTGTACATCTCGGGGGAACGCATGACGATCAGCGGGCCAATAAAGTTATTCCACGAGGCGATGAAGGTGATCAAGCCCAGCGTACCCATGGCTGGTTTGAGCAGGGGCACTACGATGCGCCAATAAATGCCCAACTCGCCGCAGCCGTCCATGCGCGCCGCTTCGATCAGCTCGCGCGGTATGGCGCTGGTGATGAACTGGCGCATCATGAAAATACCAAAGGCACTGGCCGCGCCGGGGATGTAGAGCGCGCGCGGCAGGTCGATCCAGCCAAAGGCGTCCATGATCATGAAGCTGGGAATCATGCCCAGAAACGAGGGCAACAACATGGTGCCCATGACCAGGGTAAACAAGGGCTGCTTGAAACGGAAGTCAAACATCGCAAATGCATAGCCGCCCATAGAGCAAAACAAAAGCGTCAGCGCGGTCGACGCCAGGCCCACATACAGACTCCAACCCAGGCTGCGCCAAAAGGGGATCTTGGTGGTCAAGATCTCCATATTGGCCATAAAGCTGTCGCCGAAAAACAGTGGTGGCGGCAGGTTGAATATTTCGGTGCGCGAATGGCTGGCAAACACAAACATGAAATAAAACGGTAGCAGCATCACTACCGCACCCAACGCCACCATGGCATAGGCGGCGCGCGGTGCGAGTTGGCTGGAGGGTGACAAAGCGGCACTCATGCGGAGGGGCCGCGCGGCTTGAAGGCGCGGTTGGTCAGCCAGGTCAGCAAGGCCACAAACACAAACAAGAGCCAGGACAGCGCGCTGGCGCCGCCAAAGTCATTGAACTCGAATGCCGTGCGGTACATATACATGGCAGTGGTCATGCCACTTTGGTCGGTGCCGCCACGCCCGCCGGTCAGGATGAAGGGCTCTTCAAACAACTGCAAGCCGCCCACCACGCTGAGCGTGACACCGAAATAAATCATGGGCTGCAAGCTGGGCAGCGTAATAAACCAAAACTGCTGCCAGCGCCCCGCACCATCCATGGTGGCTGCTTCGTAAATATCGGCGGGAATAGTTTGCAAGGCTGCCAGGTAGAGCACGGTGTTAAAGCCCACATAGCGCCAGAACACCACCAACGAAATCGCCGGTTTGACGTTTTCGGCCCGGCCCAACCAGTCCACCGGTTGGGCCGGTGTGATCCAGGCCAGCCCCGGCAGCTGGTGCATGGCCAGCAGCGCCTGGTTGATCAGCCCGTAGTCGGTGGAAAACAAGGTGCTAAACATCATGGCGATGGCCACGGTGCTGGTGATGTAGGGCAGGAAGTAGGCCCCTATCACCATATTGCGGCTGCGCTTGAAGGAGGTGTGGATGAAGTAAGCCAACGGTATGGCGACCAGGTGCTGCGGCACGCCGGACACCAGCGCCAGCCAGGCGGTGTTTTTCAGGGACTTCCAGAACCATTCGTCGGTGATGGCGAAGGCAAAATTATCGAGACCGACGAACTTCATGGCTGACAGGCCGGCCGTGGGTTCCCAGCTTTGAAAAGCCAGGTAAAAAGAAAACACCAGCGGGAAAACGCCGAACACCAAAAACAGCACGACAAACGGGCTGAGCAGCACATAAGGCACGGCGGCAGGGGATAAACGCGGAGTCATACGGGAAGCTCTTGGTCAGGCGTTTGTCTTGGGTACAGCTGCAAGATGCGGTGAAAGCTTAGCGCTTGACGCGGCGCTCCAGCAAGGCCTTGGCGTCAGCCAGCGCGGTGCGCACGTCCTTACCCTGGTCCAGTACTTTGTCCAGCTCGGTATTGATGATTTCTTCGGCAATAGGGTCAAGCTTATGGACATTGACCGCGTTGGCCTTTTGTGCCGCTTCGCGCCAGATCAGGCGTGCTTTTTGGCCGCCCAGAAATTCGATTGGCTGATCAAAGAATGCGTCTTTATGCGTTTCGATCAGGGCTGGGAATGCGTCCTGCGATTTGAATGCGGCCAGTTGCAGCTCCGGGGTGAGCGTCATCATTTGGATAAAGTCTGCGGCCAAGGCTTTGTTCTTGGCGCCTTTGGGAATGCTGTAAAAACTGCCGCCCCAGGAGCCAAAGGCTTTTTCGGGCAATTGGGCGGCGCGCCATAGGCCTTTGGTTTCGGGGGCGAGCCAGTTGTTCAGGTGACCGGCGAGCCAAGCGCCGGACATTTGGGTAGCAATAGTGCCGCGCTTAAAGCCTTCGGACCATTCGTTAGACCAGGCGCCGATTTTTCCGTCCAGCTTTTGGTCGCGCACTTTTTTCGCCATTTCGAAGGCGCGCACAAAGCGGGGCGAATCGACCAGCACTTTGCCGCTTTTGTCTATATACATGGCCTCACCGCTTTTCAGATCCGCGCGGATCATGATGTCCTTGACGTCACGCGCATGGGCCACCAAGTAAGCGCCGGTGGCGGACTTGATCTTCAAGCCGGAGTTGACAAAGCTTTCCCAGGACTGGGTCAGATCCGCTTCGGTGAGGCCGGATTTTTTCAGGATATCGGTACGGTAGAGCAGCGTGCCGGGTCCGATGTCGGTGGGCATAGCCACAAGAGCTCCATTGGTGGAGGTGCCCTGCGCGTACGCAAAAGGCACGATACGCGTACGCTGCGCTTGCATGTTGTAAGGAGCGGCGCCCAGGTCTTCCAAGCCGCCGCCTTCGGCAAAACGGCCCACATAGCCGTACTCCACGACCATCACGTCCGGCAGGTTGGACGAGGTGGACAGCGCCGTGGTCATGGCGGTGTGGTGGTCGGAGAAGGCGCGGCTGGTGATCTTGACTTCCACGTCGGGGTGCTTTTTCTTGAAGGCCGGAATCGCCGCCTTGGCGATTTCATCCACCGCGGGGAAAGCAGCGATATTGAGCACGGTCTGCGCAAACGCCGTGCCAAATGCAGTGGCTAGCCACAGGCAGGAAATTCGTAAAGTGCGGGCAAAGATTCGCTGTGCCATGGGCGCCTTTTGAAATGGTGGTGGAGAAAAAACCGGTAAAGCCAACTTTCAACAGCTTAAAGACTGTCTTGAAAGCGCTTTCAACAAATTATAAGAGCGCGATTTGGGCCTGCGCCCTAGGGTATTCCCGCATCACGCACGGCGGCTGTCGCTGGAAGCGCGTACTAGCAGCGCCGGGGCCGGCAGCTGCTCTGTGGGGGTATTGCCCACCAACAGCTCGAGCATGGCTGCGGCGGCAAGACGGCCCAGGTCGAAGGCCGGCTGCTGGATGGTGCTCAGGGGCGGGGTGGCGTACATAGAGGTGGGCAAGTCGTCAAAACCGACCAGGGCGACATCTTGCGGAACGCGCAAGCCACTTTGAAACAATCCCAATGCAGCGCCTGAAGCCATCTGGTCATTGGATGCAAAGATGGCGCTAAAGGGCAGGCCTTGCTGCACCAGGTATTTGGCCGCCTCCAGGCCACTCACCTCGTGGTACTGGCCGGGCACCACCAGGCGCGGGTCAAACGCAATCTTCGCTTCGGCCAACGCATAGCGGTAGCCACGCATGCGCTCTGCGGCGTCCGGGTGCTCTTCTGCGCCGGCAATAAAGGCAATCTGCCGGTGGCCTTGCACTATCAAGTGCTCGGTGGCCATACGCCCGCCGTTGAAATTGTCGAAATTGAGGGAATAAAGCTGCGGGCCGCGCAAGTCTCGCCCGGTGACCACCATGGGTAAGGCCTGGGCGCAGGCTTCTAGCGCGGCATCGGACAAGCGCGGCATCAGCACCACGATGCCATCGACCCTGCGCGAGCGCAGCACGTCCAGGCAGCGCGCCTCGGCAGCCGGGTCCCAATGCGCGCTCATAAACAGGGGGCTGTAACCCGCAGGGTCCAAAGCGTCTTCGATACCGCGCAAGGCAGCACCGTAAAACGGACTATCTATGGCCTGGGTGACGACGCCGATGCTAAAAGTTTTGCCCCCAGCCAGGCCTCGCGCCAGCGGGTTGGGCACAAAGCCCAACTCCTGAGTGGCATCCACAACGGCCTGTCGCTTGGCTTGGCTGACTACCGCCGTGCCGTTCAATATGCGTGACACCGTGCTGGGCGATACGCCGGCGCGCTTGGCCACCATTTCCAGCGTTACCGTCACCCGTTCTGGCGCAGCCGACGCGTTAGATGGGGTTGACGGTGTCATATTTTTCATGCACTTGTTGAAATAGCGGCATTTTTGAAGCGAGTGAGGGCTTTCTTGAAACCGCTTTCCATCATACCGCCATGTGTCATGCGACCCCCATTTGGGCCTAGTGAGCACTGAATTCCCGGATAATCCGCGCATGCAAACAAGCGCGTTTCAAATTTGGTGGATCCGGGCTGCCGCTTTTCTAGTGGCTGCGATGGCCAGCGCAAGCGCGGCCTGGTGGGCCTTGACCCTGAGCAATACCGTAACTTGGCAGCCCTCGGTATCGGCCCTGCCAGCACCGCAAATGGATGTGGCCGTGCTTGCGCAGGCGCTGGGCGCAGGCGCGGCGCCCGTCAGCGCGGAGCCCGCGTCTGCATCCGCGCCACCCCTGGCGATTCAACTGCTGGGCGTGGTGGCAGGCACTGGCGGCAAGGGCCATGCGCTGCTGCTCGTGGGCGATGCAGCGCCCAAGACCTATAAAGTTGGAAGCAAACTGAGTGATGGCTTGGTACTGCAATCCGTAGGCCCACGCAGTGCGCAGGTGGGCGCTGAAATGAAGGGGCCGACACGCCAGACCCTGGAATTGCCGCCCATTGGCAAGCCTTAGGCGCTTGGTCAATCGACTTATATCTAATGAGCAATAGGCTATCGAGGCAATGCGATTGCACCAACAATTAATCAGTTAAGCTCGCAATCGACAAATATTTGCTACAAAAAGGAGCGATTTCATGCACATAGGCGTCCCCGCCGAAACCGTTGCCGGCGAGACCCGGGTGGCGGCGACCCCCGAAACAGTCAAAAAAATCATTGCCCAAGGCCACACGGTCGTGGTGCAGGCCGGTGCCGGTGTTGCGGCCAGCGTTACCGATGCCGCCTATGAAGCCGCAGGTGCGCAGATAGGCGACGCCGCTGGCGCCCTGGGTGCCGAACTGGTGCTCAAAGTGCGCGCACCATCAGCCGCCGAGTTGCCACACATGAAGTCCGGCAGCGCACTGGTGGGCATGCTCAACCCGTTTGACGCCGAAGGTTTGCAGCGCATCGCAGCTGCTGGCTTGACCAGCTTTGCACTTGAAGCCGCACCACGTACCACGCGCGCGCAAAGCATGGATGTCTTGTCCTCGCAGGCCAATATCGCCGGCTACAAGGCGGTGATGATGGCGGCTGACAAATACCAGCGTTTTTTCCCCATGCTGATGACCGCCGCCGGTACCGTCAAGGCTGCGCGCATTGTCATTCTGGGCGTGGGTGTAGCCGGTTTGCAGGCGATTGCCACCGCCAAGCGCTTGGGGGCGGTCATCGAAGCCTCAGACGTACGCCCCAGCGTGAAAGAACAGGTCGAGTCCTTGGGTGCCAAGTTCATCGACGTGCCCTATGAAACTGCAGAAGAAAAAGAAGCCGCAGAAGGCGTGGGCGGTTATGCGCGGCCCATGCCACCGAGCTGGCTGGAGCGCCAGAAGATAGAGGTGGCCAAGCGCGTAGCGCAGGCCGACGCGGTAATTTCAACCGCATTGATTCCCGGGCGTGCCGCGCCGGTGCTGATCACCGAGGACATGGTCAAGAGCATGAAACCGGGCTCGGTCATCATTGATCTGGCAGCTGGCAAAGGCGCTAATGGCGTGGGCGGCAATTGCCCCCTGTCCGAAGCGGACCGCACCGTGGTTAAGCACGGCGTCACCTTGGTTGGCGAAACCAATCTGCCCGCTTTAGTGGCCGCAGATGCTTCGGCGCTGTATGCACGCAATGTGCTGGATTTTTTGAAACTGGTGTTGCCCAAAGACAAGGGATTCACCGTTGACATGGAAGACGACATCGTAGCGGCCTGCCTGATGACGCAGGGTGGCGAGGTCAAAAGGAAATAAACATGGACCACACCATCACCAACCTCATTATTTTCGTGCTGGCGATTTACGTCGGCTACCACGTGGTCTGGAATGTCACGCCTGCTTTGCACACGCCTTTGATGGCGGTGACCAACGCAATTTCAGCCATCATCATCGTCGGAGCGATGCTGGCAGCAGCGCTTACCGTCACCCCGCTGGGCAAAACCATGGGTGTGCTGGCGGTGGCGCTAGCGGCAGTCAATGTGTTTGGCGGCTTTCTGGTGACACGGCGCATGCTAGAAATGTTCAAGAAAAAAGCCCCCAAGGCAGGAGCTGAAAAATGAGCATGAACCTCGTTGTTCTTCTTTACCTTGTAGCGAGCATCTTTTTTATTCAGGCGCTTAAAGGGCTTTCGCACCCGACTACGTCGATTCGCGGTAATTTGTTTGGCATGAGTGGCATGGCGATTGCCGTGGTGACCACTGCTGCGCTGATTGTCGAACAAGCGAAACTGTTTGGACAGGTTGACCCTGTACAAGGCTTGGGCTGGGTGTTGCTCGGTTTGGTCATTGGCGGCGGCGCGGGGGCCATCATGGCGCAACGCGTCGAGATGACCAAAATGCCCGAACTTGTCGCTTTCATGCACAGCATGATCGGCTTGGCAGCGGTATTCATCGCCATCGCAGCGGTG
>CAMBFN010000091.1 GCA_945865425.1 Comamonas sp. lk | reverse complement strand
TCATTGCCGATGGCAATATCCATGTATATGCGCCCTTGCGTGGCAAAGCCATGGCCGGTGCAAGAGGCAACACCTCGGCCCGGATATTCGCTTTGGCTTTGGAACCTGAACTTGTGTCTATTGCCGGTGTCTACCGTACTACCGAGCAGGAATTAGGTCCGGATGTGCTGGGTAAACCAGCGCAAGTACGATTAAGTGACGATGGAAAAGAAAAAATTATTATTGAAGCGTTGAAAACGTAAAATTCAACGCATTGACCCTCTCTTTGGAAAGATAGCTCTTCATGGCAAAAATTATTGTGGTCACTTCCGGCAAAGGTGGTGTTGGCAAAACAACGACCAGCGCGAGTTTCGCAACCGGATTGGCCTTGCGCGGACACAAAACTGCGGTAATCGACTTTGATGTGGGTTTGCGCAACCTTGATTTGATTATGGGCTGCGAACGGCGTGTGGTGTATGACTTGATCAATGTGATCACCGGTGAAGCCAATTTGCACCAAGCGCTGATCAAAGATAAACAGTGCGAAAACCTGTATGTGTTGGCCGCATCGCAAACCCGTGACAAGGACGCGTTGACCCAGGAAGGCGTTGAAAAAGTACTCAATGACCTGATCGCTATGGATTTTGAATTCATTGTGTGTGACTCCCCCGCTGGTATCGAAACGGGTGCCTTAATGGCCATGCATTACGCCGATGAAGCGCTGGTGGTGACTAACCCGGAAGTCTCCTCGGTACGCGATTCAGACCGTATCTTGGGCATGCTGGCCAGCAAAACCAAGCGCGCCATTGAAGGTATGGAACCTATCAAAGAGCACTTGCTCATTACGCGTTACAACCCAGCTCGCGTCGACCAAGGGCAGATGCTGTCTCTAGAAGATATTCAAGATATTTTGCGCATCAAGCTCATAGGCGTGATTCCCGAAAGCGAAACCGTATTACAAGCTTCGAACCAAGGCGTGCCTGCGGTGCATATGGCTGGTAGCGAAGTTGCTGAGGCCTACAAGGACGTAATCGATCGCTTCCTAGGCAACGACAAACCTATGCGCTTTACCGAGGCAGTGAAACCAGGCTTTTTCAAGCGTTTATTCGGTGGGAATTAAGAGCATGTCCTTTCTCTCTTTTTTGTTGGGTGAGAAGAAAAAAACAGCCAGCGTTGCCAAAGAACGCTTGCAACTCATACTTGCGCACGAGCGCAGCGGACGCAATGCCTCTGAGCCCGATTACATGGCAGATTTACAGCGCGATTTGATTGCGGTGATCAGCAAATACATCAAAATCAATCCGAACGACATCAAGGTACAACTAGAGCGTCAAGACAATCTGGAAGTACTTGAGGTCAAGATTGAGTTGCCAGACGTGCGCTAAGGTTTTAGGCCGAACCGGTGGCTACGTCCACTGCAGTTTTGTCCAGCACTCTGCGCAGCACAAAGCTCGAATGCACCCCGGTGACGCCGGCGATACGGGTAATGCGTTGCAGCAGTAGCGACTGGTAATGATCCATATCCCTCACGATAACTTTAAGCTGGTAATCAGCCTCCTGCCCGGTAATGAGTAGGCACTCCAAGACCTCGGGCACCACTGCAATTTCAGCTTCGAAATGCGCGAAACGTTCAGGGGTGTGAACGTCCATGGAAATATGGATGAGTGCAATCAAAGTCAAACCCAGCTTGCGCGCATCCAAATGCGCCCGGTAGCCCAGAATCAAACCTGCCTCTTCCAATGCACGTACCCGGCGTAAACAAGGAGAGGGCGACAAGCCAATACGGTCGGCTAAATCCTGGTTGTTGATGCGGCCATCTTCTTGCAGTAGCTGAAGAATCTGGTGGTCAAAACGGTCTAGTTTCATCAATAACCTGTATCTCCCGAGACTCGGGCATTGCCAGTGAAAACATCAGGGTGTGCTGGCGTACATGCGCACCATGCAGACTATATATCTTAGGCTTTCGCGGGCCCGTGTTACATTAGTCCTGCAGATAAAGCGTTTCACACGCCCCGCACCGACCCGGCAGAAGGACGGTGCCAAGCATCTGCTAGTCGATGCCACAACAGGCTTTTACGCCTACTTTGCGACTTTTCTTTACTTTGTCACTTGCGCCCTGCCGAGCGCAGTGAGTTTCCAATTTCATGATGTACAGACAATTTTTAGCGGCCCAACAAGCCGCGACTACTATCGGTAAATACCGTATTGCCGCCTTGCCGGCCCGTCTTGGCGCTGGCCAGTTTTGCGCCCAGGTGTCGATCGCCAGTGGCCAGGGACAAGCCAGCACCGACCGCGTGATGCGCTTTACGCCCGTTTTTCATAGCCATGACGCAGCGGCACAATATGCACTAGAGCAAGGCATCGGCTGGGCCCACAGCGCCATCGGCAGCCCCTAAACCCCCACGAACATGCCACAATCCGCGTTGCGAGCAAAAGGAAACCTATGGCAAAAGAAGAGTTAATTGAAATGATGGGCATTGTTAACGAGGTATTACCGGATACCCGTTTTCGTGTGACCTTGGACAACGGTCATCAGCTGATAGCGTATTCGGCGGGGAAAATGCGTAAAAACCATATCCGTATCCTGGCCGGGGACCGCGTATCGCTCGAGCTCTCGCCCTATGATTTGAGCAAAGGCCGTATCAATTTCCGCCACATCGAAGGCCGTGGCCCCATGGTGCCGCGCCGTACCGCTGGTTGATATTTAAGTGCCTGCGCGCGCTAGCGCGCGTCGCTTGCGTACCGCCAGCGCTAGGCCTTGCAACACCGGCGTTGTTTGCGCCGTGCTGATACAAGCATCAGTGACCGAAACCCCGTGTTCTAGAGCTTTGCCCGCAACCCTGTCCTGACGACCCTCACGCAGGTGGCTCTCCACCATCAGCCCGATGATGCGCATGTCACCCTGCGCAATCCGCTCGGCAAGCGCTTGCGCGACATCGACCTGACGCGCATATTGTTTGCTGCTGTTGGCGTGTGAGACATCAATCATCAATTGCGCACGCAAACCCGAAGCTTCCAGTAAGCCACAAGCAGCTTGCACATCGGCAGCGCTGTAATTGGGCTGTTTGCCGCCGCGCAAAATAATGTGGCAATCCGCGTTGCCCTGGGTTTCAAATACCGCTGCCTGGCCCCATTTGGTCATGCCCATAAACGCGTGCGCCGATTGGGCTGCGAGCATGGCATCGACGGCCACTTTCACGCCGCCATCGGTACCATTCTTAAACCCCACGGGACAACTCAGGCCGCTGGCCAATTGGCGGTGACTTTGGCTTTCGGTCGTGCGCGCACCAATGGCGCCCCAACTGACCAGGTCACTGATGTATTGCGGACTGAGCAAATCTAAAAACTCGGTCCCCACCGCCAGCCCGACCTTGACAATATCCAGCAGCAAAGCGCGCGCGAGGGTCAAACCTTGGTTGATCGAAAAGCTGCCGTCCATATGCGGATCATTGATGTAGCCCTTCCAGCCCACGGTAGTGCGAGGTTTTTCAAAATAGCAGCGCATCACGATCAATAAATCATCTGCCAAGCTTTTGGATTGGGCCTGCAGCCAATGCGCATATTCCATAGCCTGGTCATGGTCATGGATGGAGCAGGGCCCCACCACCACCAACAGCCGATCATCGCGACCATGGAGCACATCGCAAATAGAGTGGCGACTTTGCTCTACGCGCGCCAGTACGGCTTCAGAGGCAGGCAACTGCTCTTGTAGCAGGGCTGGTGCGATCAGTGGCCGAATAGACTGGATTCGGGTGTTGTCGGTACGGGATTGGTCTGGGGAAGTGAGCATGGTGATGGCGCAGCGGCAAAGCTGGCATTGTCCTGCGAAAACATGCAGCCTTTATGATGCAAGCCCAACCGATGGAGAAGGCTATGTCTGAAGAAGCACGGATTCAAACCTTTAGCGAGTTTTATCCTTTTTATTTGGGCGAGCACGCTAACCGAACTTCCCGGCGCCTGCATTTTGTGGGTTCGAGCATTGGCTTGGTGTTGCTGTTGACCGCCGTGGCCAGCCTCAATGCCTGGCTGATTCCCCTGTCTTTGTTACAGGGTTACGCCTTTGCGTGGGTGGGACATTTTTTCTTTGAGCACAACCGCCCTGCGACATTTAAGTACCCGCTGTTTAGCTTCATGGGCGATTGGCGTATGTGGTGGGACATGCTGCGCGGGCGCATCGCGTTTTAAATCTGTCCGGTTTTAGGCGGAAAACACCTCATCGCCTAGCTCAAAGGAAATGAAGGCAGCTGCCGGGTCTGGCGCACCGGTTTTGGGTACGCAAAAAAACTGTATTTCCGATGCCGGTGCTAGCCATTGATAAGCAGCCCCCTTGCAACTTCCGCTCACACGAATGAAGTTCGGTGCGCAAAAAGCCAGCGATTGCACATCAATCGATGTGCCCCCATGCACCAATGCCAATAAGCCTGGTTGTAAATCGGGTGGCAAGTGACTGCGCCATGCTTGCAGGGACTGGGCCAGCGCGCGCAAAAGGCTTTCGGCAGAGGCCTGGATTTTGGCTCTCGGTGGTGTGCTGACGGTTGCGGCCTCGCTCGCTCCAACGGAGTGCGCAGACTGCGGCGGCAATTTGGCTTTGCGGGCTGTGATCTGGCTTAAAGCGGACTGGGTTGCCGACATCTTGGCGCCTTTGAGCGCTTGCAAAAGATGCGGCTCTTGCAAAGTTTCAAGGCCAAGCCTTTTATGCACATGACAGGAGGCCTTTTCCATGGTGTTCATACCCGCTCAAAAGGACGCCTGTTATCCGCAAACGAAGGGATTTTCGCTAACGCGCGCCCAAGAAGCAGCGTTTATACAACAAATGTGAATATTATTTGTTAAATAAATGATTTATAAATAAATAACTATATTCAACGTACCCAAGGTGCACTAGCTGGTACCGCGTACCCGCGCGGCCCCCGGGACCCCAAGCTGCGGATGCAATTGGCCGGCTAGCAACCAAGCACCTAGCAATATCAGAGCGCCAACCGCAAATACGCCGACCACGGGTACAAATTGCAGCACGACCCAGGCAATCGCTGGGGACACGATGCCTGACACATCGCGAAAACTGGAATAGACCGCTGACATCTCCGTACGCTCAGACGGCTTGACTGACATGAGAAAGGGCAGACCTGCACAGGTGTCTAGCAAGACCAAAAACACGGTGCCGGCCAATAAGAAGCCGACCGTCACCCAGGGCCAAGGCGAGAGCGCGGTGGCGGCTAGGTAGCAGGCACTGGCGCCCAGGCAGCCGGCTCGGATAGCGGTGCGCACCGAGCGCCTTTGCATCCACGCCAGCATCAAGGGCGCTAGAAACAGCCCCATATTAGCCACCGAACTGGCTACGCCGCCGACTTGTTCGCCCAGGTCGTTTTCCACCGCAAAAATGCCTAAATAGACAAAAAACATCCACCAACCACAAGAACGGACCAAGGGCAACAGCCAGGCGGTTACCAGGCGGGGTTGCGAAAAAAATCGGACGATGAGTGCCAAAGGGTTGGCCCGGCGTGAGTCATGCGCTGGCGTGGCTTCGTTACCGGTGCCCCGGGCCAGAAACTTGCCATCGCCCAAGGGTGTTTTCCAAATCAACCAGGCCATCCAACTGGCGGCCCCAGCCAGCAAAATAAAAGGCGCACCACCCCACACCGACAACAACCAGACCCCGGCAAACGGCCCTATGGCCCATCCAGCACCGCCGTAAAAAAGACGCATAGTCTCTAAGCGGCTGAAATCAGTTTTTTCCAAATGGTCCAGTACATAGCTGTTGTAGCAAACAAAGGAAATGGCCGCTGCGATGACGGCGCACAGCAGTGCCAAAGTTGTCCATTTGTCTTGCAAAATGCCCAAAGCCGACGCTACCAAGTACAAACTCACCGAACCCAAATACACCTGCCGCCGTGTCAATACGCGGACCAGGGCCGGCACCATAAGCGCCGCCATCAACGATGCCAAACCGACACAGAAATAGATTTCTGAAACCAGCTGTGCACTGCCCCAGGCGCGGTACAGTAATAAAGGAAACACTGACAAAGTGCAACCCCGGCACAAGGCCTCCAGACCCGCAATACGGGCAAAGGACTCGACCGTGGGTTGCGGGGAAACAGAAAGAGGCGAGCTGGACATAGGGCTTGATGCAAGAGTGCCGATTGTGCCCTGCCCCCTAGCGCACACTATGTCGCTTACGACGGCGATCAGCCGATCTGCGGCGGTGCCCGCAATTGCTCCGGCGTGGTGAAATAAGCCGCCAGTGATGCCCCTTGCTTGGCGGATTGCCGCAACGCATGGTGCAACATCGGGATGTTGCGCAGCACTGCATCGGGAACGCCTTGGTGCCAGGCCGCGTTGTGCGGCTGGACGTAGCGCTCAAAAAACCCCTCTGCCTTTTGCAAGCAAATGCGAGACTTTGCAGAAGGGGAAAAATCCATGAAATGGATCGTTGGCGCCAGCCCGTAAAGTGGCCTTGACCCAAGTCAAAACCGCACCCGGGTAAAGCGCAGGCTTGGTAAAAACGCGAGTTATCAAGCCTTTTCCAAATGCGCTTGTAAGCCCCTGCGTGGTGCGGGCCCCACCTCGGGTGCGTAGCCCAAGCGCGTCCACATTTGTACCGTGGTGCCGCCATCTTTGCCGGCTACGAGCTGGTGAATGGCTTGGTAGTTCTGCGCCTGCTCGGGGTATTCCTGCAAAGCTTGTGACAAAGGGTGCATACGCAAGCCCAAGGCGGTGGCTGCCAGCTGCAAGCGCACATAAGCCCGGCCACACAGCATTTGCGTTTTGCGCGCGTTGTCCGCGGTGGTGAGCCACACACAAGCTGGCGTGGACGCCATTTTTTCGTTGAACTCACTGATTTGTCCCTTGATGGCCGCGCTGTCTGGCTCCGAGGGTTTGCTGCGATCAAACAGGCCCAGCGCCACCAGAGCGCGAACCATCGGCGTATTGATCGAGACGCCATCGCGGTGCTGGGCAATCTCTTGGGGGCCGACCCGCAACACTTTGTAGGACTCCAGCAAGGTGCGGGGCGTTTGCATTTCGATACGCCAAGCGTCCATGGCGATTTGCCGGTGTTGCTGCATGCTGGCTTCGTCGGCGGTCACCACGCCCAATTGCACAGGAAATCCCTTCACACTGTCTACCAAGGCCTGACGCGCAGTCGCGTTGGGGATGCGGTTTTCATAAAGCCCACGGTGGGTATGGCGCTGGAAAATATGGGCAAACAAGGGGTCGGGCTGCACCGCGGCATCGCGTACCAAGCGGATGCGCGCGGTGGGTCGGCCGTCGGGCGCTTTGGCATCGAACGCACCCTCGGGGAACATCTCGATCTCAGAACGGTAGCCTTTTTCTTTGGCCGCCATGTCCAATAGCTCTACAAAAGTCCCTTGGCTAATGACCAGTTGGCGCGACCACGGGTCGGTTTGCGGCAGCAAGCGGCGCAAGTCCATGCGCAAAATAATGGTGTCTGGCTTATCTAAATCTACCAACCAAGACTGCAAATTGTGCGCATGCGGCGCCAATAAGGCGTGCGAAAGCGCCCAGCGGCGAACGTCCAGGTTGTCAGCGGGCGGTTGCCAAGCGGCGATCGCCTCTGGCGGTAAGGCGCTGCTGCAAGCTGCCAGGCTGCCTAAGGTGGCGGCAGCGATAAGGCCACCACCGGTGATGCGTAAAAATTGACGTTTATTCATACTTTTCTCCCTTGAAACTGTTGTGGATGTGTGCATTGTGTTGAGCTACTTAAAATTGCACAATTGCATAAATTCAAAACACAGCTATTCATTTATGAATGACAAAAACTTCAATTGGTCCCTGATTCCTTCCTTTTTGGCGGCCTTGGAGCAAGGCAGCCTGATGGGTGCGGCGCGGGCGACCGGAGTGAGCCAGCCGACCTTGGGGCGGCACATCGCCGAATTGGAGCAGCAGTTGAATGTGCTGCTGTTTGAGCGCACAGGCCGCGGCTTGCAAGCCACGCCCAACGCCTTGGCCTTGGCCGAAGCCGCCCAAACCATGCAAAGCGGCGCCGCCAGTTTTTCGCGCTTAGCCTGCGGCAGCACCGCCAGTTTGCAGGGCTTGGTTCGCATCACCGCCAGCCAACCGGTGGCTTGTTTTCTTTTGCCGACGATTTTGGCCAGCATGCGCCTGGCCCTGCCGGAGGTGACGGTGGCGCTGGTGGTCAGCAACGATGTCAGCAACTTGCTGCGTCGCGAAGCCGATATCGCGCTGCGCATGGTGCGCCCCGATCAAAATAGCCTTATAGCCAAGCGGATTGGCCAAATCAATGTTCAAGCCTGCGCCCACATCGACTATCTGCGACGCAAAGGCAGGCCGCAACAGGCCGCCGACTTGGTGGCTCACGACCTGATCGCTGGCGACCGCAACAGCGACATTGACATGGGATTTGTTGCCCAAGGCTTTGC
>CAMBFN010000090.1 GCA_945865425.1 Comamonas sp. lk | reverse complement strand
TTGGTCATAGGCCTTGGCTTCACCGCCAAATTTGGCCGACAAAATTGTCGTAATCGCCGCTGTCAGCGTCGTTTTGCCATGGTCCACGTGGCCGATGGTGCCCACGTTAACGTGGGGCTTGGTACGCGCAAATTTTTCTTTTCCCATTTCAATTCTCCAAAAAGAGCAAGGCCCGTGTGTGATTTAAGGTTTGCACGCTATTGCTGATTCATCCCGCACGGGCACAGGATGGCATAGCGTCGCAGACCATTTGAAAACTTACTTGGCCCGCGCAGCCATGATGGCTTCGGACACATTGCGTGGCGCTTCGGTGTAGTGCTTAAATTCCATGGTGTAGGTAGCACGACCTTGCGACATAGAGCGCAGCGTGGTCGAGTAACCAAACATCTCGGAAAGAGGCACCTCGGCCTTGATGGCCTTGCCGCCACCGACCATGTCTTCCATGCCTTGCACCATGCCGCGGCGTGAGGACAAATCGCCCATCACGTTACCGGCATAGTCTTCGGGCGTTTCAACTTCTACCGCCATCATAGGCTCCAGAATCACCGGGCTCGCTTTACGGCAACCTTCTTTGAAACCAAAGATCGCGGCCATCTTGAATGCCAATTCGTTGGAGTCGACATCATGGTAGGAGCCGAAGTGCAAAGTCACCTTCACATCCACCACCGGGTAGCCTGCCAATACGCCTTGCGTCACCGCTTCGTGGATGCCTTTTTCGACCGCGGGAATGTACTCGCGCGGCACCACACCACCTTTGATCGCGTCGACAAAAACGATGCCCTTACCAGCCTCATTGGGCTCAATCTTCAGCACCACGTGACCGTATTGACCCTTACCACCAGACTGACGCACAAACTTACCTTCGGCGTCTTCAATGGTCTTACGAATCGTTTCCCGGTAGGCCACCTGGGGCTTGCCCACATTGGCTTCCACGCCAAATTCGCGCTTCATGCGGTCCACAATAATTTCAAGATGCAACTCGCCCATACCAGCAATCAGCGTCTGACCAGATTCTTCGTCGGTTTTGACGCGGAAAGAAGGATCTTCCTGCGCCAAACGCTGCAATGCGATACCCATTTTTTCCTGGTCCGCCTTGGTCTTGGGTTCTACGGCCTGGGTAATCACGGGCTCGGGGAAGATCATGCGCTCGAGCATGACGATGGCCGACGGGTCGCACAAGGTCTCGCCAGTGGTCACGTCCTTGAGACCCACGCAGGCTGCGATGTCACCGGCGCGAATTTCGCTTACTTCTTCGCGGTTGTTGGCGTGCATTTGAACGATACGGCCAATACGCTCTTTCTTACCGCGAATCGGGTTGTACACGCTGTCACCTTTTTGCAGCACGCCGGAATACACGCGCACAAACGTCAACTGGCCCACAAACGGGTCTGTCATCAATTTGAATGCCAGCGCGGAGAACTTCTCTCCGTCATCGGCTTGGCGTACCACGGGGTTTTCGTCCTCATCCATGCCATTGACAGGAGGGATATCCACGGGCGAAGGCATGAATTCAATGACGGCGTCCAACATCCGCTGCACGCCTTTGTTCTTAAAGGCTGAACCGCAGTACATAGGCTGAATTTCGCTGGCAATCGTGCGTGCGCGAATACCGGCCTTTATCTCTAATTCGGTCAAGTCACCTTCTTCGAGGTACTTGTTCATCAGCTCTTCGGTGGCTTCAGCGGCAGCTTCCACCATTTTTTCACGCCACTCTTTCGCCAACTCGACCAAGTCGGCAGGAATTTCACGGTAGTCAAACAGCATGCCTTGTGAAGCCTCGTCCCAGATGATGGCTTTCATCTTGAGCAAATCAACCACGCCGACGAAGTTTTCTTCAGCACCAATTGGGATCACCATGGGCACAGGGCTGGCCTTGAGGCGCAGTTTCATCTGCTCCACGACCTTGTAAAAATTGGCGCCGGTACGGTCCATTTTGTTCACAAAGGCCAGACGCGGCACTTTGTACTTGTTGGCTTGGCGCCATACGGTTTCGGACTGGGGCTGCACACCACCCACAGCGCAGTACACCATGCATGCGCCGTCCAGCACGCGCATCGAACGCTCCACCTCGATGGTGAAGTCCACGTGCCCAGGGGTGTCGATGATGTTGATGCGGTGCTCGGGCAAGGACTTGTCCATGCCTTTCCAGAAGCACGTGGTAGCTGCCGAGGTAATCGTGATACCGCGCTCCTGCTCCTGCTCCATCCAATCCATGGTGGCCGCGCCATCGTGCACTTCGCCGATTTTGTGGTTCACGCCGGTGTAAAACAAAACGCGCTCGGTCGTTGTGGTTTTGCCGGCGTCGATATGCGCTGAGATGCCGATGTTGCGGTAGCGCTCAATAGGGGTATGGCGAGCCATGGTGGATCCTTCTTTGATCTGAGAATTCAATAATCGATGCGCTACAAGGCGCTGCTTACGGCCGGTCGCCAAGGCTACAGCACCGCTGCAACAGTGCGATGACACTGCGCCTTGGCGGTGCGGGCGCCCTGGCCCGCCGGCGTGCGCTACTTAGAAACGGAAGTGCGAGAACGCCTTGTTGGCTTCAGCCATGCGGTGCACTTCATCACGCTTTTTCATCGCGCCGCCACGGCCTTCGGTGGCCTCGAGCAACTCGTTGGCCAAGCGCAGCGCCATGGATTTTTCGCCACGCTTGCGCGCCGCTTCTTTAATCCAGCGCATCGACAAGGCCAGACGGCGCACGGGGCGCACTTCAACCGGCACTTGGTAGTTAGCGCCACCGACACGGCGGGATTTGACCTCGACCATGGGCTTGACGTTATTAATGGCGACGGTAAACGCTTCCAGCGGATCTTTACCGGGATGCTTCTTTTCAATCTGCTCCAGCGCGCCGTAAATAATGCGCTCGGCGACAGCTTTTTTGCCGCCTTCCATAATGACGTTCATGAACTTGGACAACTCGACATTGCCAAATTTCGGATCAGGCAAGATTTCCCGTTTGGGGACTTCGCGACGACGTGGCATTTTTTCACCTCTTTGCTTCAGTTGGCACCCAAACTGGGCGCCGCGGGAGCCAATAGACCCCCACTTACTCGACCCACACAAACAATTTTGTGCTTCGGGCCACTACGCTGCACCACCGCGCCACGCGGGGAACAACACCTAAAACGAACCGGGAAATCCCGTATTACTTAGCCTTGGGACGCTTGGCACCGTATTTGGAGCGCGACTGCTTACGGTCCTTAACACCTTGCAAGTCCAGCGAACCGCGCACGATGTGGTAACGCACACCGGGCAAATCTTTGACACGACCGCCGCGCACCAGTACCACACTGTGCTCTTGCAGGTTATGGCCTTCACCGCCGATGTAGGAGATCACTTCAAAACCGTTGGTCAAGCGTACTTTGGCTACTTTGCGCAGCGCGGAATTTGGCTTCTTGGGGGTAGTGGTGTACACGCGGGTGCACACGCCGCGGCGCTGCGGCGAGTTCTGCATGGCAGGGCTTTTTGACTTAATCGTCTCGACCTCACGCCCCTGGCGTACTAGCTGGTTAATGGTTGGCACTTAAGCCTCCTAATGAAAATTCTCCCGCTGCGCAGGAGCTATACGATTCAAAAACTTCGAAAACACAGGGCCCTTCGGAAGTTTCCGAAAAGCCTTCTAATATACCAGATATCGCCTTGACCGGGCTCGGACCTCAACTGGGAGCATCCCACCTAGCGTATCCACAGGCGCAAGGCGTCCCAGGCGCGGCCGAAAATACCTGCCTGATCCACTGCGTCCAGGGCTTGCAAAGGCATTTGCGCTACTTCCACACCGCCCGAAAGCACGCGCAAACTCGCCACCTCTTGGCCTTTAGTGATTGGGGCCAAAAGCGGTTCTTTGCGCACCACTTCAGTGGTGATTTTTCCGATGCTGCCCGCCGGCAAGGCCAGTAAAACGCCTTGGGGATGCCCCAAGCGCACGGTAGAGGCGCTGCCCTTCCAGACCTGGGCGGTCACGACGGCCTGACCCGGATCGAACAATTTGACCGGCTCAAACGCAGTAAAACCCCAGTTCAGCAGTTTTTGCGACTCATTGGCGCGGGCATTTTCATTGGCGGTGCCCAAAACGATGGATAAGAGGCGCCGGCTCGGGCTGGCACCCTGCGAACCCAAGCTGGCGTAATCGCGCCGCGCGGTGGCCACCATGCAATAGCCGGCAGCTTCGGTATAACCGGTTTTCAGGCCATCGACTGTGGGGTCGCGTTGCAATAAGAGGTTGCGGTTGGTGTCGTTGGCGGCCGGCGTTCCGGCGTAGCGATATTTTTTCAGGGCGTAGTAGCCGACATACTGCGGAAAGTCGGCCATCAGGCGGGTCGCCAGGGTGCCCAGGTCGCGCGCGGTCGTGGTGTGGCCGGGCTCGGTCAAGCCTTCAGGGTTTTGGTAGCGGGTGCCTTTCAAGCCCAGCACCTGGGCCTGCGCATTCATCATTTGCACAAAGCGCGGCACGTCGCCGCCCACACCTTCAGCCAGGGCGATGGTGGCGTCATTACCGGACTGCACCACCATGCCCTTGATCAGGTCTTCCACCGGGACTTGCATTTTGGGGTCGATGAACATGCGCGAACCTGGCATTTTCCAGGCGCGCTCGCTGACAGCGAGCTTTTGATCCAAGCGCATCTTGCCGGACTTGAGCGCGTCAAACACCAGATATGCGGTCATCAGTTTGGTGAGTGAGGCCGGCTCCACCTGCATATCCGCATCTTTAGCCGCCAGCACCTGATGCGCTGATACGTCCAGCAATAAATAAGCCCGAGCGGCGATTTCGGGTGGCTGGAGGTTTTGCGCACTGGCACTGGCCAGCATAGACATGGCGAGCACGCAGGAAACAAACAATTTCATGAATTCAGAACCTTTGGAAGAGGGGTGTGACCGGCGGATGCGCACGGCCTTGATAAAAGTACGAAGGGCGCAAGTAACTGGCAGGTGCCTAGGCCAAGGGCAATGCCACATGGCGTGCGACCAGGTCGCGCAACAAGGGTAATTGTCCGTGAAAAAAATGCCCCACTGCGGGTAATACCATGACGGGCAGATTCTGCGGACGGGCCCAGTCCAGGGCGGCTGCCAGGGGGACTGTGTCATCTTCCTCGCCGTGCAGCACCAGTGTTTTGACATGCAACTCCTTGGGCAATTGGGCCACTGCAAAGCGCCCCGCAGCCGTGCCGACCAAAACCAGTCGGTCTATCTTGTGTACCGCATGCAAAGCCTGCACCGCGTGGGACGTCACGAAAGCACCGAAGGAAAAACCTGCCAATGCCAGTGCGCCTTGCTCGGTCGCTGCAGGAGAAAAATGGTCGATAACTGCAAGCAGGTCTTGCAACTCGCCGCGCCCTTCGTCATAAGTGCCCTCGCTGGCACCCACTCCCCGAAAATTAAAGCGCACCGCCATCCAGCCGGCCTGCACAAAAGCCCGCGCGAGGGTTTGCACCACTTTGTTGTCCATGGTGCCGCCAAAAAGCGGGTGCGGATGGGCAATCACCGCCACGCCGACAGGTCCTTGGCCCACCGCAAGTGCTGGCATATCCACTTGGGCTTGCAAACTGCCCGCCGGACCCTGAAGTGCCCGCAGCTGGGTGCGCGGATTCATCCGCGCTTAGCGTCCCACACCAGGGTGCAGACGCAGGCGCTCGACCGGTATGCCACCCAGCAAATGGCTGTCAACGATTTCGTCGATATCGGCACTGTCCACAAAGGTGTACCAGACCGCCTCGGGATACACCACCGCCACCGGGCCACCGGCGCAACGGTCCAGGCAGCCGGCTTTGTTGACGCGCACCTGGCCGGGGCCATTGCCGTCGGCCTCACGGATGCGTTGTTTGCAACGGTCAAAACCAGCTTGCGCCTGGTGTTGCGCGCAGCATTGCTCGCCGCTTTTTCGCTCGTTCAAGCAGAAAAAAATATGGCGTGCGTAATAGCTTGTGTCTGCGGATGGCGTAGAGGATAGGGTCGAAGTCATATACCGATTTTAGATTCGCTGCTGCCTGGGCGAATCCGCCCTAGCGCCAGCGCAATAGCCGCATACGGCCAGAGCCAGCCCAACCATTCGGCCAGACCGTTAAATCGCACAAAGCGGCCCTGCTCCCAGGATTGCAAGGTTTGCGCAAAATACGGACTTTGGGGCGCCTGGTTGAGCAAACCCACATGGGCGCACAGCATAAATACAACCAGGGCGCAAGCCCAGCGCCAGGGCATGCGCGCCAAGGCTATGGCCAATACCAAAGCGGCCAACAAGCCGACGGCGGTGGTGGCGTCCAGCCAGGACCACATATGCGCCGGTCCCCAACTCAGCGCAGCCGACAGAGCGCTGGCACTGACGCCCACGGCCAGCATGGCCAGGCTGAGCCAGACGCGGTGGCTGGGCCTATGCAAGACGCCAAAGCCAAGCAAACAAGGCGCTAACAAACCGGTGACCACGCAGGCCAGTGCGGCACCTGCTCCCAGCGGCATAGCGTTGAAAGCGGGTAAGCGCTGGTATAAACGCGCGCCTTCCAACCAATGTGCACCCAGGCCCAGCAAAGCCTCGGTCAGGTCCTGCAAACCGCCCCAGACATGGCCCAGGCCAAATGGCACTGCAGTAGGAAATAGCAGCGCGGCCGGCCAGCTGAGCAGCAAAACCAGCACGCCACGCGACGGGGGTGCCAGCCACCGGCTTTGCCAGCGGTCCCAGCGCGCCAAACCACCGTGCCGTGCGACGTACAGGGCGAGCAGCGCGCCCGCAATCGTGCCCAAGGTGTTGAGCAACCAGTCCTCACGCGAAGCGACGCGCTGCGGCAAATAGCTTTGCAAAGTTTCCAGCACCAGCGACAACAAGGCGCCACAAGCCACAGCCATCCAAGCAGGTGGCACCCGGTGCCGGGTGCGCAATCCCAGCCAGGCCAGCAAGGCCCCTAGCGGCAAGTAACCGGCGATATTGATGGCGACATCAAAGCCGGTCCAATAGCGCGGCAGCGGTGCCGCCATAAAGGCCCAGGGCGCAATGCCTTGGTCGCGCCAGTCGGCAAAAGGGTACAAGCTGGCATAGACCACCAGCGTGCAGTACATCCAGGTGAGGGGCCAGGCAGCGGATTTGTGCATGGCGCTGTCCGGTCAAAAAGGCTTGAGCACCACCAGCAATACCGCTGCGACGAGAAAAAGTACCGGGATTTCGTTGAACCAGCGGAACCACACATGGCTGCGCAACGCGGTCTGCACTTCCAACTGGCGCAGGATGCGGGCGCACAAGTGATGGTAGCCCAGGGTCAGGATGACAACGACGAGTTTGGCATGCATCCACCCATTACCCGGGCCCAGCCCCACGCCGTAGTACAGCCACAAAGCCAGCCCCAAGCCCAGCGCCGGCACGGCCAGCACGGTGCTAAAACGCAAAAGCTTGCGCGCCATTTGAAGCAAGCGGGCGCGTTCCGCTTCGGAACCGGGCTCGACCATGGCTAAATTGACAAATATGCGCGGCAAATAAAACAGCCCGGCAAACCAGCTGGCAACGAAAACAATGTGGAAGGCTTTGACCCAGAGCATATTCAAAGTGTAGCGGCAGCACCGCCGCGGGAGGGTCCCAATCGCGGGCAAAAAAAACCCCAGCACACGGCCGGGGTGGTAAGCCTATTTGCTGTCACACATCAAGGCCCCGCTCAGGGAGGAAAAGCGGGAGGAACCAAAGCTCCTGAGGGAAAGTATACATTTATTAGCAAAAAAGTCACGAATTTTTGGTTTTGAATAAAAAAAATGTTTTATGTGTTGCAAACAACACATAGTCATCGGGCGCGTCCAAGCCAGGCTGCGCAACGGGCTGCGCCATTTTTATTCCCGAGCCGCTTCGAAATCAGGCACAATTTTCCCCATGATGACCCCCGCACCCTTCCCCATTGGCCGTCCCCGCCGCCTGCGTCGCGACAGCTTTACCCGCAATCTGGTCCGCGAAAATGCGCTTACAGCGCATGACCTGATTTATCCGGTTTTCGTGGTCGAGGGGCAGCGCCAGCGCGTGGCCGTGCCCTCTATGCCGGGCGTGGAACGCCTGAGCCTGGACTTGCTACTTCCGGTGGCCCAGGCCTGCGTGGAGCTGGAAATCCCGGTCATGGCTTTGTTCCCGGTGATCGACCCGTCGCTCAAAACCTATGACGGCGCCGAGGCGCTCAACCCCGACGGCTTGGTGCCTCGCGTCGTAAGCGCCCTGAAAAAAGAATTCCCGCAGTTGGGCATCATGACGGATGTGGCGCTGGACCCCTTTACCAGCCACGGCCAGGACGGCCTGCCCGACACCCGGCCCGAAACCGAGGGCTACATCCTGAACGATGAAACCACCGCCGTGCTGGTGCAGCAAGCACTCACGCAGGCGCGCGCCGGCGTGGATATCGTGGCACCCAGCGACATGATGGACGGGCGCATAGGCGCCATCCGCCAGGCGCTGGAAGCGGAAAAACTGGTACACACCCGCATCATGGCCTACAGCGCCAAATACGCCAGCGCGTTTTACGGCCCCTT
>CAMBFN010000089.1 GCA_945865425.1 Comamonas sp. lk | reverse complement strand
GCCGCGTCGCCGACTTTGTGCAAGGTCTGGCTGAGCGCCACCGGGCTGACATCGATGCCCTGTGGCCCAAGGTCATGCGCCGCGTGGGCGGCTACAACCTGGACATTTTTTGCAACCAGAGCGAGCGCCCGTACACCGCGGACGGCAGCGTCAACCTGGCGCACCTGCTGATTGGCTCAGAAGGCACACTGGCGTACACCAAGGACCTGACGCTGCAACTGTGCCCCTTGCCCGGTGCCAAGGTGCTGGGTATCGTGAACTTCCCGCGCTTTCGCGACGCCATGCTGGCGGCGCAGCACATCGTCCAACTCGGGCCCACGGCGGTGGAATTGGTGGACCGCAGCATGGTGGCGCTGAGTCTGGCGAACCCGGCTTTTCAATCGGTGATGGAGACCGCCCTCATCGGCCGGCCGGACGCCATTTTGTTGGTGGAATTTTGCGGCGACAGCAAGGCTGCGGTGATGCCCAAGCTGCAGGAGTTGTCCACGCTGATGGGTGATCTGGGGCTGCCCGACAGTGTGGTGCACATGCAGCAGGACGCGCAGCAAAAAGCGCTGTGGGAGGTGCGCAAAGCGGGCCTGAACATCATGATGAGTCTGAAAGGCGATGGCAAACCGGTCAGCTTTATCGAGGACTGCGCGGTGCCGCTGGAGCACCTGGCCGACTACACCGACGCGCTGACCGAGGTGTTTGCGCGCCATGGCACGCGTGGCACCTGGTATGCGCACGCCTCGGTCGGGACGCTGCATGTGCGCCCCATTCTGGATATGCGGCGCGACGGCGCCAGACAAATGCGCGCAATCGCAGAAGAAGCCTCGGCGCTGGTGCGCCGCTTCAAAGGGGCCTACAGCGGCGAACACGGCGACGGCCTGTGCCGGGGTGAATGGATTCAGTGGCAATTCGGCCCCCACATCACGCAGGCGCTCGCGGACATCAAGCAGCACATGGATCCGGCCGGCCTGTTCAACCCGGGCAAGATCGTGGATACGCCGCGCATGGACGACCCGGCCTTGTTCCGGTTTCCACCCGCGCACGCCCCGCAACCCTACCGGCGCATCCCCATCACGCCCGCGTTAGATTGGTCGGCTTGGAACGTCCAGCTCGACCCGCTTAGCGAGGTAAGCACCGCGCCGGGTAGCGGCGGCGACAACACCGGCGGCCTGGCCATGGCGGTGGAGATGTGCAACAACAACGGCCATTGCCGCAAGTTTGACAGCGGCACCATGTGCCCGAGCTACCGGGTCACGCGGGACGAGCAGCACCTGACCCGGGGCCGCGCCAACACCCTGCGGCTGGCGCTGTCGGGGCAGCTCGGCAACGACGCGTTCACCAGCGACGCCATGTACGAGAGCATGGACCTGTGCGTGGGCTGCAAGGGCTGCAAACGCGAGTGTCCGACCGGCGTGGACATGGCCAAAATGAAGATAGAGTTTCTGCACCACTACAAGCAGAAAAATGGCCACACGCTGGGCGACCGCCTGATCGCGCACATGCCGGACTACGCCGCATTCGCCAGCCGCTGGGCTGGCGCGCTGAACGGTCTGGCCCGGCTGCCCGGCGTGGCCTGGTTGCTGGAACGCAGCGTGGGTATCTCCGCGCGCCGTTCGCTGCCGCAGTGGCGCAGCGACACCTTCTGGCGCAGCCCCGAGCAGCAGGCACTGTTGAGCGCCGATGCGCTGATGGCCCAGGTCGCTTCCGGCGCCAAGGGCGCGGTGCTGTTTGTCGATACCTTCAATGCCCACCTGGAATCCGAGAACGCGCTGGCGGCGCTGCGCGTATTGCACGCTGCCGGTTACCGGGTTCACGCCCTCACCAAATACCAGGGACAGCATTGCTGCGGCCGCACGTTTTTAGCGGCCGGCATGGTGGCGCAGGCGCGCCTGCGGGTCGGCGCTTTGGTCAACGCCTTGTTGCCGATGGCGCAGGCAGGGATTGCCATCATCGGTCTGGAGCCATCGTGTCTGCTGACCCTGCGTGACGAGGCCTTGGCCATGGGTCTGGGCGAGGCCGCTACCACCGTGGCCGGGCAAGCCGTTTTGCTGGAAGAGTTCATTGCCAAAGAGGCGCAGGCAGGCCGCTTCCAGCCGGACTTCGTGCCCTGTGAAAAACCGGTGCTGGTGCATGGCCACTGCCACCAAAAAGCCTTTGATACCGTGAGCCCACTGATGCAGGTACTGGCGCTGGTGCCACAGGCGAATCCGCGCCTGATCGAGACCTCTTGCTGCGGCATGGCGGGTGCGTTCGGCTACCAGTCGCGCCACTTCGCCACATCGATGCAGATGGCAGAACTCAGTCTGCTGCCGGCCATCCGCAATCAGCCCGACGCCTGGGTGCTGGCCGATGGCACCAGTTGCCGCCACCAGATCCAGGACGGCGCTCAGCGCACGGCCATGCACTTGGCGCGCTGGTTGGAGGCGCATATGGCCCCGGCCGACGGGCCAGCGGCCGAAGTCAACAGCGCGCCGTAGTCAGGCCGCCGCCGCGCCTTTGCTCAACGACGCAAGTGCAGACTATGGCGCTCGCAAAACAGTTCGCCGGTAAACACTTTGACCCGCAGGCCCATGGCCTGGGCCTCGCGCGCGGTCAGACCGCTGCTGTAAGGGAACGTGTCAACCATGGTCTGAAAACCACCCAAAATTTCCAGCGCCTGGCGGTGCGATGCGGGGAAAATAAACTCGGCACGCGCTCTGGAGCCATCGAGCGCCTCATCCACCTTGGCCCGGGTGCGCGCGTACTGAAACTGTTGGTGCACAAAACAAATCGGCCCGACCATCTGGTGCAAATAGGCCATAAAGGCACGTGACAGTTTGGCCGGGTTGGAAAACACCACCGGCGTGCGGCTGCGCCGGGACCATGGGGTAAGCGCTGGCAAGTAGCTTGGCGGCGTGTAGGTGGCGTAGCCCTCGGGAATATTCACCAGGGGCTCAGAGTACAGGTGCTGCAAATGCAGGGGCGACTGCCAGGGGTCGCCAATCCAGCCATCAAAACTGTCCAGCCCGGTAGTCATGCTCTGGCCACCCACCCATTTGTACATGGCGCGCGCGGGTTTGGCCGACAGGGCCTTGAGCGCCACCGGGTCCATCCAGCCCCCCAGGTCGTAGAGCACGTCCAGGTCTTGGGCATGGATGCTGCGCGCCAGTGCCTCGGCTGACAAGGTCTGCACGTTGTGCCACTGGGTGGACAGTGCACGAAAGGCGGCGCTGGCCCAGTCGGACTTGTAGCCCCGGTTGAAAACAACAATGTCCGAGCCCTTGGCCACGTGCTGCCAGCCGAAAATAGTCAAAAAATACACCGGCGAGTTGCAAAACAGGGGCGAAATAAGGCCAACGCGTGGGCGCGTCTTGGCCGAGCGGCGCGGCGCTAACGGTGGTAACTGCAGTTGCGGCAGTCGCATGTGCTGTTGCGAGAAGCCGATCACCCGCTGCGTCAGCGCAGCGGCAGGGATATAACGGTCGTACAAACTCGCCATCAGCGTGGTCAGCTCAGCGTCCACCGCATGCTGCGGTTGTTTTAGCAGGGGCTGCACCAAATCAATAGCTTGCAGTGGCAGGCCAAAGATATTCATCGCCAGATCGGCCTTGGCCACCAGCGCCTCGCCCCGGCCTGGCTGCAGCGTGAGGGCGGCGTCAAAGCTGGCGTCTGCGGCTTCCATCTTGCCCAGCGCCTTGTACGCCCGGCCTTGGAGCAACTGGCTTTGCCACTGCGCGGGCGCCAGCGCCAGGGCGCGCTGGGCGCTATCCAGGGCCAGTTGCGCCTGGCCCAGCACCAAATGCGCAGTGCCCAGGTGATGCTGGATTTGCGGCACGCGCGGCAGCCATTGCGCGGCGGGCAGCAGTAGTTCGCGCGCCTCGGTCCAACGGCCTGCGTTGAGCGCGCGCTCGGCCCGGTCTAGCCAGGCTTGCAGGTCTTGGGGACGTTCCACCATCGTCGCAACGCACCTTAGCCGAACAGTTTCAAGAGCTGGGGGTTGTGTACCCGCGCATCAAAACCGGCAGCGGCGCGTGCCTTGTACAGGGCGCGGTCGGCGGGGTTGACGCTGGCATTTTCTTTGTCCCAGTCGGCTTCGACTAGCACGCTGTTGGGCTCATACACATAGCGCCCTTGTTCGCGGGCAATCACCGTGAGCTCGGTATCGGCATAGTGGCTGCGGTAGGCACTGTGGAAAAAATCACCGCCATAAACCGATTGCGCCCAGGCGCGCTCAGCCAATCCAAACGCCGCCAACTGACCCTGCCATTTGCCGTCGTTGAAACCCAGTAGTCCGCCGTTTTGGGTCTGAAGCGCGCGCAGCGCCAGAGCCAGCCAGGCGCGCCCGGCAAATGCGTCTTGCGCCATGTAGCCAAACCAGGGGCTGCGGGTGGCGGCAAATGCCTGATTCACGGTTGCGATAAAGCCTTGCCGCGCCTCGTCGTGTACTGCCAGCAAGAGCGCGGGCGCACCTGCTCGCGTCGCCGCCAAGCGCGCCGCGCGTTTGGCTTGGGCGGCATCAATGAACGGCATGGTCATGATGACGCCGCTGCATTCAAGGGGCGCCAGCGTGGCGAGTTCAGCAGCGCGCACAAAGCGCACCTCCATGGCAGGCTTATCCATGGCGGCCTGCCCGGTAAGGCTCCGGTTTGTTGATGTGGCGGCTGGGCCGAGCGCACGCGCCATAGGGTGGGTTCTCCGGCCTTGCGGGCCTTGGGTGAGACGGAAAGAACAAAAACGCTGCTTCGAGTCTAGCGCTGCAGATCCGGCTTTTTGCCAGGCGGATGCGCATCGGGCAGCGAGGGCAGCGAAGCAGCGCGTGGGGATATTATTATGCGGCTGCACTTGCCGATGGCCCCGGCCCACACCTCCTAGAACGAGACTACCTTATGGCTACAAAAGCACCTTCCAAGACTACCGCGCGCGCCAAGCCGCTGCCCTCCGTGGCGAACCCCAAAGCTGCGGCTGCGCCGGCAAAGACCAAGGCCAAAGCAGTGGCACAACCTGTGGCGAAGGCGGCATCGACAGCGCCGGCCAAAAAGGCCAAAAGCACAAAGCCCATGGCTACACCGCCTGTAGCTGTCAAATCGGCCGGCCGGCCGGCTGCCAAACCTGTCGCGGCGCGCCCTCTGGTCAAGGTAGCTAGCGCAAAACCCAAGCGCTCTGCTCCGGGCAAAGCCGCTAAACCACCCAAAGAAATTTCACCGCATAGCCTGGTCAAGGGCAAGCACATCGTCTGCTTCTGGAAGCAAAACGACTTGGGGCTTTTTGGCCGCCGCCCGGATCGCTGGATCGCTATATGGGAACAAGACCCGAAGGTCGAAAAAGTGCTGGTGTTTGAAACGCCGATGAGCCACCTGGGGCTGGAGGAGTGGCTCAAACGTGCTGTGACGCTCGACGCTACCAGTGGCAGCGAATACCGCCTTTTGTTAGACCAAGCCGTAGCCAAACTGCAGGGTCACTGCGACACCGATAAAATCACTTACAAAACTTACCTTACGCCAGTCAACAAACCCGCGGACAACCAGGATTACCTGCGCTGGGTGCTGCAGCAGGTCAAAGAGCAGGGCATCAACGCGCCCACGGTCGTGTTGTGGCCCGCCTGCTTTGCCAACGCAGCACTGGTCAAGGCGATAAAGCCCATGCAAATCATTACCGACCTGGTGGACGACCAGCGCCTGTTTCCGGCCAACGCGCAGTTGGTGCCCACCATTACGGCGCAATACCAAATGTGGCTAGGCTTGTCAGACGTGGTGCTGTCCAATTCGCTGGGGCTGATAGAGGCTTTCAGCCAGGAGTTCGACCACGCTGATATTGCCTATTTGTCCAACCAAGCGTTGGCGGTAATTCCCGCTAAAAAGGCCGCTAAGACAACGGCCAAAAAGAAAAAGGTGGTGGGATTTGTGGGCAATATGCGGGATCGCATGGACACTGAAGCCTTGCTCAAGGCCATGGCCGAAAACATGGACAAAGACTTTTGGTTTGTCGGCCAGACCCATGGATCGGCCTTCTATGCGAAAGGGCGCAAGCAGCCGAACGCCAAGTTTTGGGGTACCTTGCCCCGAGCTGAGGCCGAGAAAGTGGTAGCGCAGTTTGACGTGGCGCTTGTACCCTTCGTTGCAAGCCCGCTGGTCGAACGCATGAGCCCCATGAAGCAGGAGACCTACTCCCACTACATGGTGCCCACCATTGAACTAAGTGCACTCAAGACACTGAAGTAGCTACTCAGGAGCGTTATGGGCGCATCCAGAGTGCCGATACAGCCTCCAAGGTTGCTCACTGATAGCGCAACCCCAGAGGCTTGGGCTTAATTCGCTGCTTTTGGCGCTTCAGAAGACGATTTGGCAGCCTTCTTGGCAGCCATTGCTTCTTTTTTATCGGCGCGCAGGGTTCGGTTGAGTGAATTGGCTAGGCGGTCCACGCGGCGCTGGATCGCGGCCTGGCCTTTAATTTCACCCAGGTAAGGGCTCTTGACCAACTCTGCCGACCAAACGCTGACGGTGGCCGTTAGCGCTTGTTTTCCGGCTGGCGTCAGAGCCACATTGCGAGACCGTTTGTCTTCTTCCGTAGCGGACACGCTTACCAAACCGGCCTTTTGTAGCTCATCCGTCTGCTTTTGCATGCGCTGCCGCGTCACGCCCAGGTTCATGCCCAGCTTGCCCATGGCTTGGGCTTCGGGCTGTGCGCCCAGTGCGTTTAGTAGGGCCCAGTCGGCCAATCCAAACTTGGCGTCTGCTTTTCGCAATATCGTATCCGCTGCGTTTGAAATCGCCAGCGCACTGAACGCCAAAGCTGCTACTGCCTCCGGCATAGGTAATGCTGGCGCGGGTTCTCTTTTTTTGCTGGGTGTATCTTGTATCTCAGTGGTGGTGGCTTCTGCGGTCTTTAGTTGAGGTGTTTTTTTCATGAGGTCCTTCCGATTGAATAGTGAATGGGCTTTGCTAAGTAAGCTTTGTTTTGTCATAAAACTCCAGGCTTTAGTCTGAGTTGGTAAGAATTTTACCAAATGTCAATTAAGTTGACGGTCAATTATATTGACAAATTTGGGTCAATGGACGCAGCTTTACAAATTATTTTCAATAGCGCTCCACACCACAAAAAACGGGTTCAGCGTCTGCGCAGGCGTGGCATAGCGCAAAGGCGTACCGTCCATCTGGCAAACCCGTCCGCCCGCCGCCGCAACCAATGCGTGGCCTGCGGCGGTGTCCCAGATACAGGTCGGACCCAACCGGGGGTACACATCGACCGCGCCTTCGGCCACCAGGCAAAATTTGAGCGAACTGCCCACGTCGCGCGCTTCAATCGCGCCCCAGGGCGCCAGCCAGGCCGCCAGCTCTGGCGAAGGATGAGAACGGCTCATGGCCACGCGCAGCGGGCGCTCGGCTGGCGGGTGCGTATCGCCATTGGCACTGGCACTGCTACCAGGCGCATGGCCCGAGACGCGAATATCCACCCACCCCGCCGCGCTGCGCTTGCGGGCCAGCGGCGCACCCTGCCAATGAGTGCCAGTACAGCCCACGTACATCAGGCCCTGCGCCGGGGCGCCCACCACGCCAATCTGCGGCTCGCCACTTGCCACCAAGGCCACGTTGACGGTGAATTCACCATTGCGTTTGATGAATTCCTTGGTGCCGTCCAGCGGGTCTACCGCCCAGTACAAAGGCGGCTGGTCCTGCGGACCAAACTGGTTAATGTTTTCTTCTGAGAGCACCGGAATGTGGGGCCAATGCGCGATCAAGCCGGCCACCAAAATGGCGTTGGCCGCCAGATCGGCCTCGGTCAAAGGGCTACTGTCGCTCTTTTGCTGCTGCTGCAGGGGAGTTTCGCGCTCGTAGATTTCCATGATGGCCTGGCCGGCTTGGTCGGCCAATTGGACTAGCGTTTGCAGGCCTTCGGGGGTGATGGTGGGTGTCAAGGTGGGCACTTTTGAGGATGGAGCAAAGTCCAATAGTACAATGCAAATAATTCTTTACATCCTAAATATTTATTTTGCAATATGCCTCGCCCCTGCCAAGCGCTGACGCCAAGCACCAGGCGGTGCTGCTGCGAGAGTCTGGCAAGTCAGCGGCTGCGGTGGCCCAGGCGGTGGGCTTGAGTGCGCCCACGGTACTGGCCTTGCACCGAGCCTTCAAGGCTGGTGGATGGGCGGCGGTAGACCAGCGCAGCCGGGGGCGACCGCGTTCCGCTCCATTTGGCGGCGCGCCTGCGGCCATCGCCCAAGCCCTGGCGGGCCTGCTGCCTGAACATGCGCAACTCGGGCTTAATGCGCCCGGCCTCTGGACCAATGCCCTGCTGGCGCGCTGGCTGGTTAAGCATGAAGGCGCAAGCTTGGACAAACGCGCTGCACACCGGCGGCTAGCGCAATGGGGCTGGCTGCCAGCGCCTGGTGCAGCAGCTTTGGCGGCTGTAGCGCCCCTGGCCGCAAAGAAAAATAGCCCGGTTCTGCTCGCTGGCACCCACACGCCCAAGCAGCCAGGCGTTCACCTGCTGTGGGCGCGAGACGCGCGTGGCGCGCTGTGCTGGCTGGTGCTGGTCAAGCCGCCCACCGACGCCGACTACCGCGACTTTGCGCAGCGGCTGGTGGCGCAGTTTCCCACCGGCTTTCGCTTGCAACTGGCCTTTGCCGGCGTGGCATTTACTCCCCTGTTTCAAGAGTGGCTGCAGCAGCACAGCAG
>CAMBFN010000088.1 GCA_945865425.1 Comamonas sp. lk | reverse complement strand
ACATACAGGCCGTCTTCCAGCGAAGCGACGCCTTCTTTTTCATAGAAGAAGGTGACCAGTTCGCTTTCCTTGACGCCAGCGTCCACCACTTGCCAGTATTCGTTGTAAATCATGGTGGAGATACAAGCGGCCTGGTTTTGCAAGAGCGGATCGACGTTAAAACCTTGCTTTAGGATCTTGATGTCCGAGTCAGTTTTGTAGCCCAGCTTGGTCATCCAGTTGAGGAAGGGGTACTCGTTGCCGCCGTACCAGACGCCCAGGGTTTTGCCCTTGAGGTCTTTGGGCGTGGAAACGCCGCTGGACTTTTTGCAGGTCAGCATCAGGCCCGATTGGTTGAATACCTGCGCCACGTTGACCAGCGGTACACCGGCTTCGCGCGCGGCCAGGGCCGAGGGCATCCAGTCCACTACGATGTCAGCTTGCTTGCCGGCGATCACTTGTGTGGGTGCAATATCTGGGCCGCCCGGCTTGATGGTGACATCCAGACCTGCGTCTTTGTAATAGCCCTTGGCCTGCGCCACGTAGTAGCCGGCAAACTGTGCTTGCGGCAGCCACTTGAGCTGGATCGTTACTTTGTCAGCCGCATGTGCTGCGACTGCACCAATGGACAGCAGAGCCGCTGCCAGGGTGGTGCTTAGTTTCAAACGCATCTTCATAGAAAAACTCCTAGGGTTAAGGACACAGGGGAAAAATAGCTTGCCCGGGAAGGGTAAGCCGGGGACACAGTCTTGTCCACCCGGACAAGAAAAAAATTTGACGCAGCCATCATTTTTTACCTCGCACTGACGGGTGCCAGAAGGCTGCGCGCTTTTCGATGGATACCAATAGGGCATATACCGCTGAGCCGGTGACCGCCGCTACCGCTACCGCAGCCCAGACCAGGCCCATATTCATGCGCGTGGCTTCGGTGGAGATACGAAAACCCAGACCCGAGGTGGGCGAGCCGAAAAACTCCGCCACGATGGCGCCTATGAGTGCCAGCGTGGCATTCACCTTGAGAGCCGAGATCAGGAACGGTAAGGCCGTGGGCAGGCGCAGCGACCACAGCGTGCGCCAGTAGCTGGCGGCATAGCTGTACATCAGCTCGCGCTCCAGGCGGTCGGCCGCGCGCAGCCCGGCCAGGGTGGACACCAACATGGGGAAGAAAGTCATCAGCACTACCACCGCTGCTTTGGAAGGCCATTCAAAGCCAAACCACATAACGGCAATCGGCGCGACGCCTACCAGCGGAATGGTACTAGTGAGGGATGCCAAGGGCAGCAGGCCGCGCTGCAAAAACGGCATACGGTCGATGGCAATGCCCACACAGAAGCCCAGTCCCGAGCCGAGCACCCAGCCCAGGGCTACGGCACGCACTACGGTTTGGACAAAGTCGGTTTGCAGCGTACCCAAGTGTTCGCCAAAAGCCGCGGCGATCAGGCTGGGCGCGGGCAGCAGCACGCGCGGCACGTCCATCGCTACGGTCAGCAATTGCCAGAAATACAGCAGCCAGCCGCCAAAAAGCAGCGCCGAGGCGCTGGCGTAAATACGCGCCCCGTCGATCGCGGCCAGGCGGCGAATACCGCTGACAGCCAGCAAGGCCACTAGCAGGCTGGCACCCCAGAAGGTGCCGCCTTTGGGCGTGGCCGGATCGGCGAGCGTTGAGACCAACAAGGCCCAGGCGCTGACGATGCCGGCCAGCACCACCAGCGCACTGATGCGCAGGTCGGGCTGGGAGGTCTGTGCGTTCATACCTGCCTGCGCTTTCCAAGCACCAAGGCTTCCAGGGCGCCCATCGCGGCGGTCAGCGCCAGGCCGACAAAGGCCGACATCACCAGCGCCGACCAGATTTGCACGGTCTGCCCGTAGTAGCTGCCGGTCAACAAGCGCGCGCCCAGGCCCGCTTGCGCGCCGGTGGGTAACTCGGCCACCATGGCGCCTACCAGGCCGGCCGCAATGCCCACGCGCAGCGCCGGAAACAAAAATGGCAGCGCCGCAGGCAGGCGCAGCATCCACAAAGCCTGCCAGGGTGTGGCGGCGTAGGTGTGCATCATTTCGGTTTCAATAACCTGCGGCGAGCGCAGGCCTTGCACCATGGCCACGGTGACCGGGAAGAAGCACAAATACATGGCGATCACCGCCTTGGGCGCTACGCCCGAAAAGCCCATGGTGCCCAGGATTACCAGCACGATAGGCGCAATCGCCAGCACCGGGATGGACTGTGAGGCCACGATCCAGGGCAGCAGCGCTTTGTCCAGGGTGCGCGAATGCACGATGCATACCGACAGCACCAGGCCTAGCAGTGTGCCCATGACAAAGCCGACCAAAGTGCTTTCCCCGGTCACAGCCACATGAAACAACAAATTGCGCGGCGAGGTGACGGGCCAGTCCATCAGGCTGCTGTAAAGATCTAGCGCCACCTGGTGGGGCGCGGGCAGCACCGGCCGCTGCACTGTCATGGTGGCGGCCACCAGGTCTTGCCAAGTCCATGCGCCTTTGGGTTCGAGCACGCGCTCGATTGCGCCGGGTGCATTCAGGTATACCGTAAGCGCGTACCACAGGGCCAGCGTAAACAGCAGCACCACCGCAATCGGCAGGCCTTGTTCGGAGACGCGTTGGCCCCACGAGGTCGGCGGCGCGCTAGTCGTGGTGGCCATCGGCTAGTGCCTCGCGTACTTGGTGGGCCATGTCCATAAATTCGGGCGAGTCGCGCAGGCCCAAGTGCCGCTCGTCGGGCAGGCTGGAGTCGATGACGCGCACGATGCGCCCGGGCCGCGGCGACATGACCACGATGCGGGTGGACAAATACACCGCCTCTGCAATCGAGTGCGTCACAAACACTACCGTGCGGCGCTCGCGCTGCCAGAGTTGTTGCAGTTGTTCATTGAGCCGGTCGCGGGTGATTTCGTCTAGCGCGCCAAAGGGCTCGTCCATCATCAATATGCGCGGCTCAAAAGACAGCGCACGGGCAATGGAGGCGCGTTGTTGCATTCCGCCCGAGAGCTGCCAGGGGTATTTGTTTTCAAAACCGGTCAGGCCCACGCGTGCCAATTGTTCGCGGGCGATTGAATCGCATTGGGCAGCGCTCTTGCCCTGGATTTGCAAGGGCAGCTTGACATTGCCCAGCACCGTGCGCCAGGCAAACAGCGCCGGCGCCTGAAATACATAGCCATACGCGCGCGCCAGCCGCGCCTCGTGCGGCGATACGCCGTTGACCTGCACCGTGCCCGAGGTGATGTGCTCTAAGTCTGCAATCACGCGCAAGAGCGTTGTCTTGCCGCAGCCCGACGGGCCAATGAGCGAGACAAACTCGCCCGGCGCAATCGTCAGGTCAATGTCGGCCAATGCGTGGACCGGAGCTTGCTGGGGGTTGTAAATCAGGGAAGCCTTGCGCACTTCTACGGCAGGAACCGAGGAAGGGTGGGGGGCGGAGGAAGCGGTCATTTAAAAAGCAGTCTTAATCAAAAACGCGGAATCGAATCATGCCTGAAGGCGGTGTTAGCCGGGCGGCCTGGCATGTGCAAAGTGCTGGTATTTGCGGGGGCTTGTGCGATCAGTTTGCCACGCCGATACACCCGCAAGCGTGTGGCGCGCAGGCGGATAGCTTCTACGGGGTGGCTGGCCTGTAGCAAGACCATGTCGGCATGGCAACCGGCTGTTATGCCATAGCCCTCCAGACCCAGTGCGCGCGCGGGGTGGGTAGTAACTGCTTCAAAGCATTGGGCCATGGCCGCCTGGCTGGTCATCTGGCCTACGTGCAAGCCCATATGCGCCACTTCCAGCATGTCGCCGCTGCCAAGCGAATACCAAGGGTCCATGGCACAGTCCTGCCCGAAGGACACGTTCACACCAGCGGCTAGCAATTCGGGTACGCGCGTCATGCCGCGGCGCTTGGGGTAGCTGTCGTGCCGGCCTTGCAAGGTGATGTTGATCAGCGGATTAGCTATCACATGCAGCCCGGCCTCAGCGATCAAGGGGATGAGTTTGCTAACGTAGTAGTTGTCCATGCTGTGCATGGACGTAAGGTGCGAGCCGGTGACGCGGCCTTGCAGGCCCAGGCGCTGCGTCTCGTAGGCCAGTGTTTCAACGTGGCGTGAGTGCGGGTCGTCGGACTCGTCGCAATGCATGTCTACGCGCAGGCCGCGCTCGGCGGCCAGTTCGCACAAAAGCTTGACGCTAAGCGCCCCATCGGCCATGGTGCGCTCAAAGTGCGGAATGCCGCCGACCACGTCCACGCCTTTGTCGAGCGCGCGTTTGAGCGTATCCATGTGCTCCGGCGGCCCGCTTTTGCCGCGCAACACGCCGTCTTGCGGAAAGGCCACTAGCTGCATGTCGATATAGGGCGCGACGCGGCGCTTGACTTCTAGCAGCGCATCCACTGCCAGCAAGCGCGGGTCGCACACATCGACATGCGTGCGTATGGCGAGCAGGCCTTTGCCCACGGCCCAGTCGCAATACGCCATAGCGCGGCCCACCAAGGCTTCGTGCGTCAAGTGCGGCTTGAGTTCGCCCCATAGTGCAATACCTTCGAGCAGCGTGCCCGAGGCATTGACGCGCGGCAGGCCATAGCTCAGCGTGGCGTCCATATGAAAGTGCGCGTCGATAAAGGGCGGGCTGAGTAACTGGCCTTGCGCATCCACGCTCTCGTGCGCCGGGGCTTGCAGGCCGGGCGACACTTCCACTATGCGGCCGTCTTGCACCGCCACCGACATGCCGCAGCGGCCATCGGGCAGGGTGGCGTTGTGGATCAGGAGGTCGAGCATTTAGCGTTCACCTTTGCGGTAGGGTTTCATCAAGGCTTGCGGATAGCTCGCCTTGCGTGCCACCAGCACCAGTGCCAGGATGGACAGCACATAGGGCAGCATCAGGTACATCTGGTAGGGTAGCACCGCCGCCCCGGATTGCTGCAAGCGCAGTTGCAGTGCATCAAAAAACGCGAACAGCAAGGCGCCTAACAAGGCTTTGCCCGGACGCCAGGACGCAAACACCACCAGCGCCACGCAAATCCAACCGCGTCCGTTGACCATATTGAAGAAAAAAGCGTTAAACGCAGAGAGCGTGAGAAAGGAGCCAGCCACGCCCATGAAGGCCGAGCCCAGCACAATTGCACCGGTCCTTACGCCCACCACCGATACGCCCTGTCCCTGGGCGGCGTGCGGGTTTTCGCCGACCATGCGCACGGCCAGACCCACCGGTGTGCGATAGAGCATATAGGCCACTACCGGCACCGATACCAAGGCCAGCAAGGTCAGGGGTGTTTGTTCTGACAGTAGGGGTAAGCCAAGCCAATCCATTTCCTGGAAGGGTGTGATCGTCGGTGGTGTGGATACCTTGGGAAAACTCACGCGGTAGCCAAAATAACTAAGCGCCGTGGCCAGCAAGGTAATACCTAGGCCCGACACATGTTGCGATAGCGCCAGCACCACGGTCAGGAAAGCGTGCAACAAGCCCAGCACCGCGCCAGTGAGCGCCGCCACGAAGACACCGCCCCACAGCCCGGCGCCAAAATAAACTGCCAGCCAACCGGTAAAGGCCCCGGCGACCATGATGCCCTCGATGCCCAAATTCAAGACCCCCGCACGCTCGCACAGCAGCACGCCTAGCGTTCCCAAAATTAGCGGCGTGGCAATGCGCAGCACGGCCACCCAAAACGCCGGGTTAGAGAGGATGTCTAAAAACTCGCTCATTTCCAGCGCACCCGGTATTGCGTAAGCAAGGTGGCCACCAACACCGAGATGAGAGACGCGGCCACGATCACATCGGCAATGAAAGTGGGCACGCCCACGGCCCGGCTCATGCTGTCTGCGCCTACCAGCATGCCCGCAACAAACACGCTAGCGACTACCACCGCCAGCGGATGCAACGCCGCCAACATGGCAATGACAATGCCGCTGTAGCCATAGCCTGGCGACATGTCCAGCGTCAAATAGCTGGTGCGTCCGGCAACCTCTATCGCGCCGGCCAGGCCGGCCAGTGCGCCCGACAGCAGTGCCACCGCCACCATGGTGCGCGTGACCGGCACCCCGCAAAACGCGGCGGCACGGGGGTTGGCGCCCAAAGCACGGATATCAAAACCTAGCACCGTGTATTTCATCAAGGCCCACAGCGCCACTGCCAGCGACATGGCCCACAGCAGCCCGGTGTGCACCCGTGTTTGGGGGATGAGTTTGGCCAGTTCCAGCTCCCCCATCAGCGCCACACTTTGGGGCCAACCCATGGCGGTCGGGTCTTTCATCGGACCATCGAGCATGAGCGATACCAGCAGCAGCACAATGAAGTTCAACAGCAGCGTGGTCACTACCTCGTCCACGCCCAGGCGCGCTTTCATGAGCGCAGGGCCCAGGAGCAGCAAAGCACCGGCCAGCGCGGCAGACAGCATCATCAAAACAAACAAGAGCATGGGCGGCAATGGCAGGCCGGTGCCACCGTGCATGCCGCCCACTGCTACCGCTGCCAGCGCGCCCACATAGAGCTGGCCTTCGGCACCGATATTGAACAACCTGGCCTTAAAGGCCACCGTGGCTGCCAGTCCGGTGAGCATCAGCGGGATGGCGCGGGTGAGTGTCTCACTCAGCGCGAAAACCGAGCCATAAGCGCCTTGCAGCAGCAAGGCATAGGTCTGGCCGACCGGCGCCCCAGCCCATCGCACCAGCAGCGCGCTGACCAGCAAAGTAAATGCGACGGCGCCAATAGGCGCCAGCACCAAGGCCCACGCCGAGCTGTGCTGGCGTTTTTCAAGCCGCATGCGCGACTTCCTCTGCGCCGGCCATGGCCAGACCTATGGATTCACGGCTCCAATCCAGGGCAGGCTTGGCTTGGCCTAGGTGGCCGCCGTGCATCACGGCCACGCGGTCGCCCAGTGTGAGCACTTCATCCAGATCATCCGAAATGAGCAGCACGGCTGCGCCTGCATCGCGCGCAGCAATGAGTTGCTCTTGCACAAAGGCCACCGCCCCAATATCCAAGCCCCAGGTAGGCTGGTGCGCCACGATGAGCTTGGGAGTGAAGTCGCGCGTGTCCGTATCGACCAGGCTGCCGGGGTGCATCAAGGCGCGCCCGAGCACCAGCTTTTGCATATTGCCACCGGACAGCGAGCGTGCAGGTGTACCGGGTCCGGCTCCACGCACGTCAAAGCGCGCGATAACGGCATTAGCATAGTCTTGTGCCGTGCGGCGCTTGACCCAGAAGGCGCGCGAAAAAACAGAGCTGCGCAGGCGCTCAGAGACGGCGTTTTCCCAAACGGGTAAGTCGCCGACCAAGCCCGCACCGTGGCGGTCTTCAGGTATGCGCGCTACGCCCAAAGCCACCAACTGAGAAGGATCTTGCGGCAGTGGTAGGCCCATCAATTCAATGCGCCCAGCCCTTATGCGGCGCGTGCCGCAGAGCACTTCGGCCAGCGCTGCCTGCCCATTGCCAGAGATACCGGCAATAGCCACGATTTCACCGCTGCACAGCGTCAGCGAAACGCCATCGAGCCGTTCGCGCGCAGGCGCAGTGCTGACCTGGTGCAGCACGCATACGGCCTGTCCGGTGCGCTGCGACGGTCGGCGTTGCGGTGGGCTGACTTCATGGCCCACCATCCATTGCGCCAACTGCGCTTGGGTGGTGTTGCGGGCATCGGCTTGCGCTACCAGTTTGCCCGCGCGCAGCACCGCCACCCGGTGCGAGACGCGCAGCACTTCGGCCAACTTGTGGCTGATAAAGATAATCGATAGGCCTTGGGCCACCATTTGGGCCAGCACCGCGAACAGCGATTCGCTTTCTTGCGGCGTGAGTACGGCGGTGGGTTCATCCAAAATAAGAATGCGTACGCCCCGGTACAGGGCTTTGAGTATCTCGACCCGCTGGCGCTCACCTACCGAAAGTTGGGCCACTTGTGCGTCAGCGTCTACCGTCAGACCAAAACGCTTTGCTACTTCGGCCAGTCTTTCGCGTGCCGCTGTGCGGCGCGTGTGCACTTGCCATAGCGATTCGGAGCCCATCATCACGTTGTCCAGGACGCTCAGGTTATCCGCCAGCGTGAAGTGCTGGTGCACCATGCCAATGCCAGCTGCCAGCGCCGCTTTGGGATCGCCCGCAGCCAGAGGTTTACCAAACACGGTGATGTGGCCAGCGTCGGCCGTATAGTGGCCAAACAATATCGACACCAAGGTGGACTTGCCTGCGCCGTTTTCGCCTAACAGCGCCAAAATCTCGCCCGCTTTGAGATCAAGCGTGATCGCGTCATTGGCTACCAAGTTGCCAAAACGTTTGCTAATGTTGGATAAGGAAAGAACGCGGTCGGTCATAAAAAAACACACTCCGGGCTGCGGAGTGTGTCGGGTAGTGCCGTTAAGCGGACGGTTCGCTTACTTGGCGGTGGATTTGGGTTGGTTGTCGTCCACCTTGACGGTAAATTTACCCTCCGAAATAGCCTTTTCTTTGGCGGCTACTTTGGCCACGATGTCGGCGGGTACTTTTTTCTCAAAAGTTCCCAGCGGCGCCAGAGATGAACCTTTGTACTTCATCATCGAATACTGGCCATAGTCTTCGGCGGTGAACTTACCGTCTTTTGCCAGTTTGATCGCGCGGTCAGCCGAAGGCTCAAAGTGCCATATGGCGGAGGCCACCACCGTGTCAGGGTATTGCGCTTGGGTGTTGATCACATTGCCAATGGCCAGCTTGCCTTTTTCTTTGGCGGCGTCAGACACCCCAAAGCGCTCGGCGTACATCACATCAGCGCCTTT
>CAMBFN010000087.1 GCA_945865425.1 Comamonas sp. lk | reverse complement strand
TGCTGCAAAGGCGCGCCGTGAATCAAAAAAGTATCTTCCACGCGCTCGCCCAAGGTAGCGACTTTGGCCAGTTGCACCACGATATGGTGCTGCGCCAGCACGCGGGCAATAGAGTAGAGCAGGCCCAGGCGGTCGCTGGCAGAAATATTAAGTAACCAGTTTTGCGCTTTTTCATCGGGGCGCAATGCGACGCGCGGAGCAATCGGAAAGCTTTTGACCCGGCGCGACACCCGGCCTTTTCTGGGTGCAGGTAGTGGCCCGGCCAGCGCAATGGCTTGCGCCAGATCGGCCTCAATCATATTCGTCAACGCCTGGTAGTGCTCCTCCATGCCCGCAGAGGTGACGACTTCAAAAGTGTCCAGCGCATAAGCGCGCTGCGTGGTGTGGATGCGGGCATCGACTACGCTGAAAGAGGCCTGGTCAAAATAGCCGCAAATCCGGGCAAATAAATCCGCCTGGTCCCGCGTATAGACCAGTACCTGCAGGCCCTCGCCCACGGCGGAGCGTCGCGCACGCACGATGGGCGTTTGGGTATCTACGTGGCGCGAAAGCTGTTTGGCGTGCCAGGCGATAGCGGCTGCGTCGTGGCGCATGAAGTAGCTCACGTCCAAGGTGTCCCAAAGGGCTTTGTGCGCATCGAACGGTAGCGCGTGCAAGGCCAGCATCACCAGTGCCTCGCGCTTGCGGCTTTCGACCTCGGCTTGCGCATCGGGTGCGCGTCCGCCCAGCGCGCGTGCGCTATAGCGGTACAGGTCTTCCAGTAATTTACCTTTCCAGGCATTCCAGACTTTGGGCGAAGTGCCGCGTATATCGGCTACGGTCAGCAAATACAAGGCGGTGAGCTTGCGTTCGTTGCCCACCCGCTTGGCAAACTGGGCAATCACCTCCACATCGCTGAGGTCGGACTTTTGCGCCACATGGCTCATGGTCAGGTGCTGGGCTACCAAAAACTCAACCAGTGCCGTGTCCTCCACACCAATGCCGTGCAGCTTGCAAAAGCGTCGCGCTTCGACACAACCCAGTTCAGAATGGTCGCCTCCGCGCCCTTTGGCAATGTCGTGAAACAGGGCCGCGATATACAACACCCAAGGTTTGTCCCAGCCCGCGGCCAGTTGCGAGCACAGCGGGTATTCGTGCGCATGTTCCACCACAAAAAATCGCCGCACATTGCGCAGCACCGTCAGGATGTGTTGATCGACCGTATAAACATGGAACAGATCGTGCTGCATTTGGCCGACGATGCGCCTAAACACCCAGAGATAGCGGCCCAGTACCGAAGTCTGGTTCATCAAGCGCATGGCATGCGTGATGCCTTGGGGTTGCATCAATATCTGGCTGAAGGTGGCGCGGTTGACGGGGTCGCGTCTAAAGCCGCTGTCCATCAGGGCGCGCGCGTTGTAGAGCGCGCGCAGCGTACGAGACGACAAGCCTTTGATGCCCACGGTTTGCTGGTAGAGCAAAAAGGTTTCCAAAATCGCGTGTGGCTGGCGTTGGTACACATCGTCGCTTGCCACATCAAGCATACCTGCCTTGTCGTTAAAGCGCGCGTTGATAGGGCGCAGGCTGTGGGTCGAGGGGTTGAGCCGCTCCTCAATATTCATCAGCAAAATTTGGTTCAGTTGCGTGACGGCTTTGGCGGCCCAGTAGTAGCGCTTCATCAGCGCCTCGCTGGCGCGCACCAGGGCCCGGCCTTCGCCGCCGGTATGCGTGTAGCCAAAGCTGTGGGCCACGGCAGTTTGCAGGTCAAACACCAGCCGGTCTTCGCGCCGGCGCGCAGCCAGGTGCAGGCGCACCCGGATTAAAAACAGCAGCGCCTGGTTGCGCTCTAGATGCGCAATCTCCAGGGCCGTGACCAGACCGCTTGCTTGCAACTCCTGCCAGTTGCTGCCCAGTTGCGCGGCTTTGGCCACCCAGATGATGGCTTGCAAATCGCGAATTCCACCGGGGGACTCTTTGCAATTGGGCTCGAGTGCATAAGGCGTGTCTTCAAATTTGGTGTGGCGCTGGCGCAGCTCCAAGGTCTTGGCGATAAAAAATGCACGCGGATCTAGCGCCGCCATGAAAGCGGACTTGAAGGCCGATGCCAGCGCCTGATCGCCGCAAATACACCGGCTTTCCAGCAAGGCGGTTTGCACCGTCACGTCTTTGGCCGCTTCGCTCAGGCATTCGGACAGGGTGCGCACGCTGGAGCCGATTTCCAGACCCGCGTCCCAGCAGTTGCCAATAAACCCTTCTATGCGCCGGGCGCGCTCCGGATCAGGCATCTGACCCGCCACGTCAGGCAGAAGCACCAGCACATCGACATCCGAATAGGGAAACAACTCTCCCCGGCCATAGCCGCCCACGGCCAGGAGTGCACAGGGCGCACCCAAACCCGCCTGGTTCCAGAGTTGGATCAGCAAACCGTCAGTTTGGGCTGCCAGTTGGCGCAGTAGCTTGTGTACGCTGCGGGCTGAAAAGCCAGGGGCCTGCACTCGCGCCAGCAAAGCCTCTTTGCCGCTGCGGTAGCTGGCGCGCAGGGCCTGCAATTCGCTCATGGCATCCGCTGCCCGATGGCTGACGCGATCAGGCGCTCTGCGACTGCGTGGCAGTCACAAAGGCCGGTGTGGCCGGGCTGCCCGCCGATAGGGTCAGCACCTCGTAGCCGGTGGACGTGACCAGTACGGTGTGCTCCCATTGGGCCGACAGGGAGCGGTCCTGGGTCACAATGGTCCAGCCGTCTTTTTCCGGGCCGTCCTTGATGTCTTTGCGCCCGGCATTGATCATGGGCTCGATGGTGAAGGTCATGCCCTCCACCAGTTTTTCCAGGGTCCCGGGGCGGCCATAGTGCAGCACTTGAGGTTCCTCATGGAATACACGGCCTATGCCGTGGCCGCAAAACTCGCGCACCACGCTAAAGCCCTGGCCTTCTGCAAACTTTTGGATGGCATAACCGATATCGCCCAAGTGGATGCCGGGGCGCACCATTTTGATGCCGTGCCACATTGCGTCATAGGTAATGGCGCACAGGCGCTTGGCCGCGATCGAAACTTCGCCCACCATAAACATGCGGCTGGTGTCGCCGTGCCAACCGTCTTTGATCACGGTGACGTCGATATTGACAATATCGCCTTTTTTTAGGGCTTTGTCATTGGGGATGCCATGGCAAACTTGGTGGTTGACCGAGGTGCAGATGGATTTGGGATAGGGCGTATTGCCGCCGCCCTTGTAATTGAGCGGCGCCGGTATGCCGCCTTGTACATCGACGATGTAGTCATGCGCCAGTTTGTCCAGCGCATTGGTGGTGACACCGGCTTGCACAAAAGGTGTCAGGTAGTCCAGCACTTCGGAGGCCAGCTGGCCTGCGACCCGCATGCCGGTGATGCCGGAGGCGTCTTTATAGGTAATCGTCATGGGGCTAGATTATCCCACCGGGTTTATTCTTGCTCGAGGAAGCGCTGGGCATCAAGTGCCGCCATGCAACCCGTGCCCGCGCTGGTAATCGCCTGGCGGTACACATGGTCTTGCACGTCGCCCGCGGCAAACACGCCGGGCACACTGGTCATCGTGGCAAAGCCTTTGAGGCCGCCTTGGGTCACGATATAGCCGTTTTCCATAGTTAACTTGCCTTGGAAGATGTCGGTATTGGGGGAATGACCAATGGCAATAAAGCAGCCTTGCAGTGCCAGTTCTTGGGTGCTGCCATCGACGGTACTGCGCAAGCGGATGCCGGTGACGCCGGAGGCATCGCCTAGCACTTCGTCTAGGGTCTGGAAGGTCTTTAGTTCGATTTTGCCGGCGGCGACTTTTTCCATCAGCTTGTCTACCAAAATCGGCTCGGCTTTGAATTTGTCGCGCCGGTGTACCAGATAGACCTTGCTGGCGATATTGGACAGATACAGAGCCTCTTCGACTGCGGTGTTGCCACCACCGACCACGCAGCACAGTTGGTCGCGGTAGAAGAAACCGTCGCAAGTAGCGCAGCCCGAAACGCCACGGCCCATAAACGCGGTTTCCGAAGGCAGGCCCAGGTATTTGGCCGAGGCGCCGGTAGCGATGATGAGCGCGTCGCAGGTATAACTTTTGTCATCGCCTTGGAGGGTGAAGGGGCGCTGGCTGAGGTCTACGCTGCTGATATGGTCAAAAATCACTTCCGTCTTAAAGCGCTCTGCGTGTTCCAAAAAGCGCTGCATCAGTTCCGGGCCTTGGACGCCCTGGGCGTCTGCGGGCCAGTTGTCCACGTCGGTGGTGGTCATTAGTTGGCCGCCTTGGGCCATGCCGGTGAGCAGCACCGGGTTGAGATTGGCGCGGGCCGCATAGACGGCGGCGGTATAGCCGGCGGGGCCGGAGCCCAAAATCAGGACGCGGGCGTGTGGGGCAGAGGTCATAGGGGTGCTGGCGTAGTGCGGTCGTAGTGGGAAAGAGGGGACAAGTGGCCAGGCGGGCGCATGGAGAGACTTGCAAAAAGCTGGCGCGGCAGGCCGCGCGAACCGCTATTTTACGAAGGCGGGCGCGGCGCCCCGCTTGCCAGTGTGGGTTAAGCTTGCGCTTTGCAGCGTTCGCTCTGCGGAAAAGGCTATTTCACAGAACCCATGACATATTCACTGCATACGCTCCACGCGGACACTCTTGACGAAATCCCCGAGCCCTCCGGATGGGCACGTTTTGCCAGTGAAATTGCCTTGTTTTTCGGTTTTTTTGTGCTGGCCTTCTTGCTGCTCGCTTTTGCCAGCTATGCGCCCCAGGATGCGGCCTGGACCACCTCGGGTGCAGGTGGCGCGGTCCTGAACCGGGCCGGTCGCCTGGGTGCCTTGTTAGCCGATATGGGCTATTTTTTGCTGGGCTACTCGGTCTGGTGGTGCCTGGCGTTGGCGGGCTTGGCTTGGGCTCGCCTGGCGATGGGGCGTTTGCGGGGGCAGGACGAGGCCTCGCCCTACGCCAAGCTAGACGCGGGCAGCCCTTTGTGGCAGCGCCATCCGCAGGTAGTCTTGTGGGTCGGCTTGGGCTTGCTGCTGGTATCTAGTACGGTTTTGGAATACACCCGTTTGTACCGTCTGGAGGCGACTCTGCCGGGCTACAGCGGAGGCGTTTTGGGTTTCATCTTGGGTACCCAAGCGGTCGGCGCGCTAGGCTTTGTGGGTTCGGGCCTGCTGGCCATAGGCGCAGGCTTGCTCGGCTTTTCCTGGGCTTTCCGGTTTTCATGGTTGCACAGCGCAGAGGCTATAGGCAGGTGGCTGGACGCGCGCTGGGAGTCTTTCCAGGAGCGACGTGCATTGGCGCAGGACCTGGAAATGGGCCAGCAGGCTTTGCGCGAGCGTGAGGTGTCTTTGCATCCCGAGGGCCCGCCCATGGACGCCGCGGCAATGGGTGCGGCAACCCGGGATGATGCACCGGACATCGTCCCCCTGATGGCGCCCACGGTATTTGCCGAGCCCCGCGCACCGGTAGAGACGCAACGCATGGTGGAGGTGCCCAAGAGCACGCGGGTGGCCAAAGAGCGGCAAAAGCCTTTGTTCGCCGAAATGCCCGATAGCAAACTGCCGCAAGTGGCCTTGCTTGATGAAGCTTTGCTGCGCCAAGAAACCGTGTCCAACGAAACGCTGGAAATGACCAGCCGCATGATTGAAAAAAAGCTCAAGGACTTTGGCGTGGAAGTACGCGTGGTACTGGCCCAGCCTGGACCGGTGATTACGCGCTATGAAATCGAGCCCGCCACCGGCGTGAAGGGTTCGCAAATTGTGGGCCTGGCCAAAGACCTGGCGCGCAGTCTGAGCCTGGTGTCCATCCGGGTGGTGGAAACTATTCCGGGCAAAAACTATATGGCCCTGGAGTTGCCAAACGCCAAACGCCAATCTATCCGCCTGTCCGAAATTTTGGGTTCGCAGGTCTATAACGAAGGCAAGTCTCTGCTCACCATGGGTCTGGGCAAAGACATTGTCGGTAACCCCATCGTCGCCGACCTGGCCAAGATGCCGCATGTGCTGGTTGCCGGTACTACCGGCTCGGGTAAGTCGGTGGGTATTAACGCCATGATTTTGAGCCTCTTGTACAAGGCCGAAGCGCGTGATGTGCGCTTACTCATGATTGACCCCAAGATGCTGGAGATGTCGGTCTATGAAGGTATTCCGCATTTGCTCGCGCCCGTGGTGACCGATATGCGCCAGGCGGCGCACGGCCTGAACTGGTGTGTCGGCGAAATGGAAAAGCGCTACAAGCTGATGAGCAAAATGGGCGTACGCAACCTGGCTGGGTTTAACGCCAAGATAGACGAAGCCAAGGCCCAGGGTACTTTTGTATACAACCCCTTTAGCCTGACCCCCGAAGACCCGGAACCGCTGGACCGGCTGCCGCATATTGTGGTGGTGATCGACGAGTTGGCCGATCTCATGATGGTGGTGGGCAAAAAAATCGAAGAGCTGATTGCCCGCTTAGCGCAAAAAGCGCGCGCAGCAGGCATTCATTTGATTTTGGCGACTCAGCGCCCCAGTGTGGATGTGATTACTGGCCTGATCAAGGCCAATATCCCGACACGCATCGCCTTCCAGGTCAGCAGCAAAATCGACAGTCGCACCATCCTGGACCAGATGGGCGCTGAGGCTTTGCTCGGTATGGGCGACATGCTCTATATGCCTAGTGGCACCGGTTTGCCTATTCGCGTGCACGGGGCCTTTGTCAGTGATGAAGAAGTGCACCGGGTGGTGAAGTACCTCAAAGCCCAGGGCGGTGAGCCCAACTATGTGGAAGGCTTGCTCGAAGGCGGCACCGTCGACGGCGACGAGGCGCTGGACGGCGATGGCGGCGGCGAGAAAGACCCCCTGTACGACCAGGCGGTGGAAGTGGTGCTGAAGAACCGCAAGGCCAGCATTTCGCTGGTGCAGCGCCACCTCAAAATCGGCTACAACCGCGCTGCGCGCTTGGTGGAGGATATGGAAAACGCTGGCCTGGTCAGTTCCATGAGTTCCAGCGGCCAGCGGGAAATTTTGGTGCCCGCGCGTGCATCCTAAAGCGCTGCTACCCTTGCCTAAGTTCGCGGTGCGGATGTCCTGCCAAGCCCTGTTGCGCACCGTCGTAGGTCTGCTGGCGATGCTTGCGCTGACCGCGCAAGCCACCGGCCTGGAAGCCCTGGAAGTGTTTATCAAAAACACCCGCAGCGGTCGCGCCCAGTTTGTTCAGCAAGTGACTTCGCCGCCCAAAGAAGGGCAAACGGCGCGGGTGCGCAATAGCAGTGGAAGCTTTGAGTTCATAAGGCCCAACCGCTTTCGTTTTGTTTTCAAGAAACCGCTTGAGCAGGTCATCGTGGCCGATGGGCAGACTCTGTGGCTGTACGACGTAGACCTGGCCCAGGCCACGGCGCGCAAACAGGCGCAAGCCCTGGGCGCTACCCCCGCCGCGCTGATTGCATCAGCGACGGACTTGCGGGCCATGGAAGCGGAGTTTGAACTCAGCAATGCAGCCCCTTCCGAAGGCCAGGACTGGGTGCTGGCGCGCCCGCGATCTAAAGACGGTGGCTTGCAAACCGTGCGCATCGGTTTCAAAGGCGCGACCCTGGCGACCCTGGAAATATTGGACAGTTTCGGCCAGCGTTCGGTAATGCAATTTACCCAGTTCGAAGCCAATCCGCCGCTGGACAACGCCCTGTTCCAGTTCAAGCCACCGGCTGGCGTGGATGTGTTGCGCCAGTAGGCCAATCCGACATGCGTATCCATTTGCTCGTATTGCTGATGGCTTGGCAAAGTCTGTGCCTGTCAGCGTTTGGACAAGACCTGGAAAAAGCGCCCATCAGGCTCAGTGCAAGTACCGCCGTCATTGCCCTGCACGGAAAGTGGGGTAAGCCGCCCGGTCCATTGGCAGCCTCGTTCGAGGCTGCGGGTGCGAGGGTGGTTTCGCCCGTGATGACTTGGAGTCGTGATCGCCTGTACGATGTTGACTACCCTAGCGCATTGCAAGAAGTACATGCTTTGGTTAGTCAGCTGCGCGCCGAGGGGGCCCAAACGGTAGTGCTTGCGGGGCACAGTCTTGGCGCTAACGCCGCCATTGCGTACCTGGCCCGTTATGGCGATGTTGACGCGTTGATGATTTTTGCGCCTGGCCATGTGCCCGAAGTGCAATACCGGGCGGGTCAAACCCAGGCATCGTTGAAGGCGGCTCGGGAGCGGCGAGAGAGCGGGCAGGGCGAATCGCGCGATTTTGAATTCACCGATTTCAATAGTGGCGACCGCAGGCGTCAAATCCTTAGTAGCGCGGCGGTTTATCTATCGTTCTATGAGCCTCTGGGACTGGCGAATATGTCTGAGTCAGCAGCCCTGGTGCGAACCCCTATTCCCGTGTTTTATGCTGGGACAAGCCAAGACCCGATACACCGATGGGGTCAGGGCTCGCGCTACATCTATGACCGCTTGCCGACCCATCGCAAAAGTGTGTATGTGGAAAGTTCAGTCGCCCATATGGATGTGCCGCAAGCCATCGCAGCGCCAGCCATTGCCTTTTTAGCGACCTTGGCGAAGCCTTAATGCGACACGTCTAACTTGCCTTCCGATGGGTGGCGCACTTCCCAGGGGGGCGTCCAGTCGCCAGCGACGCGCAAGTCAACGCCCGCATCATCTTCCAGCACTTTGCATACCGTCATTTCACCAGCGTCTTTGCCGTAGCGCGATTGGGCCTCGGCAAAGCGTTGGTGGGTGGCGCTGGTAAGTTCATTGCGGGTGCCGGTTTGGGCTACCAAGTCGGCAATCAGGCCCAGGTCTTTGAGGCACAACTCTAGGCGAAACGAGGGGTCGTAATGGCCCGC
>CAMBFN010000086.1 GCA_945865425.1 Comamonas sp. lk | reverse complement strand
GCGCCGGGCTTGCGCATGCACCTGAGCCCCTCTTTTGGCAAAGGCCGGCCGGTGGGTGAAGCCATCATGTCCAGCCTGTTCAAAAACGGGCAGGATGGCCGCATACCCGTGGTGGCTGTCACCGGCACCAACGGCAAAACCACGACCGTACGCCTTATTTCACACTTGCTGGCCCAGCAAGGCTGGTGTGTCGGCATGACCAATACCGATGGCGTCTATGTGGATGGCCATTGCATTGATACCGGCGACTGCAGCGGCCCCAAGAGCGCGAAAAACGTATTGCACCATCCGGATGTCGATGCGGCAGTGCTGGAAACCGCGCGCGGGGGCATTTTGCGTGAGGGCCTGGCCTTTGACAAATGCGATGTGGCCGTGGTGACCAATGTGGGCAGCGGCGATCACCTCGGGCTGAACTACATCACCACCGTCGATGAGTTGGCTGTACTCAAGCGGGTCATTGTGCAAAACGTGGCCGCCAAGGGCACCGCCGTACTCAACGCGACCGACCCAGTGGTGGCCGCCATGGCGGCCAAGTGCAAAGGCGCGGTCACCTTTTTTGCGCTGGACCAATACCACCCGGTTATGGCGACGCACCGCGCCCAAGGCCATGCGGTGGTCTATGTGGACAAAGGCCAGATCGTAGCCGCCAAGGGTGCGCAAAAGCATTATCTGAACCTGAGCGAAATTCCGATAACGCTGGGCGGCGCCATCGGCTTTCAAGTGGAGAACGTGATGGCCAGTGTGGCAGCAGTCTGGGCCTTGGGTCTGGACTGGGAAACTGTGCGCGCCGGCCTAGCCAGTTTTTCCAGCGAAACCGACAATGCGCAGGGTCGCTTCAATATCTTCAACTACAAGGGCGCCACCGTCATTGCAGACTACGGTCACAACCCGGACGCGATGGCGGCGCTGGTGCAAGCGGTGCAAGCCATGCCGGCGAGCCGTCGCTCGGTGGTCATCAGCGGGCCGGGCGACCGGCGCGATGAGGACATTCGCCAAATCACCCAAATCCTGGGCGACGCTTTCGACGAAGTGGTGATGTACGAAGACCAGTGCCAGCGCGGCCGATCGGACGGAGAAGTCATGGCTTTGCTGCGTGAGGGCCTGGTCGGCGCAAAAAAAACCACGCAACGCAGCGAAATCTACGGCGAATTTTTAGCCATCGATACCGCGCTGGCGCATTTGCAAGCGGGTGAGTTGTGTCTGGTGCTGGTGGACCAGGTGCCCCAAGCCATGGCGCATATTGCAGCGCGCGTTGAGTCTTTGTAAGCGCAGGGCTGCAGGGTGCGGGGGCAAGCGGCCCACGCCGCGCTAAGCGTGCAACTTAGGTTTCGGCAGCGGGTTCGCGGCCCATCAAGGCCGCTACCGCCTCGCGCGCTTGCAAATTGCCTTCGAGCAGCGCCACCACACAGCGTGTGATCGGCATCTGAACACCCAATGCGTCTGCGCGCTGCAAGACAGTTCGAGCGCTGTACACGCCTTCGGCCACATGGCCCAGTGACTGCACAGCCCCGTCGAGCGACTGACCCTGCGCTAAGGCCAAGCCGATGCGCCGGTTGCGAGACAAATCACCGGTTGCCGTCAAGACCAGGTCGCCCAGGCCGCTCAGACCCATAAAGGTTTCCGCCTTGGCGCCCAAGGCCAGCCCCAGGCGGGTGATTTCGGCCAGGCCGCGGGTTATCAAGGCAGCGCGGGCGTTCAGGCCCAGTTGCAAGCCATCGCACAAGCCGGTGGCAATAGCCATCACGTTTTTCACCGCGCCTCCCACCTCTACACCAACCACATCCTCACTGGCATATACCCGTAACTGTGGGCTGTGAAAAGCATCTACCAGCGCGGCGCGCACCGTGGCATGCGCGCTAGCGGCCACCAGTGCGGTGGGCTGGCCCAGCGCCACTTCCACAGCAAAACTGGGGCCGCTGAGCACGCCGCCCGCGAGGCCAGGCGCGCATTGGGCCTGAATTTCATGGCCTAGCAAGCCCTGACCGTCCTGGGTACTGCTAGCTTCAAAGCCTTTACACAACCAGGCCACCGGCACGGCTAAGCCCGCAAGCAGGACCAGCATATCGCGTAAGCCCGCCATGGGGGTAGCAATCACCACCAGATCCTGGCTTGCCAGGTGGGCTCGCAGGTAATTGCCTTGGAGTTGGCTGACGCGCAGGCCTTCGGGGAAAGCCAGGCCCGGCAGGTAGCGCGGGTTGTGCCGTTCAGCTTGCATAGCGCGTTGCTGGCGCGCGTCGCGCGCCCACAAAGTGACGGCGTGTTGCGGCATACGTGCTGCCGCAACGGCCAAGGCGCTACCCCAGGCACCGGCCCCCAATACGCTGATTTTCATTCGCTCACCTTTTAGGCGCTGATCGCCGCCGGCATCCACCAGCCAGCGAACAGTGCTTTATTGGGGCAAGGTAACGGCAGCGCCGCCTTGCGCCGCTTGGCTTTGCTGCTGCTCGTACATGGCCTGAAAGTTGATTTCTGACAAATGCACCGGCGGAAAGCCGCTGCGCTGAATCAGGTCGGCCACATTGCCACGCAAATAGGGGTAGACGATTTGCGGGCAGGCAATGCCCATGATCGGGCCCATTTGTTCTTCGGGAAGGTTGCGCACTTCAAAAATACCTGCCTGTTTGACTTCCACCAGAAACACGGTTTTGTCTTTGATTTTGGTATGTACGGTAGCAGTCACACTGACCTCAAACACACCCTCTGCCACCGGATTGGCTTCAATTCCCAGTTGGATATCGACCGAAGGCTGCTCCTGCTCGAGCAGGATGGCCGGCGAATTGGGCTGCTCCATCGACGCCTCTTTGAGGTAAACGCGTTGGATTTGGAAAACCGGAGCTTGTTCTGACATGGCGTGAATCTTTCAATTGAAAACAAAGCCCAGCGTACAAAAAGATGGGCTAGTGGGATGGTGCGTCGGGGCTTACGAGGCCCTTGGCGCCCTGAATTATCGCAGCAGGCCTGCGCGGGCTGCAGGCTCGCTCAGGGCCCGAGCAACAAGGGCATTAGGCCGCCGCGGCTGTCTAAGTCCATCAGGTCATCGCAGCCGCCCACATGGGTATCGCCGATAAAGATTTGCGGCACGGTACGTCGCCCGGTGCGCTCCATCATGGCATTGCGCTCAGTCGGGTTGGTATCGATACGGATTTCTTCGATCAACTCCACCCCTTTGGACTTAAGAATACGCTTGGCCTGCACGCAATAAGGACAAACAGCGGTGGTGTACATCTTGACGTTTTGCATCATCGACTCAATGGAAAAGCTTTGGTTTCGGGCGGCGGATCATACTTTTTCAAGTGGCAGCCCGGCGCTTTTCCAAGCCGCCAGACCGCCACCGAGCGAGTGGACTTGCGCATAACCCAGCGTTTTGGCCGCAGCCATCGCGCGGCCTGAGCGCGCGCCAGACTGGCAAACCAGAATCAAAGGCAAGCTTTTGTTTTTGACCGCTGTCGCCAACTTGGCCGACAAGTCGGCTACGGGAATATTTTTGGAACCCACGATGTGTCCGGCGGCAAACTCCGTGGGTTCACACACATCCACCACAACAGCTTTTTCCCGGTTAATCAATTGCACCGCGTCGTTGGCGCTCAGGCCCCCGCTGGCTGCGCCTTGCATCACAGGCGCCAGCAATAGTGCGCCAGAAATCAGGGCCAGGGTAATCAACATCCAGTTATCGAGAATAAATTTCACTAGGGTTCCTTGAGGGTGCTCGGAGCAGCACAATCGGGCATTTTAGAATGCCCCATGTTCCCCCACAGTCCGCGCGGCTGCAATCCCCTTCACCCCCCTTATTTCCTGCCATGCACCGACTTGTATTGATACGCCACGGCCAATCTACCTGGAATCTTGAAAACCGCTTCACCGGCTGGACCGATGTGGACCTAACGCCCACAGGCATCGAACAGGCGCAAAGCGCTGGACGTTTGCTAAAAGCCCAAGGCTATGCCTTCGACCTGGCCTACACCAGCATGCTCAAGCGGGCCACGCGCACCTTATGGCACTGCCTGGACCAGATGGACTGCACCTGGCTGCCTGTGGTGCACAACTGGCGGCTTAACGAGCGCCATTACGGCGCTTTGCAAGGCCTGAACAAAGCCGATATGGCGCGCCAGTACGGCGAGCAACAGGTGCTGCTGTGGCGCCGCAGCTTTGATGTGCCGCCTCCCGCACTAGAGCCCGGCGACCCGCGCTGCGAAGGCAGTGACCCGCGCTACGCCAAGCTGGCGCCGGGCCAGGTGCCACTGACCGAGTGCCTGAAGGACACGGTGGCGCGGGTCCTGCCCTTTTGGCAGGAGTCCATCGCACCCGCTTTGCGTGCAGGCAAACGCCCGGTCATCGCGGCGCACGGTAACTCCATACGGGCGCTGGTCAAATACTTGGACAACATCGGGGACAGCGACATCGTGGGCGTCAATATTCCTAATGGGATACCGCTGGTTTACGAATTGGACGCGGAGCTCAAACCTATGCGCCATTACTATTTAGGCGATGCGCAGGCCGTAGCCCAAGCGGCGCAGGCGGTGGCAGCGCAAGGCAAAGCGGTTTGAATGCGACGCAGGCCCTGGGCTATGCCCCCGCCACCTGCAATCGGTCTTGTTCAAAGGCACAATAGACACCCGCTGCTGCCATTTTGGCCAACAGGCACACAGGGATACAAGGAAACGGGAACGACTATGGGTCAAAAATTAAAGATCGCAGGCTGGGTGATGCTAGGCGCGTTTGCCGGCTCGCTAACGACGGTTTCGGTACAAACCGTAGCCCGTAATACGCTGGCGCCCATGCCTTTGGAAGAGTTGCAGCAGCTCTCCACTGTATTTGGCCTGATCAAAAGCGATTACGTCGAACCCGTGGATGAAAAAAAGCTGATCACCGATGCTATTACCGGTATGGTTTCCAGCCTTGACCCGCATTCCACGTATTTCGACAAAAAATCCTTCAAAGAGTTTCGTGAAGGAACCAGCGGCAAATTTGTCGGTGTGGGCATAGAAATCACCCAGGAAGAGGGCGTGGTCAAAGTCGTCTCGCCGATTGAAGGTTCACCGGCCGACCGCGCGGGTCTCAAGCCCAATGACTTGATCATCAAAGTCGATGACACGGCGGTCAAAGGCCTAAGCCTGAATGAAGCAGTTAAGCGTATGCGCGGCGAGCCCGCCACCAAAGTGATGTTGACCGTGTTCCGTAAAGACGAAAACAAGACCTTCGCCGTGACCATCATCCGCGAAGAAATCAAACAACAGTCGGTGCGCGGCAAGCTGATAGAGCCAGGCTACGCCTGGATCCGCGTGAGCCAATTCCAGGAACGGACCGTCGACGATTTTGTGAAAAAAGTCAATGACCTGTATGAGCAAGACCCCAAGATCAAAGGCATGGTGCTGGATTTACGTAACGACCCGGGTGGACTGCTCAATGCCGCCGTGGCGATTTCTGCCGCTTTTCTGCCCGACAACGTGACGGTTGTCAGCACCAATGGGCAGACCGAGGAAAGTAAGCAGACGCTGCGCGCCAACGCGCGTGACTATATGGGGCGCATGGGGGCCGATCCGATCAAAAAGCTACCGGCACAGTTGAAAAATATCCCGCTTATCGTGCTGGTCAACGAAGGCTCCGCCTCGGCCAGTGAGATTGTGGCCGGCGCACTGCAGGACCATAAGCGCGCCACCATCATGGGCGGGCAAACCTTTGGCAAAGGCTCGGTACAAACATTCCGGCCTTTGAGCGGTGACACCGGCCTGAAGTTCACCACCTCGCGCTACTACACGCCTAGCGGCCGTTCTATCCAGGCCAAGGGTATCGTGCCCGATTTGATGGTCGATGACACCGAAGAAGGCAGCCCCTTTGCCGCCCTGCGTACCCGCGAAGCGGACTTGGAAAAACATTTAAGCAGCGGCCAAGGTGAAGAAGTGAAAGACCCGGCCCGTGAGAAAGCACGCGAAGAGGCCATGAAGCGCCTGGAAGAGGAATCGCGTAAACCGGTGGCCGAACGCCGCTCCCCGGAATTCGGATCGGACAAAGACTTCCAACTGAGCCAGGCACTCAAAAAACTCAAAGGCCAGCCAGTTTTGATCAGCAAAACGCAAGTAGAGCGCAGCTCCGAAAAGAAAGAGGAATGAGGAGCCCCGGTGACTGAACCGGACCTTCCTGACGCGGATTTGCTGCGCTATTCGCGGCACCTACTGCTTGACGACATCGGAATCGAGGGGCAGCGGCGCATCCTGGCATCGCGCGCCCTCATTATTGGCGCCGGTGGCCTGGGCTCGCCAGCGGCCATGTACCTGGCCTGCTCAGGCGTGGGCAGCATCACCCTCGTCGATGACGACACCGTGGATTTGACCAACTTGCAACGCCAAATCATCCACAGCACGGACCGCATTGGGCAAGCCAAAGTGCTGTCGGCCCAAAGCACATTGGCCCAACTCAACCCAACGGTACAGGTGCGAGCGCTGCAAGCGCGCGCCGATGCCCAGCTGCTGCAGAGCCTGGTAGCGCAGGCGGATGTGGTCCTCGATTGCTGCGATAACTTTCAGACCCGCCAGGCCATCAACGCCGCTTGTGTGCAGCAGCGTGTACCGCTAGTCAGCGGCGCGGCCATCGGCATGGACGGCCAAATTGCGGTGTATGACCCGCGCGATGCAAAAGGGCCCTGCTACGCCTGCGTGTTTGCACCCGATGCCCCGCCCCAAGAGGCTCGATGCGCCACCATGGGCGTGCTGGCGCCATTGGTCGGCGTGATCGGTGCGATGCAAGCGCTAGAGGCGCTCAAATTACTGGCCCAGACCGGTACCTCTTTGAGCGGTTGTTTGCTGATGCTGGATGCGCGCAGCATGGAATGGACGCGGCTGCGCGTGCAAAAAAATCTGGCTTGTGCGGTCTGCGGCGCAACGCATTAAAGTGCCAGAACAAGGTGCGAAGCACTCACCCGCCTAAGCGCCCAGTATCCAGCCCTCTAAAGGGTCCATGTCTGCGGGCAAGCCGTATTGCGCGTCGCCCTGCGCTTGGGCGCGCTGAGCCCAGGCCGCTTGCACCAAGCACAAAACGGCGTCCAGGGCATCGCCACTGGCATCCTGCGCCAAGGCATCGCGCTGCGCATGGCTGAGCTTGAGTCGTGTCCCCCAACGCGTTTGCCCCAGTTCCAGGGCATTGATCAGGTCTTTGCGGGCAATCAAGCGCTCAGGCGTTTGCTTGGCTTTGTCATCACTTTTGTAGCTTTGCGCTCCCAAGACTTCGCGCGCCAGCATGCCAGGATAAGCCTCTAAGGCAATGCGCGCCGCCTGCCGATCGGGCGCTTGTAAGCCAGGGAAATGCGCACCCGCCGCCATCAAGGCGGGCAAGCCAGCGTGCAGCATATAGGCCACCGGCGGATTGACCCATTTCATGGAGGGGCTGGAGCCGGCCGGGCCGTCAGTGGCGCGGTGGGCAAATTTGGCACCGGCGGGCCGGTTGTCGCAAAAAGCAGCGAATAAATCACGGATTTGGGGCCGGGGCAAGGTGGCGTAATAGGCTATGCACTCTTGCCAGCGCGTGGGCCAGCCCAGATGCTCGACAAGTTCACGCGGCAGGCCAAAGGGCAAATCAAAGCCGCCAATCCAGGCCGGATGCGCGCGCAAAGCCGCAGTAAATCCGTCCAGACTTGGCAAGCGCTCTAGGCTGTCTAGAACCAGACGCTCGCCGTCGCTACGGCCCCAGGCCAAGACGATCTGTTTGCGCGACCCCGGGCTGCTGGAGAAATCGCAACCCAGCAGCGGAGCCATGGGCAATAGGCGGACCGCTTAGGCCCGGCCCATGATGGACGCGGTGGCCATCAGCTCTTCCAGCAAGGCCAGTGACACTTTTCCCGACACGTTGTAAGGGTCTAGTTCAGGCTTTTCAGCGTACTTAAGCAAGATGCTGGCATTGATTTTGGACATATTGACCTGACCCATAGTCCAGCCGCTAAAGCGTCGCTCGCTGATTTCTTCGTAATGCAGCAAGATCACGTCTTTATGGCGCGGGTCACGCTGAATGTGGCCGTACAACTCACTGACCGCATTGCGCCCGCCCTCAATGGCTTGCAGAAATATACCGCCGCCATAGCAAAGAATACCGGTAATCCCCAGCCCCGGGTTGCCCTGACGGGACTGCGCCAGGATTTGTTCAATCTCTGCGCTGGCCGGGTCAATAGCGCGACTGGCATAAAGCAAACGGACCAACATGGTTTAGCCTTTCTTAGGGATGAGAGACAAAAACTCGCGGCGCAAATTCGGGTCTTTCAAAAAAACACCACGCATGACGGAATTAATCATCTTGCTGTCCATATCTTTCACTCCGCGCCAGGACATGCAAAAGTGGCTGGCCTCCATCACAATGGCCAGACCATCGGGTTGGGTTTTTTCCTGGATCAGGTCTGCCAGTTGCACCACTGCTTCTTCTTGAATTTGGGGCCGGCCCATCACCCATTCGGCCAAGCGCGCATACTTGCTCAGACCGATGACATTGGTATGTTCATTGGGCAATACGCCAATCCAAATATTGCCGATCACCGGACAAAAATGGTGGCTGCAGGCGCTGCGCACCGTAATCGGGCCGACGATCATCAGCTCATTAAGGTGTTCAGCGTTGGGGAATTCGGTGATCGCAGGCGCCGCCACATAGCGACCCCGAAATACCTCGTTGAGGTACATCTTGGCCACGCGGCGGGCGGTATTGCTAGTGTTGTGGTCGTTCTCGGTATCAATCACCAGACTGCCCAGCACGCCCCGCATCTTGTCTTCCACCTCGTCGAGCAAGGCTTCCAATTCGCCCGGCGCGATAAATTCGGCAATATTGTCGTTGGCGTTAAAACGCTTGCGCGCGGCCCGTATGCGCTCGCGGATTTTGACGGAAACCGGGGTTCCAACGT
>CAMBFN010000085.1 GCA_945865425.1 Comamonas sp. lk | reverse complement strand
AAGCCAGCATAGGGGTCCTGCCCTTTGCGCATGGCGTCCATGGGCCCGTCGGCCAGCATCATGTCGCCTACTACCACCAAAGACAGTGGCCCTTGGGTATCGGGCCTGCGCGCGGCGGAGTCCTTGTGCGCCTTGGCTGGGTGGGGCGCCTTGCCATGGTGCGGCTTCTTGGCGTGTGCTTTGGTTTTGGTCGGTATGACGGCGTTTTGCCCTGTGCCAGGCTCTGCCGCCAGCACCGGTGGTGCAGCAAAGGCCAGCAGCAATGCGCCAGAAGTCAGAACGGCAAAAAGTGTGCGGCGCATCATGGCGCCACCTCGGCCAGGGCACATTGGTATTGCAGCTCTTTGCCCAGTAGCGGAGAGTACAAAGACACCCGGCCCGTCAGGGCATCAGGCCTGGGCGCGGTCTGCGCCACCGGCTGCAAAAAGCGGGTGTGCTGCATGATCATCGGCTGGCGGCGGGTGTTGTAGTACACGTACAAATTAATGCTCTCCAGGCTTGATACGCCAGTGGCATCCGGCCCTGCGGCCAGTACGATGGCCTTGAAGCGGAAGCGGTTGCCGATGGTCACGGCTTCGGTGGTGTAAGGGTCGGTCACCACACCAAAGGTCTTGTGGTGGGTTTCGGAGTTCACGTCAAAGCTGCACTGCAACTGCGGCGTGGCCTGTGCGGCCAGCGGGCAGGCCAGCAGCGCCAGGCCTAGCAGGGCGGCGGCGGTTGGCAGCGGGCGCTGCGCTTTGTTTGTTTGCAAGGATTGAAGGGCCATGGGTGTTGGGTGGAAATGGCGACGAGGGGAGTGTATGCGGGGCATTAATCGCCAGTGCGGCATCTAGGCGCTTTGCACGCGCCGACTTTTGCAGTTTCAATGCGCCGCCCTGCCAGCGGCATAGGCCACAGGGACGCTTGCAAAAGCGCATACGTCTTGGTCTTACAATTGCTTCAAGTATCGTTTCATATATCGGCGCATATATCGTTTCAATAATCCGCTATGGATGACCGCTCAACCCACATACGCGATGCCTTAGCCGCCGGCCCGGTGGCGAGTGACACGCTGCGCGTGCGCCTGCAGGTTTCGCGGGCGACGCTGGCACGGGCGATCGGGAGCATGGCAGGCGACATCGTCCGCATTGGTGCGGCGCGCGCCACTCGCTATGCCCTGCGGGACCGGTTTCGGCCCCTGCCCGATTTTGCGGTCTACCGGGTTACCACCACTGGCCAAATCGTTGCACTGGGCACCTTGTACCCGGTTCGGCCCGATGGATTTGTCATGGTGCAGACGGATGGCGTCAGCACGCACTACGAAGGCCTGCCCTGGTGGCTCAATGACATGCGGCCACAGGGTTTTTTGGGGCGGGCCTATGCCCAGCGCCACGCGCCCAGCCTGGGCCTGCCCGCCGACGTGCGGCACTGGAGCGACGCCGATGCGCTGCGCGCCTTGCTAGCCAGCGGCGCCGACCCGGTGGGCAATCTGCTGATGGGCGAGCTGGCCCGCGACCACTTTGTCAACGCGCCTGCGCCCCAAGCCAGCGCTCCGGCAGACTACCCGCGACTTGCCGCGCAGGCGATCAGCGCCGATGCGACCTGGTCGTCCGCCGCAGGCGAGCAGCCCAAGTTTTGCGCCCTGAGCGCAAGGGGGCATGTGCTGGTCAAGTTCACTGCAGCAGAGGTCAGCCCGGTCAGCACCCGCTGGCGCGACTTGCTAGTGGCCGAACACCTGGCCCTGGAGACGCTACAGGGCGCGGGCATTGCGGCAGCGCGCTCGCGGCTGCTGGACGTGGGCACGCAACGCTTTTTAGACTTGGAGCGCTTTGACCGCGTGGGCCTGCATGGCCGACGTGCATTGATATCACTGGCGTCTTTGGACGGCGAGTTTGTGGGCGATGCCACTGCGCCCTGGCCCGCTATCACTGCGCAGCTGGCCAAACTTGGCGTCATCACGCCAGAGGCCCACGCCCGATCAGCGCTGCTGTTCGCCTTTGGCACCCTGATTGGCAACACCGATATGCATGCGGGCAATTTATCTTTTATCAGCGACAGCGGCCAACCCTACGCCCTGAGCCCCGCCTACGACATGTTGCCTATGGCTTTTAGCCCCACCAGCGGCGGCATCTTGCGGGACAGCGTAATGGCCGCAAATCTACACAGCGCCGTGGACGGGGCCACTTGGCGCAGGGCCTTAGAACTGGCGCGTGGCTATGTTGCGCGCTTGCATGTGGAAAAACAATTGAGCCCCTCGTTTAAGCCTTGCTTACAAGCCTTGGACGAGATGCAGCTTGGGGCTGCGCAGAACATCGCAAAGCTGGATTGAGTGGCCGGAAACTCTGCAAGGTGGGCGGGGACCATGAAAACTAGAGAGCGACCGGTTAGCTATCCAATCATGGGAAATCAGACTCAACACCATGTGGCGGACGGGGTGCTCGAATCACAACGCACTCTGTGTAGCTATCCGGGGTGAGAGTGGGAGCTGCAACCCCCAAGCGCTCTACTACCGCACTTACCATCGTCTTCCGAAGCACTATTTATAAGCACTCCTCATGCCCCCACCCCATATCGCCCTCCTAGGCGGCATCAACATGGATGTCTCCGTCCATGCGCACAGCGCGCTGCGCGCGGGCGATTCCAATCCGGGGCGGGTGCAGTGCAGCCCGGGTGGCGTGGCACGCAATGTGGCCGAGAACTTGTTGCGCCTTGGGGCAGATGCGCGATTGCTAGGGGTGCTCGGCGACGACGTGTTCGGCCAGGCCTTGTGGCAGTCGGGTGCGGCCATGGGCCTGGACATGCGCGCCTGCTTGACGCTGCCCGGCCAGCGTAGCGCCACCTATGTGTGCCTGCACCAAGCCGATGGCGATGTGGATGTGGCGGTGAACGACATGGACATCATGGACGCGCTCACGCCCGCGCTCTTGCAGCCGCAATTGGCGCCGTTGCGCAGCGCGACGGTGCTGGTGGCGGATTGCAATCTGCGCCCTGATGTGTGGCAGTGGCTGGCCACCGAGGTGGCACACCCGGCGCTGTTTGCCGAGGCGGTGTCGGTGGCCAAGTGCACGCGCTTGGGCCCGGTGCTGGCGCAAATCCACACCCTCAAGGCCAACCGCCTGGAGGCCCAGGCTTTGTGCGGCCGCGCCATAGCCAGCGTGCAGGATGCGTGCTACGCAGCGCTGGCCTTACACCGCAAGGGCACGGGCCGGGTGCTCATCAGTCTGGGCGCGCAAGGCGTGGCCTGGTGCGATGCCGATGGCCGCTGCGGCCACCGCGCGACGCGGCCAGTGCAGGTGCTTAGTGCCACGGGTGCGGGCGACGCCTTGATGGGCGGCTTGGTGTATGGTCACTTGCAGGGCTGGCCGCTAGAGGCGGCGCTGGCATGGGCCATGTCTTGTGCAGAAATCACCCTGACCAGCCCGGCAGCCAATGCCCCTGCGCTGAGCGTGCAGGCCGTTGAACAACACATGCAACACACCACACCATGAACCCCTATTTAGACATCGCCCCCGAAGTGCAAACCGCCCTGGCCCAGGGAAAGGCGGTAGTGGCTTTGGAGTCCACCATCATTTCGCACGGCATGCCGTTTCCGCAAAACGTGGACACTGCGCTACAGGTCGAGGCCGAGGTGCGTGCCCACGGCGCCGTGCCGGCCACGGTAGCTATCGTGCAAGGGCGCTTGCAAGCCGGTTTGTCCGCCAAGCAGATCGAGCGCCTGGGCCGCGCCGGCCATACGGTGACCAAGGTCAGCCGCCGCGACATGGGTTTTGTAGTGGCCGCAGGCGCCGATGGCGCAACCACCGTGGCCGCCACCATGCGTATCGCCGCATTGGCGGGCATACGCGTGTTTGCCACCGGCGGCATAGGCGGCGTGCACCGGGGCGCGGAGCAAAGTTTTGATATTTCGGCGGATTTGCAAGAGCTTGCGCAAACCCCGGTGGCGGTGGTCTGTGCTGGTGCTAAGTCGATACTCGATTTGCGTTTAACGCTGGAATATCTAGAAACGCAGGGCGTGCCCGTAGTGGGCTACCAAACGGAGGCACTGCCCGCATTTTTTACTCGCGAAAGTGGTTTTAAGGTGGACTACCGGCTGGATTCGCCGCAGGCTATTGCGCAAGCTATGCGCGCCCAGTGGGCCCTGGGCCTGCCCGGCGGCATGGTGGTGGCCAACCCGATACCACCCGAGCACGCCATGGAGCGGGGCACCATAGACCGCGCCATAGCCCAGGCCCTGAGAGAGGCCGCCGCCCAAGACATCAGCGGCAAAGCCAGCACCCCGTTTTTGCTGGCCCGCGTCCATGAGCTCACTGGCGGCGACAGCCTTACATCGAATATCGCCCTGGTGCTAAATAACGCCCGCTTGGCCTCAGCAATTGCGGTGGCGTATGCGGCGATGAGGTAGTGTGTAAAGCCCCTGAGTCGTCGCTCAGCGGGCCCCATTTATCGGCATTGGTCTGCAACATAAAGTCGGACGCGCAGCGGCCCATCAGCCCTTGAGTGGAATATGCGTGCTGTTTTTCACCTCTTCCATCACCGCATAGGTGCGGGTTTCGCGCACGCCGGGCAGTTGCCAGAGCACGGTGCCTGCAAAGTCGCGGTAAGCGGCCATGTCGGCCATGCGGGTTTTGAGCAGGTAGTCAAAGCCACCGGCCACCATATGGCACTCCATGATTTCGGGGCGCACTTGCACGGCGGCCTTAAAGGCCTCAAACACATGCGGTGTAGTGTGGTCCAACAGCACTTCCACGAACACCATCAGGCCCGCGCCCAGCTTGGCCGGGTTGAGGTGCGCTTGGTAGCCCAGGATAAAGCCCTCTTTGCCCAAGCGCTGTACCCGGGCCAGTACGGCGGTGGGCGACAAGGCTACCGCCTCGGCCAGCTTGAGGTTGGAGATGCGCCCGTCCTCCTGCAAGGCGCGCAGGATCTTCAGGTCGGTCCGGTCCAGGCTGGTGACAGGTGGGGTCATTACTGAGTTATTCACTATAAAGTGACAAAAATAAAGATAAATATTCGTTGTATCTAATGAGAATATAACGTTTTATACCAAGCATGCAGCCCGCCGGCCGCAGGAGCAAGCCCTATGTTGATGCAGCAACGCCTTCCTGACCCCTACCGCCCTGAAGCCGACATCGTGGCCCAGCGCCTGCGCAGCTTGCAAGACAAGCTGGACTGGGCTGCCGCTGCGCAAGTGGCTGCGCCCTGGGTGCAAACCGTGCGCGAGCACCCAGCGCCTTTTTGGGCCATGGAAAGTTTGTTGCAGGAATACCCCATTTCCAGTGCCGAGGGCCTGGCCCTTATGCGCCTGGCCGAAGCACTGCTGCGCGTGCCGGACATGGACACCGCCATTGCCCTGACCGCTGACCAACTCGGCCGCGCTGATTTTGCGCAGGCCGGGGACCAGGTACTGGCGCGTTTGTCGCGCGCGGCGATTGCCATGTCCAAACATTTTTTGCCCGACGCGCAAGTCGCCACTGGCGGCAGTGGCCTGATGGGCCGTTTGGGCGCGCATACCGTGGTGGCCGCCACGCTGCGCGCGGTGCAGTTGCTGGGCCGACAGTTTGTGCTGGGCCAGACCATGGCCCAGGCCATGCGCCATGCCGATACCGCCCGAAAGGCGCAAAGCCAAGGCCTGCGTTTTTCATATGACATGCTGGGCGAGGGCGCGCGCACCGAGGCCGCTGCGCTGCGCTATTGGCAAAGCTACAGCGAGGCGATTGCAGCATTGGCGCAAGCCGCCCTGCCCGAGCGCGGGCCGCAGGGCAATGACGGCATCAGCATCAAGCTCAGCGCGCTGCACCCGCGTTACGAAGACGGCCAAAGCGCGCGCGTCATGGCTGAGCTACTCCCGCGCGTGTGGGCCTTGTGCCAGCAGGCAGCGCGCGCCGACATTAACCTGACGATTGACGCCGAAGAGGTCGAGCGCCTGGAGTTGTCGCTAGAAATGTTCGATGCTTTGCTGCAGCGGGTAGCCCAGCACTGGCCGCAATGGCGTGGCCTGGGCCTGGCCTTGCAGGCCTATCAAAGCCGTGCTCTAGAGCTGGTGCACACCGTGGTGGCCATGGCGCGCCAGTACCGCGTGGGCCTGATGTGCCGCCTGGTCAAAGGCGCGTACTGGGACGCGGAAATCAAACGCGCCCAGGAACTGGGCCTGCTGCATTACCCGGTGTTCACGCACAAGCACCATACCGATATTTCTTATCTGGCCTGCGCCTCTGCGCTGCTGGACGCGCCTGATGTGGTCTACCCCCAATTTGCCACGCACAACGCGGCCACCATAGCGGCCATTATGCAAATGGGCGCGCGCAGCGGCGGTGCTTTTGAGTTGCAGCGCCTGCACGGTATGGGCGAGGGCGTGTACCGCGAGGTGCTGAAAAACCCGCTCATGGCCTGCCGCGTATATGCGCCGGTGGGCGCGCACAAAGACCTGCTGGCCTATCTGGTGCGTCGCTTGCTGGAAAACGGCGCTAACTCGTCTTTTGTGCACCAACTGGCAGATACCCGTTTGAGCGTGCGCGAATTGCTCATCTCGCCGCTGCGCCTGGAGCCCCTTGGTGCGTTGCCTCTGCCGCCGCAACTTTTTGGAAACAGCGCCGATGCACGCGCCAATAGTGCGGGATTGGACTTCGCCGTGCCGGCTATGCGCGCGCCGTATTTTCAAGCCCTGGCGCAGCCAATGCCCGGCGCGCTGGCGCAGGCGAGTTCGCAAGATGTGCACAACGCGATGCAGCGCGCAGCAGCCGGTTTCACAACCTGGTCCCGCACGCCCGTGGAGCAGCGCAGCGCGGCCTTGCTGCGCACCGCTGATAGCCTGGAGCAACACAGCCCGGCTTTATGCGCTTTGCTGGTGCGCGAGGCCCACAAAACCTGGGGCGATGCGCAATCCGAAGTGCGCGAAGCGGTGGATTTTTTGCGCTACTACGCGCACGAGGCGCTGCGCATCATGCAGCCGCTGCCCATGCCTGTGGCGCAGACGCATGCATGGGCAGGCGCAAGTGCTGCGACCGACTCTGCCGGTATACCAAGCGATAGCGCGCACTGGCAGCCTGGCGTGACCGGCGAGACCAACACCTTGCAACTGTGCGGTCGCGGCGTATGGGTATGCATTAGCCCATGGAACTTTCCGTTGGCTATTTGTGTGGGGCAGATCGCTGCCGCCCTGGCCACCGGTAACACCGTGCTGGCCAAGCCGGCAGAACAAACGCCGTTGATCGCGGCGCAGGCGGTGCGTCTATTGCACGCGGCGGGTGTTCCGCAGGACGCATTGCATTTGTTGCACGGGCCCGGAGAGACCGTAGGCGCCGCCCTGGTAGCACAGCCCGGCGTGGCAGGTGTGGTGTTTACCGGTTCGACCGAGGTAGCCAAAATCATTCAGCGGGCCTTGGCGCACAAGCCCGGCCCTATCGTGCCCTTAATTGCCGAGACCGGCGGTATCAATGCCATGGTCGTGGATTCGTCCGCACTGCCAGAGCAAGTGGTGGACGCGGTGCTGAGCAGCGCCTTTCGCTCTGCCGGACAACGCTGTTCGGCCCTACGTCTCTTGTGTTTGCACGCCGATATTGCGGACACGGTGTTGGAGATGCTTCACGGCGCGGCGCAGCAACTGCAGGTGGGCGACCCTGCCGATTTGACGACCGACCTGGGGCCGGTGATCGACGCGGTTGCAGCGGCTAGCTTGCAAACTCATATTGCAGGTTTGCATGCGCGCCACACTTGTTTGTTTGGCCCGGCCTGGCAAGCGGCGCTAGCGCAAGACGACTGCGCGCTACCGAACCGCATCGCGCCACATGCATACGAGGTACAAAGCATCGCCGATGTGGATGCCGAAATTTTCGGGCCGGTGTTGCAAGTGCTCCGTTGGCAAGGCGACCCGCTGTATCTCATCGCGCAGATCAACGCCCTGGGCTACGGCCTGACGCTGGGCATCCAAACCCGCATCGACAGCCGCGCCCAAGCGATGGCACAGGCGGCGCATATCGGCAATGTGTATGTCAACCGCAACATGATCGGCGCCGTGGTCGGCGTACAGGCCTTTGGCGGTGAAGCCCTAAGCGGCACCGGACCCAAAGCCGGCGGACCGCATTACCTTTACCGCTTTTGCGCCGAGCGCACGGTGACGGTCAACACCACCGCAGCGGGTGGGAATGTGGCTTTGTTGGCTTGAGGACGGCGCCTGCCGTCACAGCGCCAACAGGGTTTTAGGGGCAATAGCGCAGGCCGGGCTGGATTTTGTATGTCATATGTACTAACATAACCGCCATATCTTCCCGCTCCATGAGGTCTGCCCATGTCCGTCCTAGCTCCCGCCAGCACCCGTTCCGCCCGTTTGGGCCTGCGCGCCACCCAAGAACAAGAGCTTGTATTGCGGCGGGCTGCGGAGGTGGCGCACAAGTCGCTGACCGATTTCATTTTGGACAGTGCCTGCCTGGCAGCTGAACAGACCTTGCTCGATCAGCGCCTATTCATGGTATCGGGCGCGCAGTACCAAAGCTTTGTAGATTTGTTGGACCAACCCGCGCAAGCCAACGAAGGATTGCGCGATTTATTCGCCCGCCAAGCCCCCTGGGAAACCCAGTGAGTTTGCGCAGGCCAGAGCTGCTGGCGCCCCGCCATAAGCTGGAGGAATTTGATTGCGGCAAGCCAGTGCTTAACGATTGGCTAGTGCGCCACGCCAGACAGGCCCAAGGCGCAGGTTCGACCAAGACCTTTGTCGCAGCCGATGAAGACCAGGTACTGGGTTATTTCAGCCTGACAGTAGGCCAGATCGATACCTTTGAGGTGCCCGAGCGCATGCGCAAAGGCATGGGCCACTATCCCTTGCCCGTGGTTTTGTTGGCACGTTTAGCGGTGTCTACCAGCGCGCAAGGGCGCGGCTTGGGTTGGGGTCTTTTGCAAGATGCCATTGCGCGCACCGTGCTCATCAGCGAACAAGCCGGTGTGCGCGCCATGCTGACGCATCCGCTGGACCAAGAAGCCACCGCCTTCTACAC
>CAMBFN010000084.1 GCA_945865425.1 Comamonas sp. lk | reverse complement strand
AGCGTTCTACCATTTGCTTGAGCACGCCAGGCTGGTGGTCGAGCAAGTCATCGGCCAAGATCACGGCAAAAGGCTCATCGCCCACCAAATTGGCTGCGCAATTGACTGCATGGCCCAGGCCTAGGGCTTCGGCCTGGCGCACGTAAATGCAGTTCACATGCGCGGGTTTAATATTTTGCACCAAGGCCAACAAGTCAGTTTTGTTTTTTGACTGGAGTTCATACTCCAACTCAAACGAGCGGTCAAAGTGGTCTTCGATGCTGCGCTTGCTGCGCCCGGTCACAAATATGAGTTCGGTAAATCCGGCCTCTATGGCTTCTTCCACGGCGTACTGAATCAGCGGCTTATCCACCACGCACAGCATCTCTTTGGGGCTGGCCTTGGTGGCCGGCAGGAAGCGGGTGCCTAGACCGGCGACAGGGAAAACAGCTTTCACGGTGGGATTACCTCTTAAGTCAGACGGACGCAATGTGTCAGTGAGTTTACGTACAAAAGACCGATCTCCCCCAGGGTAGAGCCGGGCATCATCAAATCTTCATTTTTCTGACATCGACTTGCCACATCGGCTTCCTAGCATCCGCGCCAGCTAAGGGGAAACTATGAAGATATCGGTTTTCGGCACAGGGTATGTCGGTTTGGTACAGGGCGCAGTCCTGGCCGACGCGGGTCACCAGGTCACTTGCGTAGATTTGGATGAAAAGAAATTACAGGAATTGCGCGAAGGCGTGATTCCCATCTTTGAGCCCGGCCTAGACTCGATAGTCAAAAACGCCTTTGCCGACGGACGCTTGGTGTTTACTTCGGACGCCGCCCTCGCAGTGCAGCATGCCGACATCCATTTCATCGCCGTGGGTACGCCGCCCGGCGAAGACGGTAGCGCTGATCTTCGCCATGTGCTGGCGGTCGCCAAAACCATCGCCAGCCATCTGTCGGGCTACGCCGTCATCGTTGACAAATCCACCGTGCCGGTAGGCACCGCCGACCGGGTCAGCGAGGCGATCGCCCAAACCCTCAAAGAGCGCGGTGTGGAGATCGAGTTCGACGTCGTATCCAACCCCGAGTTCTTGAAAGAAGGCGCTGCCGTGGCGGACTGCCAGCGCCCGGACCGCATCGTGATCGGCACCCATAGCGCGCGTGCGGAAAAATTGATGCGCGAGTTGTACGAGCCCTTTAACCGCAACCACGACAAAATCATCGTCATGAGCCCGCGCAGCGCGGAGATGACCAAATACGCCGCCAACTGCATGCTGGCAACCCGTATCAGCCTGATGAACGAAATGGCGATCGTCGCTGAAGGGCTAGGTGCTGACATCGAGTCGGTGCGCCAGGGCATTGGCAGCGACCAGCGCATTGGTTACCACTTTATTTACGCGGGCGCAGGCTACGGCGGAAGCTGTTTTCCCAAAGACATTAGCGCCCTGGTCAAGTCGGCCCAGCAAATCGGCATGGACCCCTTTATCCTGAACGCGGTAGAGGCGCGCAACCAAGCGCAAAAGCGGGTGATCTTCGACAAACTCAAGGCGCACTTTCAGGGTGACTTGTCCAATAAGGTGATCGGGCTCTGGGGCCTGGCCTTCAAACCCAATACCGACGATATGCGCGAGGCGCCCAGCCGCGTGCTGATGGAAGCCTTGTGGCAAGCCGGAGCAAAGGTGCAAGCCTACGACCCAGCGGCCATGGACGAGACGCAGCATATTTACGGACCGCGCCCGGACCTCTTGCTCTGCGGTACCAAAGAGGCCGCGATGCAAGATGCCGACGCGCTGGTCATCATGACCGAATGGCGCCAATTTAAGGCGCCAGACTTTGATGCCATCAAGATCGCCTTAAAGCAGCCTTTGATTTTTGACGGACGTAATTTGTTTGAGCCCATACGCATGCGTGAGCGCGGCTTTATCTACCAGGGTATTGGCCGATGAGCGCGGTGCTGGCTCTGGTGGCTGATCTTCCCTGGCGCTCGCGCTTTGCCAGCCTGGTGGCCTGGCTGTTCAACAGCTTGTGCCTGCTCTTGCTGCCGGTCATGCCCGTCGTCATGAGTATCTTGCTGCGTGACCTGCGCTTTGTACGCAAGTACCGCGTATACCTGCGCAAGTTTGTGGTGCATTTCCAGGCCTTGCGCGAAGGCCCGGTGCAGCACTACCTGGCCGATGTGTTCTTGCGCGAAAAACAAGTGCCAGCCCATATCGAGGGTGAATGCATCCAATGCGGCAACTGCTGCCTGGACAAACGCTGCGCTTTTTTAGAGCCGGTGGGCGAAGGCAAATTGGGCTGCGGCATTTATGGCACCTATTTGCGCCGCTATTCCAACTGCGGCTCCTTTCCTTTGCACGCACATGACATTGCGCGCTACCAGTGTCCCAGCTATTTTGTAGTTGCCGCGCCGAAAACCATCTGGATCGGCAAAGCGCAAGACTAGGCTTTACGGTGCCTAGGGTGTTGCAAGGCCTGCCGAGCCTAAAGAGGGTAGGCCGGCCATTTCTTCCTGCCACACCACCGCGCGCATGATGGCCTCGGTGGCCTCCACGATGCTAGGCCAGCCCATGCCTGCCGCCGTTGCCGCAGCACGCAGTCCTATCGCCCGCAGGTTCTCTGGAGCGTTGAGCAGGCTTTGTGCTGCCATCACAAAGCTGGGTTCCGATGCCGGGTCGGCCAACATGCCGTTGACGCCGTTACGGATGATGTCGCCCGCAGCAGCATGGTCAAAGGCCACCACCGCCAGACCCGAGGCCATTGCCTCCAAGGTCACGTTGCCAAAAGTCTCGGTCTTGCTGGCAAATACAAACACATCCGCGCTGGCGTAATGGCGTGCCAGATCCTCGCCGGTGCGAAAGCCCGCAAAAATAATGCCCTTGTCTAGTGCCTGTTCCAGCTCAGCGCGCATCGGCCCGTCACCCACCATCACCAAGCGTAAACCGGGCTGCAACTGCTTGGCTGCCTGGTAGGTTTTGATCACCAACTGCAAATTCTTTTCTACGGCAATGCGCCCAACGTAGAGCATCACTGGGCTGTCGTCGTGTACGCCCCATTGCGCACGCAAACCGGCATCGCGCTTAGCAGGGGAGAACAGCTGCGTCTCAACCCCCCGTGGCACCACATGCAAGCCTTTAAAGCCTTTGCGGCCAAGCTCATGCGCCAAATTGGCCGTGGGCACCATAGTGGCGTGCGCGCTGTTATGGAACTTCTTCATATAGGCCAGGATCGCGCCGCTCAGCCAGGCTAAACCGTAGTGCTGGCTATAGGCGTGGAAATTGGTACGAAAGTCGGTGCTCACCGGTAGTTTGAGTTTGCGTGCCGCTTGCAGCGCCGACCAACCCAGCGGGCCTTCGGTGGCAATATGCACCACGTCCGGCCGCTGGCGCGTCCAGAGTTTGAGCAATTCACGCTTGGCCGGCAGGCCCATGCGCAACTGTTTATAGAACGGTATCGGAATGCCGCGCACCAGCACTTCTTCAAAATTGGTGGTGTGATCGGCGGTTTGCCCTGCTTGCTGACGTGGCCGGACCAGCCACACCAGATGTCCGCGCTCGCGCAGACCGAGCACAATTTTGGATAAGGTATGCGCTACCCCGTTGATATCAGGCGGATAGGTCTCGGTGACCACGGCGATTTTGAGCGCAGTGTGCGTAGGCGCAATGCGCTCAACCAAGATAGTAGAGGGTGTGCTCATGTTTGCGAATGTCGCAAAGCAATGCAGCAGTTTCATGAAGATTGCATGACGTTTTTATGAACTGCCAATAGCAGGCGTGATACCTGGGTTTTGTCATCAAGTTTTCATGTAAAACCGAGACATTGCGATGGCTAGGGCGCTTCGTGCCTAGTGTTTATGTCCATCAGGAGCCAATATGCATCCCTTTTTTGAAACTGTCGCCACCCAGCGCTGGGACGATCACCGTTACTACCACCATAGCCGGATCAACCAGTTTTTGCATTTGATCAGCGCCATGTCTTTCTTGGTGGCCTATGTGTTTTTGTTTATCGATCCGGTGGTCTCTGCCTTGGTCGCCTGGCTGGTTTCCATGACCACACGCCAAATCGGTCATTTCTTCTTTGAGCCTAAAGACTATGACCATGTGAACCAAGCCACCCATGAACACAAAGAAGAGATCAAGGTTGGCTACAACCTGTTTCGCAAAGTTGTGCTCCTTAGCATCTGCGCCGCTATTCCCGTGATCGCTTACTGGATGCCCGACGCGCTGCAATGGGCGGTCCCCGAGGCCTACGAAGACACCCCCATGCGCATGACCGCCATGGCTTGGTTATTTTTAGGCGCCGGTGGTCTGGTGTTCCGCGTTTTACAACTGTGGAAACAAGAAAACTTGACCGCCGGTCTGGCCTGGGCCTACAAAATCATTACCGACCCGGTGCATGACATCAAGATGTACCACAAGGCCCCTGTCTATTTGCTGCGCGGCCAGTTGATCGACCCCATGGACCACGTCAGCGCCCCCGGCCACTAAGCCTTAGCGCGGCTGGGGCAAGCCGCGTCAGCGCACCAGGCCACCAAGCAGTGGCCAGCGCTGTTGCAGCATTTCTTTGAGGACCTGGCGGCGGATAGAGCGGTGTGACTGCGTCGCATCGCTCCACCACCAGGCGTCCGATTGCATGGCCAATGCAGCCGCTACAAAACGCTCGCAAAACATGTCAAAGGTCTGGTCATCAAAATTGAAGCTGAAAATCATGCGGCCCGAGCCCACCCAACTCAGGGCAACGCCTTGTTCGCGCAGATAGTATTGCAGCAGCCAGTGGTAACGCCCTGGCTGCTCAAACACCACGGCCCAGACGCTTTCCATGCCGCGCACCTGCACCGGCACACCGGCTTCTTGCAGACGCTGGTTCAGCTTTACTTGGCGCCCATTCCACAGAGCCGAAGCATTGGCATACACCGCTTGAACTTCGGGCGTCTCGATGTAGTGCAAAAACACATTCATGGCACACATCACATAAGGGTGTGCGTTAAAGGTGCCGCGCGCAAAAGCCACGTTGCCCGGGCTGTCATCGCCAAAGCGCTTCATCCAGCGGCTTTGTCCGCAGACCACGCCCACCGGCAAACCGCCGCCCAAAGTTTTGCCGTAGGTCACCATATCGGCGCGCACGCCAAAATATTCCTGGGCGCCGCCATAAGCCAGGCGAAAGCCCAAAAACACCTCATCCAAAATCAGCGCAATGCCTTTTTCGGTACATACCGCACGCAGGGTATGCAGCCATTGACGGTAGGCCTCTTTGTCGTAACCCACGTTACGCCCGCCGTCGATCAAGGTGGCATCCGTCGGTGCAGCGCGGTTGGGGTGCAGCGCTTGCAAGGGGTTGATCAACACGCAGGCGATGTCATTGCGGTTGCGCAAAACGCGCAAGGTATTGGCGTGCATTTCGTTGAGGGTCAGCGTATCGCCAGACGGCGGCATCGGGTTGCCCGGGCCGGGCTGCACATCGTCCCACCAGCCATGGTAGGAACCGGTGAAGCGCACGATTTTGCGCTTGCCGCTGTGATAGCGCGCCATGCGTACCGCTTGCATCACCGCCTCAGTGCCCGACATATGAAAAGAGACTTCCTGCTGACCCGAAATACGGCACAAGCGCTCCACGTTATCGCGCACCACCGGGTGGTAGGCGCCCAGTGTGGGGCCCAAGGTTTCGGCCATGGCCGAGCCTTTGCGGATGCAGTCTTTGTAAAAGTCCAGTCCAAACAGGTTGACGCCATAAGAGCCGGTCACATCGATATGGCGCTTGCCGTCCATATCGGTCAGCCACACGCCTTCGCTCGAATGCCAGAAATTGCCGGTTTTAACGTAACGGTACAGCACCTCGCGGAACTGGTAAGGCACCCGAATCTGGCTGATCAGCTGCATGTCCGACACCATGGATCGGGTGGCATCGGTATGGGCAATTGTCAGTGGGCTGCTTTCGCGCAATTGGGTACCCAGACGGGCCAGGGCTGCTTTACGTTGCGAAGCGACTTGCTGCGGCGCACCATCTGCGGCAAACCAGGCGGATTCGTCGTAGCTATACGCCGGAATCCAATGTGCCATGCGTTTGGCCATACGCAAATGTCCGCCCAAAGAGGGGTGCTTGGCCAGCGACAGCTCCAGCCGCTGCTTAGCACGCCCCGCCACCACCAAGGCTGCGCCCGCGCCGGCAGCCCATGTCAGCCATTGAACCATTTCGCCAGAAGTTTGCATACGACTTCGCTTTCCTTAAAACCCACTTTGTATGACCTCACGGTTAAAGAATGATGACTATTTCCGAACGTATCCAAAAAATATTCGCCCAAGAAGACCTCAACTTCCTTTTGACCAACCGTATTCCGCGCTTGACGGCCACGCATTTTGTAGGTTGGTTCAGCCAGATCAAGAGCCCGCTGCTGGCGCGCATGTCCATTACGGTATGGCGCTGGTTTTCTGGCTTGGACCTGAGCGAGTCGCGCAAGCAGCAATTTGATAGCCTGCATGAATGCTTTATTCGCGAGCTCAAAGACGGTGCCCGCCCGGTGGACCCAGACCCGCGCATCATGGCGAGCCCCTGCGATGGCATCGTCGGCGCCTGCGGTCAGGTAGTGGACGGGCAGGTGTATCAGGCCAAAGGCTTTCCGTATTCTTTAGAAGATTTGCTGGGTAAGGAGGGGCGGGACACGCCCTGGGCCGATGGCGTCTTTTTGACCATACGCATCACCTCAGCCATGTACCACCGCTTTCACGCGCCCTACGACTTGCGCATGCATCGGGTGCATTACTTTTCAGGCGACACCTGGAACGTCAACCCGATTGCGCTCAAGCGCGTGGAAAAGTTATTTTGTAAAAACGAACGTGCCTTACTGCGCGTGGAAGTGGGCCAACAAAAATACCCTGTCGCCCTGGTGCCGGTGGCGGCCATTCTGGTGGCCAGCATACGGCTGCATGCTATCGATACCGTATTGCATACCCGCTACCAGGGGCCGGTGGACTTAGCCTGTGACGCCCACTACCGCAAGGGCGAGGAGATGGGCTGGTTTCAGCATGGCTCGACCATCATCGTGTTCGCGCCCAGGGGCTTTGCCTTGGCCCCAGGCATCGGCGATGGCACGCCCGTGCGTATGGGGCAAGCCTTGCTGCGCCTGCCCTAAGTCACAGGGCGCTGCGGGCAGCGCTGGGAACGGGCAGCGCCTCAAGGGGCGGCGTGCTCGCCTGGGCCTTGGGCTTGGCCGGCGAAACGGGTGGCACAAAGTCCAGCTGCTGGTCCCAGTAAATCAGTTCCAAGGTGCCGTCCATGTGCTCCACGAGCGCCGAGCGGCTCTCCACCCAGTCGCCATCATTGCAATACAAGATACCGTCAATCATGCGGATTTCTGCGCGATGGATGTGGCCGCAAACCACGCCGTCGAAACCCCGTTTACGCGCTTCGTGGGCGACTGCGTTTTCAAAGTCGGCGACGAAATTCACCGCTGTTTTCACCTTGTTTTTTAGGTAAGCCGACAGTGACCAATAGGGCAGCTTCAGGCGCCGGCGCACATTGTTCAGGTGACGGTTCAGGCGCAGAGCAATCTCATACAAGTTGTCGCCCAGATAGGCCAGCCATTTGGCGTACTTCACTACCGCATCGAAATAGTCGCCATGGATGAGCCAGAGCTTACGGCCGTCGGCCAAGGTGTGGGTGGACTCATGACAGACCTCTACCCCACCGAAATGGTGATTTATGAAGCCACGTGCAAATTCGTCATGGTTGCCGGGGATAAACACCACATGGCAGCCTTTGCGTGCTTTGCGCAGCAGCTTTTGCACCACGTCGTTGTGCGCTTGCGGCCAATACCATTTGCGCTTGAGCTGCCAGCCATCAATGATGTCGCCGATCAGATACAGATGGTTGCTGGTGTGCGATTTAAGGAATTCAATCAGAGCCTCTGCCTGACAGCCCGGCGTTCCCAGATGCAAGTCTGAGATGAATACAGCGCGGTAGTGCATCCAGTCCCCATATAAGTAAGTGATCGAAGGCGCAGGCTGCACGCATGCCATCGCGCCTGCCGCGCACAAGTATCAATAAGGCGTATGACGGATTGATGAAACCTAGCAGCCTATCTGGCGCTCAGCCATCCCTTAGGGAAGGTCTGGATAAGTCCGTCATCGCGAGGAGCGAAGCGACGCGGCGATCCATAAGTAATTGATTGGCAAGCCAAAATGGATTGCTTCGCTGCGCTCGCAATGACGGGTTTGAACTTATGCAGAGGTTCCTTAGACAAAAAGCATCACCCATCGCTGGAAATTACAAAATTTAACAAAATCGAAATATTTCGGCATTAAATTCGGTGGAACTGTGATTTGTAAATGGAGTTAAAAATGTTCTCAAACGATACCAAGTATCTAAGTCTTCTGGGGCTGGCGACCATGCTGGCCGTTGCGCCAGCTGCGGCGCAAAACACCAGCTCGGCCATCAGTGGTCGCGTTACCGGGGCCGATGGCAAGGCCATTGCCGGCGCCAAAGTGGAGGCGACCCATGCTGAGTCTGGCTCTACCAACGCCGTGACCACGGACGAGCAGGGCCGTTATGTGCTGCGCGGTCTGCGCGTGGGCGTGCCTTACACGGTCGTCGTTTCGAAAGACGGCAAGTCCGAAAAGCGCGAAGATGTTTACTTGCTGTTGGCGCAAACTTCCACCGTCGATCTTCGCCTGGCTGCCGCGCAGGCCAGCTTGGCTGCGGTGACCGTTACCGGGGCTTCGGCCAGCGCCTTTGACAGCATGGCCATGGGTTCGGGAAGCCGTTTTAACCGCCAGGAACTGGACGCTTTTCCCTCGGTCAAGCGCAGCTTGCAAGATTACGCCCGGCTAGATCCTCGCTTTGCACAAACCGATAAAGAGCGCGGCGAAATTTCAGCCGGCGGACAAAACACCCGTTACAACACCGTCACCGTTGACGGCGTCAAGATCAACGACACCTTTGGCCTAGAGGCCAACGGCTTGCCCACCATCAAACAGCCGATTTCCATCGATGCGATTCAGGCAGTGCAGGTCAATCTGTCAAACTACGATGTGACGCAAAAAGACTACACCGGCGCCAACATTAACGCGGTAAGCAAGTCTGGCACCAACGAACTCAAAGGCAGCGTTTACTTCGTGTACCGCGATGACAAATTTGTGGG
>CAMBFN010000083.1 GCA_945865425.1 Comamonas sp. lk | reverse complement strand
TCGGCCAGTTTGGCGCCAGTGGCCGGATCCAGCACATCAAAGCGGCTGCTACCGACCACCCACTGGCCATTGATGAGCGCATCGGTTTTGAGCAGGCTGGGGTCTTTGAGCAAAAGAAGAGGGGAAGGATTTTGGGTCATGGTGCAGGCAGGCTGGTGATGGGCAAAGGCGGTCAGCGCCTGAGGCACTGACCAAAAACCCCATCATACGACGCCGGTTGCGGGCACCTTGGTGGCAATTTGTCGCGCCCTTAGCGCTCGGTTTGCGCGCGAGCACCTGCGTGTGCCAAACGGGTACAGTGCGCCTTTAGAACCTATGGACCTGGCGGCACGAGAAATTTATGGCCCTTATCAACTACATCACCCAAATCAACCTGGACTTTGGCGCCGTCTCGCTCTTGCGCGCCGAGTGCGAGCGCGTTGGCATGCGCAAGCCTCTGATCGTCACCGATGCGGGCGTGCGCTCCGCAGGCGTCTTGGACAAAGCCCTTGCCGCGCTGGGTGACATCCCGCACGCGGTGTTTGACCAGACGCCCTCTAACCCTACCGAAGCGGCGGTGCGCGCCGCCGTGGCTGTGCTCCAAGCCCATGGATGCGACGGGTTGATCGGCGTGGGCGGCGGCTCCAGCCTGGACCTGGCCAAAGGCGTGTGTATCGCCGCCACCCACCCCGGCCCGCTCAAAACCTATGCCACCATCGAAGGCGGCAGCCCCAAAATCAGCGAGCGCGTACTGCCCCTGATTGCAGTGCCCACTACCGCAGGCACCGGAAGCGAGGTGGCGCGTGGCGCCATCGTTATCTTGGACGACGGGCGCAAAGTGGGTTTTCATAGTTGGTTCCTGGTGCCCAAGGCCGCTATTTGCGACCCCGCACTCACCCTGGGCCTGCCGGCGCAACTGACGGCCGCCACCGGCATGGACGCGATTGCCCATTGCATGGAAACCTTTATGGCCCCCGCCATCAATCCGCCCGCCGACGGCATCGGTCTGGACGGCCTGGCACGCGGCTGGGCGCATATCGCCCGCGCCACCGAAAACGGCGCGGACCGCGATGCGCGTTGGAACATGATGAGCGCCAGTATGCAAGGCGCCATGGCTTTTCAAAAAGGCCTGGGCTGCGTCCACAGCCTGAGCCACAGCCTGGGCGGCGTGAATCCGCGCCTGCACCACGGCACGCTCAATGCCTTGTTTATGGGTGCGGTCGTGCGCTTTAACGCCAGCGCCGCGTCCATCCAAAACGAGAACCGCCTGCAACGTATGGCCGCCGCCATGGGTATAGGCGGCTGCGACGCCAAAGGCACCGAAATCGACGACGCCATTCGTGCCATGAATGCCCGGCTGGGCCTGCCTAGCGGCCTGGCGGCCTTGGGCGTGACCGAAGACCTGTTCGAGCGCATCATCGACGGCGCCATGGCCGACCATTGCCACAAAACCAACCCGCGCATCGCCACGCGGGAGGATTACCGGGATATCTTGCTCGCTTCCATGTGAGGCTCGCGCGCTTGCACAGAGCGCTGCCGCACCCACGCACGGCGATAATGGCCAGTGTTGTCCGCCGTGCCTATTGGAGGCGGTTTTCCCCTTTATTTCTGTACCGAGCACCATTGACATGAGTTCTTCAGCCACCCCGGGCGTCATGAGCGTCGCCGACATCCGTAAGACTTTTCTGGATTTTTTTGCCTCCAAAGGCCACGCGGTAGTGGAAAGCAGCCCGCTGGTCCCCGGCAACGACCCGACGCTGATGTTCACCAACTCGGGCATGGTGCAGTTCAAGGACGTGTTTCTGGGCACGGACAAACGATCCTATGTTCGCGCCGCCTCAGTGCAAGCCTGTTTACGCGCTGGTGGCAAGCACAACGACCTGGAAAACGTGGGCTACACCGCCCGCCACCACACTTTTTTTGAGATGCTGGGCAACTGGAGTTTTGGCGATTATTTCAAGCGCGAGTCGCTGCACTGGGGTTGGGAGCTGCTGACCCAGGTCTATAAACTGCCGTCCGAGCGCCTGCTGGTCACCGTCTACATCGACGACGACGAGGCCTATGACATATGGCATAAAGAAATCGGCCTGCCTGTCGACCGCATCGTGCGCATCGGCGACAACAAAGGCAAAAAATATGCTTCCGACAATTTTTGGATGATGGCTGACACCGGTCCCTGTGGCCCTTGCTCCGAGATTTTTTACGACCACGGCGCCCACATCCCCGGCGGCCCACCCGGTAGCCCGGACGAAGACGGCGACCGCTTCATCGAAATATGGAACCATGTGTTCATGCAGTTCGACATGCAGGCCGACGGTAGCCTGAACAAACTGCCCGCGCCCTGCGTGGATACCGGCATGGGTCTGGAGCGCCTGGCTGCCATCTTGCAACATGTGCACAGCAACTACCAGATCGATATTTTTGACCAGTTGATTAAAGCTGCCGCACGTGAAACTGGTTGTGCAGATTTGCAAAACAACTCGCTCAAAGTCATTGCTGACCACATCCGCGCCACTGCCTTTTTGGTGAGCGATGGCGTGCTACCCAGCAATGAAGGGCGCGGCTATGTGCAACGCCGCATCGTGCGCCGCGCCATCCGCCACGGCTACAAACTAGGCCAAAAAAATCCATTTTTCCACAAACTCGTAGCCGATCTGGTGCGCCTGATGGGCGATGCCTATCCAAAAATACGGGCTGACGAAAAGCGGATTACTGAAGCGCTGCGGCTGGAGGAAGAGCGCTTTTACGAAACGCTCGAAACCGGCATGCAAATTTTGGATGCAGCCCTGGCCGGTGGTGTGAAAGTTTTGCCCGGCGATGTTGCTTTCAAGTTGCACGACACCTATGGGTTCCCGTTGGATTTGTCTGCCGATGTATGCCGCGAACGCGGCTTAGAAGTGGACACCGACGGCTTTAACGCAGCCATGGAGCGCCAAAAATCCCAGGCCCGTGCAGCAGGCAAGTTCAAGCAAGACCGGGGTTTGGAATACGCGGGTGCGGGCAACGAATTTGTCGGCTACGACCATGTAAGCCAAAGCAGCACCGTGCTGGCCCTGTACTTGGATGGCGCGGAAGTGAACGAGCTAGCCGCCGGCCAAAGCGGCGTGGTGGTGCTGGCATCGACGCCGTTTTATGCTGAAAGTGGCGGACAGGTGGGCGACGAGGGCACGATTAGCAGTGCAAACAGCGTGTTCGCCGTGGCCGATACGCAAAAGATCAAGGCCGATGTGTTCGGCCACCATGGCAGCGTGTCGCACGGCAGCCTGAAGGTGGGCGATGCGGTACAAGCCCAGGTCAATGTCGCAGTACGTGCCGCCGCTATGCGCAACCACAGCGCCACGCACTTGATGCACGAGGCTTTGCGCGAAGTGCTGGGCGACCATGTGCAGCAAAAAGGCTCTTTGGTCAACGCCGAGCGCACCCGTTTTGACTTTGCGCACAACGCGCCGGTGACCGACGCGCAAATCCGCGCTATCGAGACCAAAGTGAATGCCCAAATTCTGGCCAACAGCGCCACCAAGGCCGAGTTGATGGACATTGAATCGGCCAAGAAAACCGGCGCGCAAATGCTGTTTGGCGAGAAGTATGGCGAGATCGTGCGCGTGCTGGACATCGGCAGCACACGCGAGCTGTGCGGCGGCACGCATGTGGGCCGCACCGGCGATATTGGCGTGTTCAAAATCGTATCCGAAGGCGGTATTGCCTCGGGCGTGCGCCGCATCGAAGCGGTAACGGGCGAGGGCGCGCTGGCCTATTTGCAAGACCTGGAACACACCGTGGCCCAGGCCGCGCAAGCGCTTAAAACGCCGGTGGCCGAGCTGGGCTTGCGCATCGCCAGTACGGTGGACCACACCAAGGCTTTAGAAAAAGAGATTTCTGCGCTTAAGGCCAAGCTGGCCGGTTTCCAGGGCGAGGCTTTGATCAGCCAGGTGCAAGACATCCAAGGCGTGCCCTTTCTGGCTGCGCGCATGGAAGGCGCCGACGCAGCCGCTTTGCGCAACACGCTGCAAAAACTACGCGATAAGCTGCCGCGCGCCATCATCGTGCTGGGCGCTGTGGAGGGCGACAAGGTGCAACTGGTGGCCGCAGTGGGCGCGGACATGACGGGCAAGGTCAAGGCCGGTGAATTGGTCAACTACCTGGCCGGCCAAGTGGGTGGCAAAGGTGGCGGCAAGCCCGATATGGCCATGGCCGGTGGCACCGACCCGTCCAAGCTAGACAGCGCCATCGCCAGCGCCAAGGCTTGGGTCAGCGAGAGGCTGTAAGCCATGCAGCGGCGGCGCGTGTTAGCGGCTGGCGCTGCGGTTTGCGCCATGCCCGCTTACTGGCCGCTACTCGCCGAAACCGGCTTTGACGTGCAGCCCTGGCCCGCGAACATGGCGGCGCCCCAACAGCTGAGTTCGCATGAGGCGGACCTTAGCTGGGCCTTGGCGGACCTGCGCGGCCGTGCAGTCTTGATTAATTTTTGGGCCAGCTGGTGCGAACCTTGCCGCCAGGAGATGCCCTCTTTGCAGAGCCTGGCCAATATCCGCACTGCAGAAATAAAAGTGCTGACGGTCAATTTCAAAGACGCACCTGGTAGCGCGGGACAATTTATGACTCATACCGGCTTGCAATTGCCGGTCATGCGCGACAGCGACGGAGCGATCGCGCGCCAGTGGGGGGTGCGAATATTTCCGTCTACGGTCTTGGTGGATTCCGAGGGTGTCGTGCGAAGCACCGTGCGCGGTGCCATCGATTGGACCGGCCCTGTGGCCCAGCGACTGATTCAGCCCTTGCTCAGGCGCGCGCCAGCAGGCGCTGTGTCAGGGCTTGCACCGTAGCGTCGACGAGCGGCGGGCTTGGGCTTTCAAATTGGGATTGCACCAAGCGGCGCAAGGTTTCCAAGTGCGGCGTCAGCGTTCCAAAGAACCTTGCCTGGCCGCTACTGGCAATCAGCAGGGTGGGGAAGTCTTCCACATCAATCGGGTCTACCAGGTCGGCCTCGTCTTCTACGTCCACCCATGCAAAGCGCGCAGTGCCGAACTCGGCTTGCAGTTGTTCAAATAGTGGCCGGTAGTCGCGGCAAATGCCGCACCATTGGGCGCACAAACAGGCGATCAGCAGGCTTGGTGCTTGGGAGCTCGGGCTGTACATCGGCTCTATCATGGCAGAAACAAGGCCCGGCTTGGCTCGGCGCAGCCGTACGGCGGCGTGCTAACAGCGCTCAGCCCACCGGCATTTGGGCCTGCACCGGCCAGCGCTTTAGGCAAGGAAATTGGCGGAGTCTCCAAGGTTTTACACTAGGCGGTTTACCCGCACACGGGTTTCATCCTTCTACAGCCAAAGCACACTGCCCCATGAGCGCATTTCTTGAAGAAAAAGTCCTGAGCGTCCACCACTGGACCGACCGCCTTTTCAGCTTCACCACCACCCGCGACGAAGCCCTGCGCTTCTCCAACGGCCACTTCACCATGATCGGTCTGCGTGGCGAAGGCGGCAAACCGCTGCTGCGCGCTTACAGCATCGTGAGTGCCAATTACGAAGACCATTTGGAGTTTTTGAGCATCAAGGTGCAGGACGGGCCGCTGACTTCCAAGCTGCAGCACATCCAGGTGGGCGACACGATTGTGGTGGGCAAAAAGCCCACTGGCACTTTGCTCATCGATTACTTGCTGCCAGGCAAAAACCTGTATTTATTCGGCACCGGTACCGGCGTTGCGCCTTACTTGAGCATCGTGCGCGACCCGGCGACTTATGAGCGCTTTGAAAAAGTGATTTTGGTCCATGGCGTGCGCGAAGTGGCCGAGCTGGCCTACCACGACTACCTCAGCCATGAGTTGCCAGCGCATGAGTTTTTGGGCGAAATGGTCAGTGCGCAATTGCTCTATTACCCCACGGTGACACGCGAGCCCTTTGTCAACCAAGGCCGCATTACCGAATTGCTGGAAAGCGGCAAGATGCAAACCGATTTGGGCATGCCCAAATTTGACCCCGCCAGTGACCGCGTCATGCTCTGCGGCAGCCCCGAAATGCTGCGCCAGCTCAAGCACATGCTCGAGGCGCGCGGCTTTGTCGAAGGCAACACCACTAAGCCCGGTGACTTCGTGGTCGAACGCGCGTTCGTAGAACAATAATTGAACCATAAACCGCGCACTGCGCTCCGTTTGAAACCCCATGAAAAAATTTGATGTTTACGCCATCGGCAATGCCTTGGTCGATTCTGAGTACCAGGTCAGCGAGGCCTTGTTGCAGCAGTCTGGCGTAGAAAAGCGCCATATGACGCTGATCGACGCGCCGCGCCGCGCCGAACTTTTGCAGCACATGCAAGGCGTGCCCTCGCACCGCACCGGTGGCGGATCGGCGGGTAATACCATCGTGGCAGTGGCGCAATTTGGCGGCGAAGCCTTTTATTCCTGCCGCGTGGCAGAAGACGAGTTGGGTGCGTTTTATAGCCAAGACTTGGCGCACCACGGCGTGGCAACCAACCTCAGCCATACCCGCGCACCGCATGGCCAAACCGGCATCTGCATGGTCATGGTTACGCCCGACGCCGAGCGCAGCATGAGCACTTTCTTAGGCGCTACCGCCGACCTGGACCCCACCGCGCTGCACCCGCAAGATATCGAACGCTCACGCGTCTATTACATGGAAGGCTATTTGGCCGCATCGCCCACCGGTGTGGATGCCGCCTTGCAAGGCCGCGCTATTGCCCATCGCGCAGGCGTGGCGCTAGCGCTAACGCTCAGCGACATGAGCATGATTAACTTCTGCCGCCCCGGTTTGGAGGCCATGGTCGGCAACACCGATGAACAAGGGCGTTTAGAGTATTTGTTTTGCAATGAAGAAGAAGCCCAAGTTTGGTGCGGCTCGCAAGATCTAGAGGCCGTGTGCGCCCAAATAAGCAAGTTGGCCAGCGTGGTCTGCCTGACGCGCAGCGCCAAAGGCTGTATCGTGCTTGAAGGCGCGCAGCGTACCGAAGTGCCCGCCGTGCCCGTGAAGGCCCTGGACAGCAACGGCGCGGGCGATATGTTTGCCGGTGCGTTCCTCTACGCTGTCACGCAAGGCTATAGCTACGTACAGGCCGCGGCATTGGGTAACCGCGCCGCTGCGCGTGTGGTGGGCCAATACGGCAATCGTCTGAGCAGCGATGCCGTGGCGGAAGTGATGGCGGGGTTTAAGCAGGGCTTAGCAGCGTAAACCGTTGTTTTTGATAGCGTTGTTCGGCAGGCACTTTTTCTTGGCTGAGTTTTGTACGCCGCAGCCACGGCGCCGGATGGCTCCGCGCACGTCCTCCGCCCTGCGGTCTCCCCCTTTACTTCGCTATGCCATCCGACACCGTGGCTGCGGCAACGCAGCTTTTTTGGTGTTTCAGCTTTGATTCAGGCCACCTGCGTCATTCCCTCAAGCGAGATCACATAGCGCAGTTCTGTGAGCTGAATGCCTGCAAGTTCCATTGATTTTGAGGAATGGATGCCTTGTTTGAATCCGACCATTTCATAAAAACGGATAGCGCGGAAGTTTTCCGACAAAACCCAAAGGCTACAGCTTGTAAATCCCTGGCTGCGTAGGAAGTCTTTCGCCTTTAGCCAGAGTTGCAAGCCGATTCCCATTGACCAGCAGGGCGGTGCAACATAAAGCGCCCAAATTTCTGCATCCGTTGCGTCTAGATCATCATCACGTGATTTGCCGAAGTTGATCCAAGCTTGGGTTACACCGTCGGCCTTTGCTAGCCATAGTTCAGACCTGCCTTCGGCAATGGACTGCGTCCAAAAAACTTGTCGTTTTTCAACGGATAGCGCTGCCAGATAGTCTGCGGGAAGAATGGTTCGATATGCCTCGCGCCATGAATCCACGTGGACTTGCGCGATGGCATAGGCATCCTCGGGTGACGCGCGGGAAATGTTCATAAACTTCCTCATTTAAATTTGAACTGAAGGACTTTAAAAGTCCAGCTGCCAAATAATTTGGCATTATCAAATAGTTTCCATGACCTGTTTTGCAGCCCTGAGACCAGACAAATAAGCACCGTGCACGCTGGCGCGGTATTCGAAATTCGTGTGCTCGCCCGCAAAAAATAACTTACTGCCGATGGGCTCGGCCAGCGCCCCGTAATGCTTGGGTGTTGAACCCACAAGGGGAATCGCAAATGGACCTAAGCTGTGTGGGTCGGTTGACCAGTTGGTTAAATATAAATTTTTAGGTTCAGGGATGTCCGGCCCATAAATGCGCCGTAAGCGCAACAATAAATCATCGCTTAAACGTCCCTCGCCATTCACTATTTCTTTGCGCGCCTCACCCAAGACCATGCCGACAAGTATCGATTTATCGGCGGTGCGCTTGAGGTTGAGGAACATTTCTGTTTGCCCCCACCCTGCGCGCCGAAAGCCTATGAATTGTTGCCTGGCATTCCAGAATGCCTTGTCAAACTGCAAAACAATTTTGTCCGCTTGGCCAGACCCTATGGCCTGGATGGCTTGCTGTTTCCAGTCGGGCAGCGCGGGCGCAAAAATGACTTTATTCTGGCGCAGCACGCCGTGCGGCACGGTTACGACGACACGGTCTGCCAAATAAACGTCTTTTTGCGTTTGAACTTTGATTTCACCGCCAGTCGTATCGATCGATTCGACGCTTGTTTCCAGGACTAGGTCTATGCCGTTTGCTAGCCGAGAGAAAATTTCATCGTAACCATTAGGCAGCATGAGATCGATACCCGGGTAGGTCTTTGTTATTGCCCAATGCTTTGCCGAAAGGCTTTGCAGCGGACCATAAAACTGGTGTAAACCCAACCAAAACCCCAATATTTCCTGCGCTTCAAAGTCCGGAAGTACCGCTTTAAACGCCTGGTGCAAGGAAAGGTCATTGGCTTGCGTGCCCGCATGAAGGCGGGACGCTTCCAATAGTGCAGTAAATGCGCCAAGCGATTCAATGACACGCAGACTTCCGATGGCGCTGCCTTGCCGGTCAAAAAATTGAAATAGATCACGCCGAGTGGGCGTTATGGAAAGCCCCCATTGCTGGGCAAGTGCGGTCAGCGGGTTGCCGTCTTGCCCGTGAATTTCACCGGCACCCAACTCCACCGCTGCGCCAAAGCGCCTATCGGTCCATACCCGCCCGCCAATGCGGTCGCGCGCTTCCAAGACTAAGACCTCGCAACCACTGCTTTTTAAAGACCTTGCCGCTGCCA
>CAMBFN010000082.1 GCA_945865425.1 Comamonas sp. lk | reverse complement strand
CGTCAGTTTGCGGCCATGGGTGGCCGCGCTGCCATGCGTATGGCTGGGGAAAAGCCCTTGCTGACGGATAACGGGCAACTTCTGATAGACGTTCAGGGCCTGTCGATCGGCGACCCCTTAGCCTTTGAGGCCGAGGTCAGCCAGTGGCCGGGTGTGGTGACGGTGGGCGTTTTTGCTTTTCAGCGGGCGCACATTTGTTTGCTGGGCACCGACGCGGGCGTGCAAACACTGCGCTTCGATTAAGCGCTTGTGCGTTGTCAGATCTTCACGTTGGCGAAGGTGGCGTGTTTGTGCAAATTCATGGCTACTACCACGCGTTTGCCTTCGGTGGCCGGTACTTCGTGCGTCAGGATACCGGGGAACATTACCAGCATATTGGGTTTGATCTGCAGCGGGTATTTGCCTGCAAACACGATGGGCGCACTGTTTTCGTGGGATTCGAGGTAGATCGAGCAACTGAAATCCGAGGGGAAATGGTTGTGCGCAATGGTGTAACTGGCCTGTTCGTAAATAATTCCCCAGCATTCGCTGACAATCATTTCCATATTCAGCGCATCCAAATCGGCGGACAGCAATTTGCTGGCTTCTTTGCTTACTTGCAATACCACTTGCATGAGCGGTCCGAACTTATCGGTCAGCAAATGGCTGCGCCAGGGGCTCATGTACGTAGCCTTGACATTGGAGGTAGGCGAGAGCGGGTGCGTTTCGCGTAATTCTTCAATAGCCATGCGCGCCAATTGCAAATGCGCTTGCAAAGGCGATAGGTCCGCCACAAACACCGGTATGTCGGCATGGGCCATAAAGGGCTGAACAGGAATCATGTCAAAAAAACCTCTGCATTACGTTGACTCAGCAAATTGAGCGCGCTTATTAGATTCCCCCTGCTGGTGCTTCTTGTCAGTGTCCGCGGGATGGCAATGTGATGCATGCCAGTGATACCCATGACGAGAACCAGCAGATTTTAGGCGCAACGCAGCGTGTGGCCGCCTTGCGTCGTTGCTTGGATTTGACCTACGTCAAGCGCATCCCCTATTTGCTTCGCGATAGGGATGCTGGACTGCGCGCTGCCGTGTTGGCGGCGCAAACCCACACTGCGATTGCAAGAAACACTGCTTGCTGGCCTTTTTTACCGGTATCTCACAGGCGCCGCACGCTGCAAAACATGCCATCGGCCTCGGGCGAATTGGCGTACAGGCGATCCGCGTCCAAGGCCAAAATGTCGAGCGCACCTGAGGCTTGCAACTGCGCCAGCTTATCCTTGAAACCAAAGCTTTCCCATACTTCCAACTTGACCGTAAAGGCAAAAGCTGCGCCTGCGGCGAGTACGCGCACGACTTCATCGAGGCAGTTGGCGCGCACATGGCCGCTGGTGAAAGTGCCACAGCAGATTGCGCCTTGGTAAGCGCCATCCGCCCATGGCAGGGGAACGTTCAGGTCCGCGCAGACCAGCGCGCGGTAGCCACCTTGCATCCGCGCCACAGCCATCATCTCGGGCGAAATGTCGATGCCGTCTATTGTGCTAAAGCCGTGCGCGGCCAGCGCACGCCCGGCCAGACCGGTGCCACAGCCTATGTCCAGCACCTTGCTGTCCCGCTGGGGCAGCAAGGCCGCCAACCGGTCGGCTATCAGCATGGGGGATTGGTAATGCAGGCCGTCCAGCATGGTGCGGTCATAGGTCTTGGCCCAATCGCGGTACAGGGCCAGCGACTGTGCATCGCTGGACAGGCCATAGGCGCGGCGCAGCAGTTCTTGCTCCTTGTGTGGCAAGGCGCTGTCCGAAGGGTCGGGTTGGCTCATGGTGCGAAGGTCTTGTGCTTGCGAAAAAGGAGAATGCCCAAGCACCGATAATGCCACGCTAGCTTGGGCGGCTAGCCTCTGAGCAGGCAATGCGTTCACAGCTGCGTTGGTAGCGCTTGAAGGAAAAATCACATGAAAAGACGTACGCTTTTGCAAACCACGGGCGCGCTGGCCTTGTCCGGCGGGCCCTTAAGGGCCGAACCCGGCTTTCCCAACAAAACCTTGCGCTACATCGTGCCAGTGGCTGCCGGGGGCGGCAGCGATATGGTGGGCCGCACCGTTACGGAGCGTTGGGGCCGGGTGCTAAAACAAAGTTTTGTGGTGGACAACATCGGCGGGGGTGGCGGTGTGCTAGCTTGCCAGGCCACGATGCGCGCACCGGCAGATGGCTACACCTTGCTCCAAGGCTATGTCGCCACCCATGGCACCAGCCCGGCCACGCGCACCTTGCCCTATGACGCCGTCAAAGACTTCACCCCGGTGGGCATGATTGGCGGCACGCCCAATGTGCTGGTGGTCAATGCTGCCTTGCCGGTGAAGAACCTCAAAGAATTTTTGGACTATGTGAAAAAGAATCCGGGCCGCCTGAGTTATGGTTCGGCAGGGCAGGGCTCACTCACGCACCTGACCATGGAGTTGTTCAAGCAGCAAATTGGCTCCTTCATGGTGCATATCCCTTACCGAGGCGTCGCACCAGCTTTTACCGACCTGATTGGCGGCCAGACCCAGGCTATGTTTCCTGGACTTGCCGCTGCCATGCCCCATATCCGCTCAGGGCGGGTGCGCCCTTTGGCGGTTACCGGCCAAAACCGCCACGCCTTGCTCAAAGACACGCCCACGCTAGACGAATCCGGGTTTAAGGGCTTTGACGCGCAGCAGTGGTATGGCGTTGTCGGTCCTGCCGGGCTGCCGGCCGATGTACTCAAAACCTTGAGCGAAAGCTTGACGCAAATCCTGCAAGCGCCGGACATGGCAGAAAAGCTCTCGATCGAGGCGATCGAGCCGCGCGCAATGGCGCCTGAGGCGTTCGGCAAATTTATCAAGGCCGATATTGCCCGCTGGACCCAACTTGCCAAAGAACGCAATATTCAGCTCGAAGGCTAAATGGCGGGCTAAAGCATCCTCTGATTTCATTGAAAGTAAACCATGGCTCGCAATACCCAGGTCAGTGCCGACCACCATGCTCCCCCTGTCACCCGTTTGCTGGCTGAACTGGTCGCCCAACATCCAACGCGCGGCTGGTCCGATGCGGTGGACCATGCGGCGCACCGTACTTTTCTCAACTGGCTGGGCTGCGCCGTCGGTGCCGCGCAGCATGAGTCGGTCAACGCCGCGCTGGCCGCAGTGCAAATGCTGCAACCCGCTTCCCAAGCCAGCGTGCTGGGGCGCACTGAGAAAGTGGACATGGCCAGCGCAGCCTTGATCAACGGCATTAGCTCGCACACCTTTGACTTTGACGACACCCACCTCAAAACCATCATCCACCCTGCCGGACCCGTGGCCTCGGCCTTGCTGGCTTTGGCCCAACACCAAGGAAGCAGCGGGCGCGCGCTGATAGACGCGCTGGTGCTGGGCATTGATGTGTCCTGTCGCATCGGCAACGCCATGTACCCGGACCACTATGACCGCGGCTGGCATATCACTGGCTCGACCGGCAGCGTGGGCGCTGCGGCAGCGTGTGCGCGTTTGCTGGGCTTAAATGTGGATCAGGCCGCCATGGCCCTTGGCATTGCCGCGTCGCAGCCCATTGGCATGCGCGAACAATTTGGCAGCATGACCAAGCCATTTCACCCCGGCGGCGCGGCGCGTGCCGGGCTGATGTCGGCCCTGCTGGCCCAGCAAGGTTTTACCGCAAGCCCGCGCGCCCTGGAAGCGCCGCGCGGCATGATGCAGACCATCTCCACCAAAAACGATTGGTCTGAGATCACCGGCGAGTTGGGCCAGCGCTTTGAAATTGCATTGAACACCTTCAAGCCTTTTGCCTGCGGCATCGTGGTGCACCCGGGCATTGACGGTTGTGCGCAATTGCGCGCCCAGGGCGTGCGCCCCGAGCAGATTGCTTCCTTAGAAATCAAGGTGCACTCCTTGGTGCTGGAACTGTGCGGCAAGAAAGAACCGGCCGATGGTCTGCAAGCCAAGTTCAGCATTTACCACGGCTGCGCCGCCGGTTTGACTTTTGGCTGCGCAGGCGAGGACGAGTTTTCGGATGCCGTAGTCACCCGCGCGGACATGGTGGCCTTGCGCCGCAAAGTAGTTGCCAGGGTCGATGACAGCATTGATGAAGCTGCGGCGGACATCACTGCCGTCATGCAGGATGGAAGCCGCGTACATGTGCGCGTGCAGCACGCGATCGGCTCTTTACAAAACCCGATGACCGATGCGCATCTGGAGGCCAAATTTCACGGCCTGTCGGACCCAGTAATTGGCGCGGCGCGCAGTGCTGAGCTGATCCAAGCTGCATGGGCTTTGGGCGATGCGCCTAGTGTGCAGACACTGGTCGCCTTGGCACGCCCTTGAGCCGATGAGTGCTGCTATGGACAAACCGCATATTGTGGTGCTGGGCGATGCCGAGCAAGCGCTGCGCCGCTTGGGCGATTGGCAAACCATAGACCAGGCCTCTCGGCTTACCGTGCATCACCAGCCATTACACGGCGCAGCGCTGTTGACAGCTATGCAAGAGGCCGACGTGCTGGTCCTGTTGCGCGACCGCATACCGCTGAACGCGCAGACGATTGCGCAGCTGCCGCGCCTGCGCTACCTGGTGTTTACGGGCTCGCGCAATACTACGCTGGATGCAGCGGCCCTGGCGGCACGCGGCATACCGGTCAGTCACACCGAATGGGGCCCTTCCAAAGACAGTACCTGCGAACTGACCTGGGCGCTGATATTGGCGGCTACGCGCCAATTAGCCCAGTACAGCGCCTTGTTGGAACAAGGCCAATGGCGCGCATCCGCGCCGCAAGTCTTGCCCGGCGTGCTGCACGGCGCAGCACTGGGCGTAGTGGGCTTAGGCGAAATCGGTAAACGCGTCGCTTTGGTCGGCAAGGCTTTGGGCATGCAAGTGCTGACCTGGAGTCCAAACATGACGCCCGAGCGCGCCGCTGCGCACGGCGTGCAGGCCGTGTCCTTGGATGAATTGCTCTCGCGTGCCAAAGTGCTGAGCCTGCACCTGGTGCCCTCGGCGACGACCCGCCACCTCATCAATGCCGAGCGCCTTGCGCAGATGCGGCCCGACAGCCTGCTCGTCAATACCTCGCGCGCTGCCTTGATAGACACCAGCGCTTTGGTAGATGCATTGCGCGCCGGGCGCATCGGCATGGCAGCGCTGGATGTGTTTGATACCGAGCCCCTACCTGCGGACAGCGCTTTGCGCGACTGCCCGCGTCTTTTGCTCACACCGCATCTGGGTTTTGTGGTGGAGCCGGTGTACCAAACCTTTACCGATGGCGTGCTGCAATGCCTGCAGGCTTGGCTGACCGGGCAGCCCTTGCCCCGGCTTTTGAAAGCAGCGACATGAGGCAATCGATGTGGTCTTTAGGTTGGCGTACTTTGTGGCGCGATGTGCGATCGGGTGAATTGCGCTTGCTGGTGGTGGCCGTCACACTGGCAGTGGCTGCACTTACCGCGGTGGGATTTTTCGCCGACCGTTTGCAATCTGGTTTGCAGCGCGACGCGCGCCAATTACTGGGCGGCGATGCCGTCATCGCCAGCGATCGGCCGGCGCCCGGTTTCTTTGCCGAACAAGCCCGCAGCTTGGGCCTGGCCGTGGTGAAAACGCAAGGCTTTCCCACCATGGCGCGCACTACACAAGAGCAAGGCGGTAACAGCAAACTGGTGGCCTTGAAATCGGTGGAGCCGGGTTACCCCTTGCGTGGCACCTTGCGCATTGCGGACGCGCCCGGCGCGCCGGATCGGCCCGCACGCGGCATACCCGCGCCGGGGTCGGTCTGGGTGGATGCGCAATTGCTCGATGCGCTGGGCATTGGCGTAGGGGACAGCCTACTTTTGGGCGAGCGCAGCTTGCAGGTAAAGGCCATCATCGTGATCGAGCCGGACCGGGGTGCGGGCTTTATGAATTTTTCGCCGCGTGTCATGCTCAACAGCCAAGACCTGGCTTCCACCGCACTGGTGCAGCCTGCTAGCCGCGTGAATTACCGTTTGGCGGTAGCGGGCGAGGATGCGCAAATCAAGCGTTTTGTGGATGCGGGTGTGCAGCGCATCAAGACCGGCCAAGTAGCGAAGCCAGAGGATGCCGCGAAGGCAGTCTCGCCGGCAAGCGATAAGTCCGCCAGCACAGCAAATTCCAGTGAAGCGGATAAAAGCGCCGCTGACGCAGAGCCTTTGCGCGGCGTGCGCATCGAGTCCACCCAAACTGGCCGCCCCGAAATGGGCCAGACCCTGGACCGCGCGGAGAAATTCCTTTCACTCGTGGCTTTGCTGGCCGCTTTGCTCAGCGCCGTGGCCGTGGCGCTGGCGGCGCGCTCGTTTGCTGCCAAGCATTTGGACGATTGCGCCATGCTGCGCGTGTTGGGCCAAAGCCAGCGCACGATAGCCGGGGCCTATGCCTGGGAGTTTGCTTTGGTGGGCTTGTTTGCCAGTGCGCTAGGTGTAGGCATAGGTTTTGGAGTGCATTATTTATTTGTGCTGCTGCTAGCCGGTTTGGTCGACACGCAACTGCCGCAAGCCAGTCTGGCCCCGGCCGCGCTGGGTTTGGGTATGGGCCTGACGCTGTTGTTTGCTTTTGGTTTACCCCCCGTATTGCAGTTGGCACAGGTGCCACCCTTGCGCGTGATACGTCGCGATGTGGGCAATTTGCGCCCGGCGTCCCTGGGTGTGCTGGCGCTGGGTGTTACCGGATTCGCTGCCTTGCTGTTAGTGGTCAGTAGTGATTTGAAGCTAGGTCTGATTGCGGTTGCCGGTTTTGCCGGTGCGGTGCTGGTGTTTGCGCTGCTGAGCTGGCTGGCCATTAAGCTTTTGCGCGCTAGCGTGAACGAAAGCAGTGCGCCGCGCGCGCTGGTGCTGGCAACGCGGCAAATAGCAGCGCGGCCCGCTTTTACCGTGGTGCAGGTCAGTGCCTTGTCGGTGGGCTTGCTGGCGCTCGTGCTGCTGGTGCTGCTGCGCACCGATTTGATCGCCAGTTGGCGCAAAGCCACACCGCCCGATGCCCCTAATCGTTTTGTGATCAATGTCAGCCCAGAGCAGTCTGCAGCTTTCGTGCAAAGCCTGCAAGACGCTGGTGTGAAAAAGTACGACTGGTTCCCCATGATTCGTGGCCGCTTGGTTGCAATTAACGGCACCAGCGTATCGTCTGCGACCTATAAAGAAGACTTCGCCAAGCGACTGGTGGACCGCGAATTCAATATCAGCTACAGCGCTACGCAACCTGACAACAATCAGATCGTTGGCGGCCAATGGACGCCCGAAGAAGCCGGTGCTATCAGTATGGAAGAGGGTATTGCGACCACGCTGGGGCTGCAAGTTGGTGACACCTTGCGCTTTGATATGGCGGGGGTGACGGTGGATTCCAAAATTACCTCGCTGCGCAAAGTTGATTGGGGATCGATGCGAGCCAATTTTTATGCGCTCTATCCCGTGAGCACCTTGGAAGGTGTGCCCGCCACTTTTATGGGAGCTTTCAAAGCGCCGGGGCAGGCCGGTTTTGACAATGCGCTGGTGCGCCGTTTCCCCAATGTCACCAACGTGGATATGAGCGCCACGATCAACCAGGTGCAGCGCGTCCTGGACCAGGTGATACGCGCGGTTGAGTTTTTGTTCGGCTTTACTTTGGCTGCCGGCTTGGTGGTTTTGTTTGCAGCGGTGAGCGCCACGCGTGAAGAGCGCGCTCGCGAGTTCGCCATCATGCGTGCGGTGGGCGCACAAAACAGTTTGCTACGGCAGGTGCAAAGGCTGGAGTTGGCTGGCGTTGGCTTGTTAGCCGGTTTTCTGGCCTCTGTGGTGGCAAGCGTCCTGGGTTGGGCTTTGGCGCGCTATGTGTTTGATTTTTCCTGGACGGTCTCTTTGTGGGTGCCTTTGCTGGGCGCATTGGCCGGCGCGGCACTGGCCCTGATGGCCGGTTGGTGGGGATTGCGCGAAGTGCTGAGTCGCCCGGTAGTCGAAACCTTGCGTAAAGCGGCAGTCTGAATGCGCAAACGCTAGGCGCTCGCTGGCCTTGTTTGCGCGGATTTGCTGATCGTCGCGCCCTTGGGTGCGGGTTTGCGCTTGGCGCGGGCAAAGTCCCACCACGGCAATACCTTGCGCAGCGCGCGCACCTGGCCGCTTAATTCGGGGGTGTAACCGCTGAGCTGCGCTAGCGAGTCGGTCCAAGCGCTGCTTTGCAGGAGTTGGCGCAGACTTTTTAAGGCGGGCTCGTCCAAGGCGGACTTCAGGCAAACTAGGTGGTAACTTTCTTGCACCAGGGGCAAAAAATGCAAGCCTTGGGCGCTTGCGGCGGCAGCAATGCCCAGCCCGGCATCGGCACTGCCTGAGGCGATAGCTTGTGCCACGGCGCTGTGGCTCGGTTCGGTACGCTGATAGCCATGGAGGGCGTCGCCAACAAGGCCTGCTTGCTGGAGCAATTGGTCTAAGACGACGCGGGTCCCGGTGCCTAAAGCACGGTTGACGTAACGCACGCTGGCGTGCTGCACATCGGCCAGGCGCACAATACCCAGTGGGTTGCCGGGGGCTAGCATCAAGCCTTGCATGCGGGTGGCAAAGCCGATAATTTTGTGCTTACCCGGCTGCAACAGGGGCTTGTAAGTGCGCTCGGTCAGTGAGCCTGGCGCCGGGCTTTGGATGGTATGAAACCCGGCTAGGGTGCAACGGCCTTCGTTGAGCGCGCGAATCGCATCGACACTACCGCAAAACCGAATGTCCAGGTGCAGTCGCTCCCCGAGGTCCTGCCCGATGGCCAGCGCCTGTTCGCGCAGCAAGGCCAGGCCGTCATCATGGCTGGCATAAAGCGTCAGCACCTGTGCGTGCGCATCAAAAGCGACTGCAAATGCGGTTTCCAGGTCGGCCCGCAAGGCTTCTATTTGTGGTGCAAGGCGGGCCTGCGCCTGCCGCTCGGCCCACATCAGCTTCTCCCCGAAGGCGCTCAGACGTGCCGATTTGCCCTTGTCCCACTGCAGCAATTCATTACCCAATTCGTTTTCCCAGCGCTTGAGTTCACCCCAGACATGCCGGTAAGACAGGCCTAGGGCGCGCGCTGCCGCGTTGATGGAGCCTTGGCTGGCCACCGCCTGCAGCAGTTCGATCAGCGCATTGCGCACAGGCCTGGTTTGCGCATCGCGGCTCAGGGTGTAATGAAAGGCTAGCCTATGCACGGTGTTACATATCGCAAGGTATTGGTCAACGCCCTACGATAACGCAGTTATGCAATCTTTTTCCGACAGTGCGCTTTTGGCCTTGCAGCTGCTGGTTTCGCTGGATCCCTTGTTTTTCGCTATTGTGGGTCGCTCTTTGGCGGTGAGTGCTTGCGCCTGCCTGCTGGCTTGCGGCCTGGGACTGGTGCTAGGCGCCTGGCTGGGCGTGGCCCGTTTTGCGGGGCGGGGCCTGGTGCTCACGCTGCTCAACACCGCGCTGGCCGTACCCTCGGTGGTGGTCGGTTTGGTGGTGTATTTGTTGCTGTCGCGCTCCGGCCCCCT
>CAMBFN010000081.1 GCA_945865425.1 Comamonas sp. lk | reverse complement strand
GCACAGCGTGAACCTGAATGGCTGGTGCAAACCTTTGGCAATAAAACGGGTGCTTGGCTGCATGAGGCCGCCTGGGGCCGCGACAGCCGAGCGGTAGTCACCGAAAGCGAGCCGGTCAGCATGAGCCGCGAAACGACTTTCGACCGGGATTTGGATGCGGTGCGCGACCGTGCCGAGTTGGGCGCAGTGTTCACCCGCTTGTGCGAACAAGTCGCCGCTGACTTGCAACGCAAGGGCTATGTCGGCAGAACCATAGGCGTCAAGCTGCGCTATGCTGATTTTCAAATTGCCACGCGCGACCACAGCCTGCCCCATTACACCGCTGACCCCACAGAAATCCGCCGCGCGGCGGGCCTGAGCCTCAAGCGCGCGCCGCTGCAAAAGCGCTTGCGTCTCCTCGGTGTCAGGGTGGGCTCGCTGCTGCGCGCCGAGGACGCTAAGCTATTGCCTAATGAACCGGAGATACCCCATGAACGCAATGCATTGCTTTTCCCTGACGATTGAAAACCACATCGCCCATTTGGTGCTGAACCGCCCCCAGGCCCTCAACACCATGGGGCCACGGTTTTGGGGCGAGTTAGATACGGTACTTTCCGATCTGCACAAAAACAAAACCGCCCGCGCGCTGGTTATCAGCAGCACCGGCAAGCATTTCAGCGCCGGTATGGCATTGGACGCCTTTGCTGGCTCTGTCCAGATGGACGACCAATCGCCCGAAGGCCGGGCCGCGATTTTCGATAACTTGAGCGCTATGCAGGCGACCTTCACCAAGCTGGAGACGCTGCGCATTCCAGTGATTGCGGCTTTGCAAGGCGGCGTCATTGGTGGTGCGGTGGACATGGTGACCGCCTGCTGCATTCGCTACGGCAGCAAAGACACGTTTTTCTGCATCCAGGAAATCAATATCGGCATGGTGGCCGACGTCGGCACCTTGCAGCGCCTGCCCAAGCTGGTGCCGCTGGCCGTGGTCAAAGAACTGGCCTACACCGGCAGGCGTATGGGCGCCGACAAGGCGCTGGGCTATGGCCTGCTCAATGAAGTGTTTGACACCCACGAAGAAGCCGTGAAAGCCGCCTTGGAATGCGCCTCTGAGATCGCGGGCAAACCGCCGGTCGCCATTTGGGGCACCAAGCAAGCCGTGCACTATGCACGTGACCATACGGTGGATGAAGCGCTCAAACAAATGGGCTGGCTGCAAGCAGCGATCTGGAGCAACCGCCATGTCGGCGAAGCCGTGACCGCGTTTCAAGGCAAACGCACCGGTAATTACCCGGACCTGGCAGAACTCAAGTCCTTCACCGATTTGGCCTGAGCCCGCTTACTGCCGCGCCGTGCGCGTATTGGCCGGGGGCTTTTGCGGATGGCTGGTGCGAAAGGGGTTGATGTCCAGGCCGCCGCGCCGGGTGTAGCGGGCGTAGACCGATAGTTTGATTGGTTTGCAGCGCGTCCAAATGTCCATAAAAATGCGCTCCACGCATTGCTCATGAAATTCATTGTGGTTGCGAAAGCTCACCAGATACTGGAGCAGGCCTTGCTGGTCTATGGCGTTGCCGGTGTAGTTGATTTGCACACTGCCCCAATCGGGTTGGCCGGTGACCAGGCAATTGCTTTTGAGCAGGTTGCTCACCAACACTTCGCTGACCGGCGCTTCGCCTTGGCTTGCGTGCAGCAAATCCGGTGCCGGGCTGTAGCGGCTGCACTCAATATCCAGCCGGTCCAGGCTTAAGCCGTCCAACTCGTATATCGGTTCACGGTCAAACATGTCGGGCGCAATAAGGCGTAAACCCACGCTGCCCGGCACCGGCGCGCCGCGCCATAGCGCTTCGGATACGTCTTTGCGCAGACAGGCCAGCACCGCGTCGCTATCGGCAAAAACGGTATTGTTAAAGCTATTGAGGTAGAGCTTGAAGGACTTGCTCTCGATAATGTTGGGGCTCTCGCAAGGCACGGTGAAATGCGCCAGCGCCAACTGCGGCTTGCCGCGCGGATTGAGCCAGCTCAGCTCAAAAGCCGTCCACATGTCGGCGCCAAAAAACGGGGGGTCACCGGCAATGCCCAATTCGCTGCGCTTGTCCGCACGCGGTAGCGGGAATAAAAGGCTGGGGTCGTACTGGTCCACATAGCTAGCGGCTTTGCCCAGTGGCGATTGCTCGGGTTTGACCGGGGCAGAGGGAGTGACGCTCATAGTGGTTCAGGCAGCGGCCAGCTTGCGGCGAAAGACCAGACGCTCTGGCGTGGACACTTTGGCTGCCAGGCTGTAGCCGTCGCCCGCGAACTGCCGCAATTGCTCCGGCTTTTCCACGCGCTGCTCAATCGCAAAACGCATCATGGCGCCGCGCGCCCGCTTGGCATTGAAACTGATAATTTTGTAAACCCCGTTTTTATAGTCTTCAAACACACATTCAATCACCCGCGCTTTAAGCAACTTGGGCTTGACGGATTTGAAATACTCTTGCGAGGCCAGGTTCACCAGCACCGGCTCGGCATCGCCATGCAAGCGTTCATTGAGGTAATCGGTGATGCGGCTGCCCCAAAACTGGTACAGGTCGGCTCCCTGCTCGGTGGGCAAGCGCGTGCCCATTTCAAGGCGGTAGGGCTGCATCAAGTCCAATGGCCTGAGCACGCCGTACAAACCGCTGAGCACGCACACATGCGCTTGCGCCCAGGCCAGCGCATCGTCGTCCATGGCGCGGGCGTTCAGGCCGTCATAGACATCGCCGTTAAATGCCAGCAGCGCCTGGCGGGCATTTTTTTCGGTCGCGCGCGGCGACCAGGCCTGGTAGCGCGCGACATTCAATCCGGACAGCGCGTCGCTCAAATCCATTAACTCAGAAATTTGCGGTGGCGTGTAATCGCGCAACACTTTGATCAGGGATTGCGACTGCTTCACAAACAAGGGGGCCGAATACGTCTGCACCTTGAGCGGCGTTTCGTAATCCAGGGACTTGGCGGGCGAGAGAACAAACAGCATGGTCTTAGAAAGGTGCAAAGGTCAAAGCCTGATTGTCGCCTGAAGCGCGGCAGCGCTGCTTGCCTATTGGGGCAATTCAACCACTGCAGCGGTCAGGCGGCGCACTAGCGGCAACACCGCCAACAGTGTCGGGAAGGCGATCAACCAGGACAAGCCCCAAGAACCCAGCCAAAGTTGCAGCACGCCCGGCGCAAAGCCCACGCCGCGCAAGGTGCTAATCCCTGAAATCAAGCAAGTCATGATGCAGGACAGCAACAAAGGCAAGATGACGGCCGCATAGCGCGCGGGTAGTTTGCGAAAGCTGGGAGAAGGGGGCGGAGAATTTTGCATGGCCGCGATGGTAACTTCCGAGTGCCATGCGCCGCGCCCGAGCCGGGAGCGCCTTGACGGTCCCCTCTGTAAAATTGCCGCTCTTTCCCCTGCGCCACCGCACTGCGGCTGGCGCCACCCACACCAAAGCCCCATGTCCACACCACCTCCTGACCAGCCCGGATTGCAATCCCTGTCCAAGTCTTTTGAACCCGCCGCCCTAGAGGCGCACTGGGGCCCCGAGTGGGAAAAACGCGGTTACGGTCTGGCGGGCGTGCGCGGCAGCGGCCAGGCAGACGCCAACCAACCCGCGTTTGCGATTCAGCTGCCGCCACCCAATGTGACCGGCACGCTGCACATGGGCCATGCGTTTAACCAAACCATCATGGACAGCCTGACGCGCTACCACCGCATGCGCGGCTTTAACACCGCCTGGGTGCCGGGCACTGACCATGCGGGCATTGCAACGCAAATTGTGGTGGAGCGCCAACTGCAAGACAAGGGTATCAGCCGCCATTTCATGGGCGCAACGCCAACCGAGGCGCGCAAAAACTTTATCGCCAAGGTCTGGGAGTGGAAAGAAGAATCGGGCAACACCATCACCCGCCAGATGCGCCGCATGGGCGACAGCGTGGACTGGAGCCGCGAATACTTCACCATGGACGCCAAGCTTTCGGGCGTGGTCACCGAAACCTTTGTGCGCCTGTACGAACAAGGCCTGATTTACCGGGGCAAGCGTTTGGTGAACTGGGACCCGGTGCTGATGAGCGCAGTCTCGGACCTGGAAGTCGAAGCCACCGAGTCCGAAGGCAAGATGCACTACATCTGCTACCCCTTTGCTGATGGCCCGCAGCTGATAGACGGCGTGCTGCAAAAGGGCATGACGATTGCCACCACCCGCCCCGAAACCATGATGGCCGACGGCGCGCTGGCAGTGCATCCCGAGGACGAACGCTACCAACACCTGGTCGGCAAAATGGTGGACCTGCCCTTGTGCGACCGGCAAATTCCCATCATTGCCGACGACTTTGTGGACCGCGCTTTTGGCTCGGGCTGCGTCAAGATCACCGGCGCGCACGACTTCAATGACTACGCCTGCGCGCAAAGACACGATCTGCCGCTCATCACCATCTTTACCCTGGACGCCAAAGTCAACGAAAACGGCCCGCTGGCCTACCAAGGCCTGGACCGCTTTGACGCGCGCAAGGCAGTAAACCGCGATCTGGAAGCCCAAGGTTTGATGCTGGAAATCAAGCCCCACAAAATGATGCTGCCCATTTGCGCGCGCACCGGCCAAGTGGTAGAGCCCATGCTGACGGACCAGTGGTTTGTGGCCATGAACAAGGTCAGCGAAAAAGACCCCACAGGAAAAAGCATTGCGCAAAAAGCGATTGACGCAGTGCAGTCGGGCGAAGTGAAATTTGTGCCAGAAAACTGGGTCAACACTTACAACCAATGGATGAACAATATCCAGGACTGGTGTATCAGCCGCCAATTGTGGTGGGGCCACCAGATTCCTGCCTGGTACACCGATGGCAGCTTAGTTGATGGTGCAGATTTCATTGTGGCCACCACACAAGAGGCGGCGCTTGCCAAAGCCCAAGCAGCGGGTTACCAAGGCCCGCTACGGCGCGATGAAGACGTCCTGGACACCTGGTACTCCAGCGCCCTAGTCCCCTTCAGCACCATGGGCTGGCCGGACAGCGCGCCGGGGGATGGTAAGAGCGGCTCTTACAGCTCCATGCAAGCTGGCGAGGGCGCCGGGGCCGGGCACAGCGACATTTCGAGCGAAGCGAGCAGGAGCAAGACCGGTTCCGGCGCCCTCGCCAGCGGCGAAAGCCAAACATCCGATTACGACCTCTACCTACCCAGCAGCGTACTGGTCACCGGCTACGACATCATCTTCTTCTGGGTCGCCCGCATGATCATGATGACCACGCACTTCACCGGCCGTGTGCCCTTCAAAGACGTGTACATCCACGGCCTGGTGCGCGAGGCCCAAGGCAAAAAAATGAGCAAATCTGAAGGCAATGTGCTCGATCCGGTGGACCTGATTGACGGCATTGCCCTTGCGCCCCTGCTGGACAAGCGCAGCCAGGGATTGCGCAAACCTGAGACGGCGCCGCAAGTGCGCAAGAACACGCAAAAGGAATTCCCCGAGGGTATCCCGGCCTATGGCGCAGACGCCCTGCGCTTTACCTTTGCGGCGCTGGCCAGTCTGGGCCGCAACATCAACTTTGATAGCAAGCGCTGCGAAGGCTATCGCAACTTTTGCAATAAACTGTGGAACGCCACCCGCTTTGTGCTGATGAATTGCGAAGGCCAGGACTGCGGTTTGCAGGAGCACACCAAAGAACAATGCACGCCCCCGCGCGTGGGCGCCGATGGACAAGCCATTCCCGCCGGGCCTTTCTACCAATACCTCAAATTCAGCCAGGCCGACCGCTGGATTAGCTCGGTATTGCAACAAACCGAAGACCAGGTAGCCAAGGGCTTTGCCGAATACCGGCTAGACAATGTGGCCACCGCGATCTATGAATTTGTCTGGAACGAATACTGCGACTGGTACCTGGAAATTGCCAAAGTGCAAATCCAAAACGGCGACCCGGCGCAGCAGCGCGCCACCCGGCGCACGCTGATTCGCACCCTGGAGGCCATCTTGCGCCTAGCGCATCCGGTCATTCCGTTTATCACCGAAGAGCTTTGGCAAAAAGTCGCCCCCGTGGCTGGTCTGGCCGGGGCTTCAGTCAGCATTGCACGCTACCCCGAGGCGCAACTGAACAAGGTGGACCTGCAAGCCATTGCCAATGTCAACCAGCTCAAAGCCCTGGTTGATGCCTGCCGTAATTTGCGTGGTGAGATGAATGTGTCCCCAGCCACCAAAATGCCGCTGTTCGCGCTGGGCAATGCCGACTTTATGCGCGCCAATGCCAAGGTCTTGCAAGCGCTAGCCAAGCTCAGCGATGTGAAAGTGTTTGACGACGAAGCCGCCTGGCAAAGCGCAGCGCAAGCCGCGCCCGTGGCCGTAGTGGGCGAAATACGCATGTGCTTGTTCATCGAGGTAGATGTGGCTGCAGAAAAAGTGCGCCTGTCCAAAGAAATCGCGCGCTTAGAAGGCGAAATATCCAAGACCCAGGGCAAGCTGTCCAATGAAGCCTTTGTGGCGAAAGCACCGCCCGCCGTGATCAGCCAAGAGCGTCAACGCATGGCGGATTTTGAAAGCACCTTGGACAAGGTGCGGGGGCAACTGGAGCGCTTGGCTTAAAGGTGCCGCGCCCCTGAAATCCCCAATGATGGGCGGGGATCAAGCCGTAACCAGTACGCTAAGGCATTGATTTAATTGGTATTTTTTGACGTAAATGAATTTACTCAATACAATGAGATAAATTACTCAATGTACTGAGCAAATACAAGATGTCCATCGAACGCGAAGCACTTTTCCCTCTGGTGGCTCGGCTCAAAGAGCCTCGACGGTTTTTACAAGTGGTGGCCGGTCCGCGCCAAGTGGGCAAAACCACGCTGGTGCGCCAGGCGCTGGAGCACTTGCAGCGGGACGCACAAGCTGACACAACCAGCCCGATGGCTTCCCCAGTGGCCCAGCACAGCGCAAGCGCCGATGGCCCCGGCCTGCAAGGCCAAATTTGGCTGGGTACACAATGGCAAGTCGCACGCGCCCTGGCCGCGCAGGCGGGCAGTTGCGTTCTGGTGCTGGACGAAATTCAAAAAGTGTCCCAATGGACCGAAGAGGTCAAACGCTTGTGGGACGAAGACACCGCCGCCGGGCGCGATGTGCGCGTGGTGATCCTCGGCTCGGCCCCGCTGCTGATTGCCCGTGGCCTGAGCGAGAGCATGGCCGGGCGCTTTGAGATTACCCGCCTGGGCCACTGGCGCTATGCCGAAATGCGCGACGCCTTTGGCTTTAGCTTGGAGCAATTCATCTTTTATGGTGGCTACCCCGGCGCCGCTCCCTTGGTGCATGACGAAAGCCGCTGGGCTGCCTATGTCAGCGATGCGCTGATCGAAACCACCATCAGCAAAGACGTGTTGCTGATGGCCCCGGTACAAAAACCCGCGCTGCTGCGCCGCGTGTTTGACCTGACCTGCGTCTACAGCGGCCAAATCCTCAGCTACCAAAAAATGCTGGGCCAACTCGACGACGCAGGCAACACCACCACGCTGGCCCACTACCTGGACCTGCTGGAAGGCGCAGGCATGGCTTGCGGCCTGCCCAAATACATGGGCCAAGTGGTTCGCCAACGCGCATCCAGCCCCAAGCTGCAAGTGTTCAACAACGCCTTGATGGGCTGCCATTGGGTGGCGCAAGGCGTGGGTCTGCAAGCAGCACTTGCGCGCCCCGAGGTGTGGGGCCGACTGGCCGAAAGCGCGGTAGGCGCCGAACTGCTAGCCCGGCACCTGACTCACAGCAGCCGCCACCCGCTCATCCACTACTGGAACAACGGCCAAAAAGAAGTGGACTACGTGCTGCGCAAGGGCACCACCTTGCAAGCGCTGGAAGTGAAAAGCGGAAACAACCTAGGCAATGTGTCGGGCCTGGGCGCGTTTGTGAAGCAGTTTGGCGAAGCGCAGCCGCTGGTGATTGGCACGGGGGGAATGCCGCTGGAGTTGTGGTTGCAGAGCTGAACCTGCATGCTTGGCCTCACTGCAAGTTTTCACTTCGTGCACGTTGGTCACGCGTCATGTCAACATTGAAAATCAGCACCGGCGAACGGCATCGGCTCCGCCTGGAGTTGGCGTCTTCACTTGTCACCATTAGCCAGTTGGTGAAGTCGCGGCAACAACTCCCCCGCATCCGTCCCCACCTGCAATAGCCCGCGCACGGCGGAGTTAAGAAAACCTTGCGCCACCATGCTGTCGAGCATGGCGATCAGCGGGTCGTAGTAGCCGGCCACGTTGAGCAAGCCAAAGGGCTTGTGGTGCATGCCCAGTTGGTACCAGGTCCAGATTTCAAACAGTTCTTCAAAAGTACCTATGCCGCCGGGCAGGGCCACAAACGCATCGGCACGCTCAAACATCATGGTTTTGCGCGTGTGCATGTTATCCACCACATGCAACTCGGTCAGGCCGGTGTGGCCCACTTCTTTGTCTATCAGGGTTTGTGGAATCACGCCGTACACCGTGCCGCCTGCGGCCAGTGTGGCATCGGCCACCATGCCCATCAACCCAACGTTACCGCCGCCATAAACCAACTCCCAGCCCTGGCTACCGATCAAGGCACCGGTATCGCGTGCCGACTGTGCAAAGCGCGGATCGGCGCCTGGGCGCGAACCGCAATAGACACAAATCGAAAAGTTGGCGGACTGTGCGGTGGACATAGCAATTTCGGGCAAGGGGTTCATATTGATGACGCCCGGCTCAACGCCTGCGCATCAGGTGAATAAACTCTTTATCCACCGTTTGCTGGTCCAACAAGGTGTTACCGGTTTGCTTGGCAAAGGCTTGGAAGTCGCGCACCGAGCCGGGGTCGGTGGCGATGACTTTGAGTACGTCGCCGCTTTGCATATCGGCCAGCGCGCGTTTGGCTTTGAGTATGGGCAGCGGGCAGTTCAGGCCTCGGCTGTCCACTTCTTTGGCGATGGTGTATTCGATGCTCATGGTGCCCTTGGGAAATTAAGTTTCAGAACGCGGGGCGGCGCTTTCCTAGCGCTTAGCCCATTCGATAAATTGCGGCGTGTGCCCGCGCGAACGCAGCCAATCGGCTAGCGCATAGCCGGTGCCTGCGGGCCAGCATTTGATGTCCTCGGGCGCGTACATGCGGTAATCCACCAGTTCGGGCGAGAGCCGCACTTCACCGCGGCAGACCGCGTGGTAGGCAATGATGATTTGGTTCATGCGCTGAAAATCGTACACGCCGATCAGGTTCAGTGCGTCAGTAGTCAGCGCGGTTTCTTCTGAGATTTCGCGGGCGATGCCTTCTTGCGGGGTTTCACCCGCTTCCATAAACCCGGTAATCAGCGCATACATCTTGCCCGGCCAGGCCACATTGCGCGCCAGCAGCACACGGCCTTCGATTTCAATCACTGCGGCCAGCACCGGCGTGGGGTTGTTCCAATGGGTAAAGTCGCATGCCGTGCAGCGCAGGCGCGATTTGTCGCCGCCGTCTTCGGCTTGCGTGACCCAGGCCAACTCGGTGGCGCAGTGGGGACAAAACTTAAATGCCTGGGTCATAGCTTGCTAGTGGGTTCAAGCGGGGAAAACACCGGTGGACAAGTAGCGGTCGCCCCGGTCGCAGACGATAAAGACAATCGTCGCGCCCTGCACTTCGCTGGCGATTTGCTGGGCCATCCAGCACGCCCCGGCCGCCGAAATACCGGCAAAAAT
>CAMBFN010000080.1 GCA_945865425.1 Comamonas sp. lk | reverse complement strand
TACCTGGCGCTGCTGATGACGGGCACGAACGCTCGCTCCATGATCAACACTTTTTTCTTCAACCTCAACGCCATTAAGAGCGGGCGTGCGCGCCCGGCCAATGTGCCGCGTTTTGCACCAAAGAAAGTGGGCATTTTGGGTGCAGGGCTTATGGGCGCGGGCATTGCTTATGTGCAGGCGCGCAAAGGCATTACCACGGTACTCAAGGACGTAAGTCTGGAAAAAGCCGCGCACGGCAAAGCCTATAGCAGCAAGCTCTGCCAGGGCATGGTGGACAAAGGCCGCATGACGCTACCCGCCATGGCACAAACCTTGGACTTGATACAGGCCACCGGCGACACCGCTGATCTCAAAGACTGCGACCTGATCATCGAAGCCGTGTTTGAAAACCGCGAGCTGAAGGCGCGCGTCACGCAAGAGGCCGAGCCCTTGCTGCGCGAAGGTGGTTTTTTTGCCTCCAATACGTCCACGCTGCCAATCAGCGGCCTGGCGACAGCCAGCCGAGCACCCGCTAAGTTTGTCGGTATCCATTTTTTCAGTCCGGTGGACAAAATGAAACTGGTAGAAATCATCCGCGGCAAAGAGACCGACGATGAGACGATTGCCCGTGCTTTTGACTACGTGCAAGCCATCGGCAAGATGCCTATCGTGGTCAACGATTCGCGTGGCTTTTTCACCAGCCGTGTGTTTGGCACATTTGTCATGGAAGGCGCGGCCATGCTGGGCGAGGGCATACCGGCCACCGTGATTGAAAACGCCGGTCTGCAAAGCGGTATGCCGGTAGGCCCGCTGGCCGTGCTGGACGAAACTGCGCTGTTGCTGAGTGTGCATGTCATGGAGCAAACCATCGCCGACTTTACGGCCGAGGGCAAAACCTATGTGCCCCGCCCCGGCGAAGCGCTGGTGGCCGAGATGGTGAAAAAACATGCTCGCCCGGGCCGCGCAGGCGGCGGTGGTTTTTACGACTATCCGGCTGAAAAGGGTGCGAAAAAAACACTTTGGCCTGGCCTGAAAAGCTTGTATGAAAAGCCAAGCCTTGCCTGGGACATCCAAACCTTGAAAGACCGTTTGCTCTACCGCCAGGCTGTGGAGACGGCGCGCTGCCTGCATGAAAACGTGCTGACCAGCGTGCACGAGGCCAATATTGGTTCCATCTTCGGTATTGGTTTTCCGGCCTGGACGGGCGGCGCTATGCAGTTTGTATACGGCATGGGCCTAGATGCATTTGCGGCGCGCTGCGACGCCCTGGCCGCCAAACATGGCGAGGGCTTTGTCCTGAGTAATGAGGTGAAAGACACGATTGCCCGCTACCAGCCGGTGTACTAAAGAAGACAGCTCCGTACACCAGTGCATGCAATAATTCTCTCGGCCCGCATACAAGGAGACAGGCATGCAATTGGTAAAACGGATTTTGTTGGGTTTGGTCGCGCTCGGCCTTGTGCTGGCAGCACTGGCTTGGGCCTTCCAGCGCGAGCTAGGCACCCTGGTGCTAAAGCGCATTGCGAACACCCAAGTGGGTCGCAATATCGTGCCCGATTTGCCCGATGGTCTGCACCTGGCTTTGTGCGGCACCGGTTCTCCCTTTCCTGACCCCAGCCGCGCCGGACCCTGTTCGGTTGTCATTGCCGGTGACCGCATCTTCATCATCGACGCAGGCGAAGGCGCCGCCCGCAACCTGGGCTACATGGGCATACCGACTGGCAAAGCAGAGGCCCTATTTTTGACCCACTTTCATTCTGACCATATTGACGGCCTAAGCCCCATCATGTTGCAGCACTGGGGTCTGGCTTCGTCCACCAAGCCCCTGTCCGTTTATGGCCCCACCGGCGTCGATAAAGTGGTCGATGGTTTCCGGTCGGCCTATTTGTTCGACTACGGCTACCGCGTCAGCCACCATACCGAAAAAATTATGCCCCCCGGCGGTAGCGGCGGCAAAGGCATGCCCTTCGAGCTGCCGCCCAAAGGCCAGGGCGATACCGTGGTGGTGCTGGACGACAAAGGCCTTAAAGTGACGGCCTTTCGCGTCAACCATGCGCCTGTTGAACCCGCCGTAGGTTACCGCTTTGACTACAAAGGCCGCTCTATCGTGATTAGCGGCGACACCACCAAAGTACCTTCGGTGGTGGCTATTTCCAAAGACGTGGATATCCTGCTGCACGAAGCTTTGCAACCCAAGCTCGTGGGCCTTTTAGGCGACGCTTTCACGAATAAAAAAATGGACAATTTGGCGCATGTGATGCGTGACATCCTGACCTACCACACCACGCCCGAAGAGGCCGCGCAAGTAGCTTCTGAGTCCGGTGCGAAACAACTTATTTTTAACCACATCGTGCCGCCTATGCCGGTGCGCTTTGGCTACCCCGCCTTTGTGGGCGACGCGGCCAAGTTTTACAAAGGCCCTATCACCGTGGGTGAAGATGGCATGCTTTTTAGCCTGCCCGCCAACTCCGGCGAATTAATAAAGAAGCGCTTGATGTAATGCCAAAACTCCTGTCACTGCAAGGAGCGTTAGCGCGCTGCGGCCCTGCCCGCAAGAGGTCATGGATTGCCACGGCCTACGGCCTGGTAATAACGGAGTCAGCGTTCTGCAACTAAGTCTCAGAAAATTTTCACCATGCTTAATTTATTTTTAAAAGCCTCGCTCCTGGTGGTGTATGCGCTAGGCATTGCCTCGCACATCGTGGCCTTACCGGGCCAGGCCGGGCCTATCGTACAAACCGCGTCGCTAGCCTTGTTGCTCATCCATGCACTGGAATGTTTGCTGGCTTACCGGTATATCAAGTTGTACGAGGGCGCGCTTGCGGTGAGCCTGGTGCTGTCAATGCTGTTTGGCCTCCTGCATTGGATGCCACTGGCGCGTAAGGCACGCGCGGCGGCACTAGAACAATCGCCTCAATGACAGCCCATGCGCCTTCGCGTCTGCGGCGCATTCTGGTCGGTGGTGCCTTGTACCTGGGTGCGCTGACAGTGGGTATAGGCTCGGCGCTCTGGGTCTTAAAAAAAGCAGCGTGGCTCAACCCCTCTGTTCAGGTAGGCGCCTGGCGTGCCAACTTGCAAGCCGGCAGCGTGGATGCCGATATGTACACCCGAGCCACCGTAGCGGTCAATGCGCTATTGGCTCTGGGCCGTAGCGAAACCATGTATTTTGTCGCGACGCAAGATGACACCGGTCAGGCACTGCGCTCGCAGTGCAATTACCGCATCAGTGGGGTACCGCCCAAAGCGCGCTGGTGGAGCATTACAGCCTATGCAGATGATATGTTTTTGTTTGACGCGCCCAATGCACGTTACAGCCTGAACGGCGACATCGCGCAACTCAGCAGCGAAGGCGTCTTTAGCTTTACCACCGGCCCCCAGGAACAAAGCGGCAGCTACTGGCTGCCCACGCCAGGCAATCGTGGCATGCTGCTCACCTTGCGCCTGTATAACCCGGATGCCGCATTGCAAGCTGCGCCGCAAAGCCTGGTACCCCCAAAGATCCAGCCCGTGGGAGACTGCGTATGAGCAGTTGGTCCTACACCCGCCGGCTTTGGCTTTACCGCATTGTCACCTTGCTAAGCACGGCTTTATTGGCGCATTTACTCACCGTGTGGGCAGTGCCGCTCTTGATCATGCAGGTGCTTATGAACGGCCCCATGGCGCAAAAAATGAACATGCGTAACCAAGCGGCTTTTCCGCCGCCGGTCAATGCGCAGTCGCGTAGCGTAGTCATGCCCAGCCCGGACTTGCTGTATTCGGTTTGCGTGTTTGACCTGACCGACGGTCCGGTGCGCGTGCGTGCCTCGCCCCAATTGCCGGCTTATTGGTCGATTGCTTTGTACAGCGCCAACAGCGACAATTTTTTTGTGCGTAATGACCGCCAAGCGCAAGGTGCCGCAATAGACCTTTGGCTGGTACCCGCCGGCGGCGCCAAGGGCCCAACGCCGGTGCCCCAAGGCGCACAAGTCGTAGTTAGCCCGTCAGCTACCGGCTTTTTACTTATGCGTGTGCTCGCCTCGGACTACCAGGCTGACCAGGCGAAGTTGGAATCGGCCCGCCGCACCCTGCGCTGTGAGCCGGCCAAGTCGGCCTAAATAGCAGTTGCCCATGCTCGCTGCGCTTTTGCGTCGTTGGTTTTTGTGGCAGACCCTGGTTTACGCCGTGGTCAGTATCTGGCTGGTAGCGGCCTGGCAATGGCCGGCCGGGTGGCTGTTGGCCGCCTGGCTAGCGCTACCCTTGGTTATTTTGTGGGCATGGACCGCAAAATTCACTTTGCATTCCCGCCCGCAAGGGATAAGTGGCTGGGTTTGGTGGCGGGCTATCGCGGGCGAGACCTGGGCGATTTACCGCTTGTTGGTCTGGGCTATGCCCTGGGTCCGAGCCAAGGCGCAAATGCTGCAAGCGGGCACCCAAAATCAGCACTTACCCGTGTTGCTGGTCCATGGCTATTGCTGCAACCATGGCGTGTGGCGAGATATGGCGCCGCGCTTGCAGGCTTTTGGCCATAACGTGCTGGCTATCAACTTAGAGCCATTTTTTTGTTCAATTGATGACTATGCGCTTCAGGTAGAGCAAGCGGTAGCGCAACTACGCGCCCAAACCGGTCAGCAGCGTGTGGCTCTGGTGGGCCATAGCATGGGCGGCCTGGTGATACGCGCCTGGATGCGCGCCTATGGCGACGCGCAAGTCGCCGTCGCAGTGACGCTGGGCAGTCCACACCAGGGCACCCAAATCACGCCCCATGCCAAGTTAGCTAATGCGCGCCAAATGGTCTGGGCCAGCGACTGGCTGCAAGCCTTGCAGGCCAGCGAAAGCCCGCAGCGCCGTGCCCTGCTGCGCCTTGCTTTGACCGAACAAGACGCTATTGTTTTTCCACAAACCGCACAAACTCTGCCCGGCGTGCACACCCAGGTGTTCAATGGGATCGGTCATTTGCAACTGTGTACCGATACACGGGTGTTTGCTTGGGTGGCAGCGCAGCTGCATGCGCGCGAGAAGCAATAAGCCATAGGCCATAAGCTAGGATGCTGGCTTTAGTATGGATCGCATGCCCCCATTAGAAGATTTTCCTGCTCCAATTGCAGCAGGTTTCAGTCCTGCAAGCTCGCCCCGCCCTGCATCACTCGCCGCCCTGTTCTGGGCCATCAGCGGTATCGCGCTGCAAGGCTTTGGTGGGGTGTTGGCGGTGGTGCAGCGCGAGCTGGTTGAGAAGAAGCAGTGGCTCACGACCGAAGAATTTGTTGAGGACTGGGCGGTCTCGCAAATCATGCCTGGCCCCAATGTGGTAAATCTGGCACTGATCATCGGTGACCGCTATTTCGGCTGGCGGGGTGCTTTAGTTGCCTTGGCGGGCATGCTCACCTTCCCGCTTTTTGTGGTCGTGGCGTTGACGATCGGGCTTGCGGGCATTGGGCATTTGCCTGCTGTGCAGGGTGCTTTGCGCGGCATGGGCGCAGTCTCTGCGGGCCTGATTGCGGGCACCGGAATCCGTTTGGTGCCGGCATTGCGCAGCAACGCCATGGGCACGCTGGCCTGTTCGCTGATCGCCGCACTGGTGTTTATCGCCATCGCTTTATTTAGGGTGCCGCTGGCGTGGACGCTGCTGGGCATTGGCCTTCCAGCATTTTTTTGGGCCTTGCACCGCATCCGCACTTTGGCTGCACTGCCGCAGGGACAACCATGACCGCCTTTGGCTACGGCAATATGCTGGACCTGCTGGGCTGCTTTGTCACCCTGTCCTTACTTTCGGTAGGCGGCGCCATTACCACCGTGCCCGAAATGCACCGTTATTTGGTGGTGCAAAACTCCTGGTTGACGGACAGCCAGTTCAGCGCTTCGATTGCCCTGGCGCAAGCGGCACCTGGGCCCAATGTCCTTTTTGTCGCGGTCCTGGGCTGGAATGTGGGCATGGCTTCGGGTGGCGGTCCAGCCAATGGTCCCCTGCCCTGGGCTTTGGCCAGTGCGGCCATGGCGGTATCTATGGTGGGCATCATCATTCCCAGCACCACGCTCACCTTTTTTGCAGCCCGCTGGGGTCAGCGCAATCGCGAACGCCCTGAGGTGCGCGCATTCAAGCAATCTATGGCCCCGGTGGTGATAGCCCTACTGGTGGCTACCGGCTGGCTACTTACCGCAAGCCATGGTGATTTGCAGCAAGCGCCCTTGCTCTGGCTGCTTACCGTCGCGTCGGCGCTGTTGGTGTGGAAAACGCGCATCCACTTGCTGTGGCTCATCGGGGCAGGAGCGCTAGCAGGATTTTTGGGCTTGGTGTGAGCCATGCCTTTGCACTTATCGGCCCCTTGATAACCCCGATGGCTTTTTGCGCATTAGCCGCTCGCGGCCATTCCTAATCGTTTGAGCCTTGCGGCTTCGACGATCTCGATCCAATAACCATCGGGGTCTTTGATGAACGCAACATCTTTCATCTTGCCTTGGTCCGGTCGTTTGACGTATTGCACCTGGTTTTCGTCAAACCATTGCACCGCCGCATCGAGGTCCGGCACCGAGAAGCAAATATGACCGAAACCTTGGGGCTGGGCATTACCGTTGTGGTAGCAGAAATCATCCTTGGACTCGGTGCCCCAGTTATGCGTGAGTTCCAACACGCCACGTTGTTCGAACGTGTGCACCATACGTTCGCTGCTATCTTCGGGGACTACTACACCCGGCTGGGGGTGGGCCAAAAAATAAAGGGAAAAACTCATTTCCTCAAAGTCGAGCTTGCGCAACACCCTAAGCCCTAAAACACGGGTGTAAAAATCTAATGCGATGGCTGGGTCTTTGACGCGCAACATGCTGTGGTTAAGTACAAAGCCTTGGGTTTGCGCAGGTGCTGTGGCGCACACGCCGGGATGTATTTCAGTATTAAAGGACATAGTGTTGAATGGGCGAAAGGGAATCTGCGCGCACAGGCGCCGCCGCTAGCCTCAGGTCGCGACGAACCCAGTGCATAGGGTTGCGCCAGGTAGGCCTCTTGCGGGGCACTACCCTGCATGCGAGGCCTAGCCTGCCTGCCAGGCGCCTTGGACTTGCTCCCAGCCGACGACGGCGATGGGAGTGCCATCGGGCTGGATAAAGACCAAAGGCCCCAAAAAGGTCATGTAAAACTCACTATCCACTGGAAAGTAGGTTTGGTCATGGCGCGCACCAGAGCACTCAAAACCATAGCCCGGAGCAACCGCAGTTTCACCCCCATTGTCTTTCCCCCCGCGCACGTCCATACGCCCTTTAGTCAAGAAATATTCGCCCGGCCCTGCATGGATATGGGGCGCAAATGAGGAGCCTTTGGGGCAATCAAAAATAGCAGTCCAGGCGCCATGGCCAGGCTGAACGTGGAGCAATTTCCAACGGATGCCGCCATCGGCTAAACCGGCCGGAAAGTCAATCCAAGCGAGGTCTGGAATGTGAACGTATTCTTCAGCGATCTTAGATTTCATGGGTCTGGCTCCTGGTGGTGGTTGATGAATGCTCGAACGCCTGGACCAGCCCGGTATCGGCCAGAGGAAAGCACTTCGACGCACCATGTTGCATCGGATAGCGCGCCGGTATAACTATGGTTTACCCTCGCAAAAGGTCTCCATCAGCAAATCATTTCCTAACGCGGTCACGCTCGGCCTATGATTAATCCGCCGTCGTTAAAGCGGATTGACCACCGGCTGGCACATCGTCCACCGGTTGAGTAGCCAAAGTGATTTAAGCACCGAGGCCTTGTGTACCTGGCCCACGCGTTTTGGCAACCCTTAGTTTGGGCTCTCAAAAAACACGTAATTCGTGGCGTAGTCGCTGATCTCGAAATAGACTTTTTTCTCGCCCGCGTCGGCTTGCATGTTCTGGTTTTCATCCAGCACGCCGTAACCAAAGCGATAGGGGCGCGGCTTGTTGTCGTCGGTGCCCATGGCGGTGCTGAGTTTGTCCACTTTAAGAAAGCGGCGTACCAGTTTGTCACCGGAGTAGACTTCCAATACGCCGTTGGTACCGGTCCAGTTTTGGATGTCACGCCCCAGTTTGTTTTGCTGCTCCTGGGTGCAGGCGACCAAGGTAAACAAGATTGCCACGGCGCTTACGCCCAGCGCGAGATACTTTATTTTGAAACTGTTTTTCATGGTTTTCCTCCGGAGTGAATAGTTAGCCCGCTGCGCTGGCGCAGCACTTCGTACAAACATATGCCGCTGGCAACCGATACATTGAGACTTTCCACGGCTCCGCGCATCGGCAAGCTGACCAGTTGGTCGCAGGTTTTGGCCGTCAGTTGGCGCATGCCGTCGCCCTCTGCGCCTAACACCAGCGCAGTCGGACCGCGAAAATCAGCCTCGTACAAGGTACGTGGCGCTGCATCGCTGGTGCCGGTAATCCAGATATTGCGCTCTTTGAGTTCCATCAAGGTGCGCGCCAGATTGGTCACCATAAAGTAAGGCACGGTTTCTGCGGCACCGCTGGCCACTTTGGCCACTGTGGCATTGATACCTGCCGCGTGGTCTTTGGGAGCGATCACCGCATGCGCTCCCGCACCGTCGGCCACGCGCAAGCATGCGCCCAGGTTGTGCGGGTCGGTAACGCCGTCCAGTACCAGCAGCAAGGGCGGTTGTCTTTCCTGCACCGGTAAAGCGGCCTGCGCAGATTCCAAGTCTTCCAGCAGCGTGTCGAGCGATTTAGCCTGCGGCAAAGGCCGCGTGCGCGCCGCGACGCCCTGGTGACCGTGGCTACCGCAAAGTTTGGACAAACGCATCCCGTCCGCCTCGATTAGCCGCACACCCGCCTCGTGCGCTTTTTCCAGAAACTGCCGCATGCGAGCGTCGCGTCGGGTGGGCTCGTAGTACAGCTCGACAATCGACTGCGGCGCAATCTTCAGACGTACACCGAGCGCATGAAAACCAAAAAGAATGTGGGAAGCGGACATCGCCCGATTATCGCGGCTGGCCGCGGCGCTGCAGCCAGCTCAGCCTAGCGAGACCGCCGTGCTGACATCCGAAGCCAGGCGTCCAGCTTCAATCGTCAGGCAGCGCAGGCAGCGCTGGGCGATAGCGCGGTCATGGGTTACCAACACCAGCGTCGTTCCCAACTCGCGGTTGAGCTCAAACATCAACGCCATGATGGTCTCGCCGGTCGCAAAGTCCAGGCTGCCCGTGGGCTCGTCAGCCAGCAAGACGGCAGGTTGCACCACAAAAGCGCGGGCCAGCGCCACGCGCTGCTGTTCGCCGCCACTGAGCACTTTGGGGTAGGCCTGCAGTCGCTGCGACAGGCCCACACGCTCCAGCATGGCGGCAGCTAACTTACGCGCATCTTTGCTCCCCGATAGTTCCAGCGGCAGCATTACGTTTTCCAGCGCCGTCAAATTGCCCAGCAACTGAAAGCTTTGGAACACAAAGCCAATTTGCCGCGCCCGCAAGGCGGCGCGCGCGTCTTCATCCAATGCAAACAAGTCCTGCCCGGCGATATGCACCGTGCCGGTGGTGGGCGTATCCAGGCCCGCGATGATGGACAGCAGCGTACTTTTGCCGGACCCCGAGGCACCCACAATGGCGACCGCCTCGCGCGCCTGCAGCGAAAAGTCGATGTTGTGGAGGATTTGCAGGGTGCCGGTGGAGTCGCTTACCGACTTGCAGACTTGGCTTACCGCGATAATTGAATCAGACATGAAACTTTCAA